>JABDAP010000012.1 GCA_013289065.1 Bacteroidota bacterium | reverse complement strand
GATCTCTACCCATTTCGGAAGAAGGTAGTTAACTGCATCGATCCGTACTTCGGTTTTGATTTTAGAAGATAGGTAAGCCTGCAATTTGTTTCGTACAAACCTTTTCACAGGGCCTGTATGAATAATGATCAATAAAAGAATGAAAAGAAGGAATACAGCCACTATTATCCGTGTAATCCATTTAACCGCTTTTTTCATACATAGTTAAATGCGAAAAACATACCACAACTAATTATGTGGAGGGGCACTTATTCAGCAAATAACAGGAAGATGATGTGTATTTAATTCCCCAACGCTTTTTTTACAGGTGTAAAGTATTCGTTTCAAAGAATGGAACGGGATTTGGACTTATGTAAGAAAATTATTTCTTATGAATAATTCAACACAACTTGGTTTTATCAGCTCAAAGATAGGTGAACTGGGAACCGCTGTTTTTCACAGCCATAGTAATAGTGTTTTAAACCTCAACCCAACTGTTGTTAATACATTAAAGGTAGATGACAACGGCTCTATTTGGTTTTTTGTAAACAGGCCGATACAGGCGATCACAGAATTTGATAAACAATTCCCTGCCGCCCTTAACTACTATAAGAAAGGTTCGCCTTTCTTTCTGAATGTGTTTGGCGTGGCAAGGATCGTAACCGATCCGGAAGAACTTGCCTGTGCAGATATTGATGATGAACTGAGAGAAAGGGCAAGCACCGATAAATTACTACTCTCTGTAAAAATTGCACATGTAAATTATTTCGAAAAAGAAAGTTCTGTACCGCAAACATGGCTCAGCAAATGTAAAAAAGTATTCGAAGGTTTATTTGGCGCCGGTGGCGACGACTACTATTTCACACCCGATTTTGATGTTGAAACCCATTATGCATAAAAAAAATAACGGTTGATATGAAGTATTCGTTTAAGATCCTTAGCCTGGCTTTTTTATCAATGGCGCTGGGTATGTCAATAAATAAAACAGCAGCACAACAGCAGCAAACATCCACTGAATCGCACTTAACACCTAAGATGGGTATTAAAGGCGGATTAAATCTTTCTAATCTTTATGTCAACGATGTAAAGGATGAGAACACAAAAGTTGGCGCAAATGCGGGTGTGTTTGTTAAATTACCTGTTGCCCGAGGTTTTTCTGTTCAGCCTGAAGTGTTGTATTCTATGAAAGGTTCGCAACTCAATTATAACAATGCACTTGGCAGCGGCAAATACCGTTTCGATCTTGATTATCTCGAAGTACCTGTTGCAGCGGTGATCAATATCACATCCAATTTCAACATACATGCGGGGCCATATGTTGCTTTTCTTCTTTCTGCCAAAGTAAAAGATGTTGATCAGAATGGAAACATCAACGGGGTTACTGAACTGAATAAAGATAATTTTCAATCAACAGACTACGGACTTTTTGGTGGAGTTGGATTTGACATCGGCACCACATCATTAGGCGCAAGATATAATTATGGTTTACAGGAGATCGGCAAGCCCGGCCTGTCTGGAAACGTAACACCTAACTCAAAGAATAGTGTACTCTCTTTCTATATAAGCTTTGGATTATAGGTCGGGTAGAACTGACACAGAGGAAATGAAATGAATATTTCTTTCCTCTTTTTTATGCACCTACCTGAATTTTACCTGGAAGATGGTGCCGCTGTTTGGTTGTGAATGAACTTCAATAGATGCGTTGTGTGCATTAAGGATAGTTAGGGTGGTAGCAAGCCCCAGCCCCAACCCGTTTCTCTTTGAAGTAAAATACGGTTCAAATAAACGGGCTTTTGTTTCAGGATTCATTCCGCAGCCATTATCGCTGATCATAACAATGGCAGTTCCGTTTTTATTTTGTGTGTGTATTTGTATATGTCCCGTTTCATCAGGCACAGCTTCAATTGCATTGATGAGGATATTGAGAAAAGCCATCTCCAGCTTCAGCGTATCGGCTTTAATTACCGAATCGCTCTCACCATGCTCAAAGCCGATACTGATCTTTCTGAGCAATACCCTGTCCTGCACCGCTTCTATCACTTTATTAAGTACGGATAAAAGAGAAACTTCTTTCAGATCCATATCAGCAGGCCTTGAACTTTGCAGGAGCTCCGTAATAAGGTCATTGATCCGTTTGCCGTTCCTTTCAATGATCTCCAGGTATATCTTGTCGTCTTCACCGGCCATTTGCTGAACCAGGTTTTCAACAGCCAGGTTGATATTATTCAGCGGGTTCCTCACTTCATGCGCCAGTGTTCTGATAAAACGGCCTGTAGCAGCAAGCTTTTCAGCCTGCAGGCTCGCCAGTTCCGCCAACTTTAAGCTGGTGATATCATGAATAATACCCTGTATGTAATTATGGTTGTTGCCATCCACTTCTATGGATGCTGTGATCAAACATGTCTTCACCGTTTCGCCTGTATTCGTCAGTTCAATTTCATAGTTCTCTATTTCGCCATCTTCTTTCAGCAGATCCATAAAAACATTCGCCTGTGCTTCTGTATGAAAAAAACTGCTCAGCTTTTGATCGATGGATTCTTCTACAGATATCCCGAGTATATCGGTAACAGCATAATTAATGGTGATGATGCGTGTATCGATATCGGCAATGAACACAATGTCTTTCGACTTCTCAAAGATGCTCCTGTACTTGCGTTCGCTGTCTTTGATCTTCTGCAGGTTTGATGCGCGTTCCAATGCATAACGGATGGTGCGCTCAAGCTTATCTTCATCCAGTTCCGACTTGATCAGGTAATCAAACGCGCCCGCTTTGGTTGCTTCAATATCTATTTCATAATTTCCTTTGCCGGTAAGAAGAATGATAGGCGTGCTGCAGTTCTGCGCCAGGATATCTTTGATAAGGTCAATCCCGTTCTTTGCTCCCAGCCTGTAATCAGAAAAACAGATCGTGTAATTATTATTGCATAATTCCTGCACCGCTTCATCATAACGGAATACCCATTTTACTTCGCACTTCCATGAACGCAGGTGTTTAATGTAGTCATTGATAAGCAAAAAATCATCTTCATCATCTTCTACGATCAAAATCCGGAGCAGTTGTTGCGGCGATGCGGTCATAATAATTATTGATGTTTAGGTAAGATGATGGTTAAAACGGTACCTACTCCCGGTACGCCTGCTGCAAAGATCAACCCTTTATGATTGGTTACGATCTTTCGGCAGATACTCAGCCCGATACCGGTTCCGGGATATTCTGATTTTCCTTCTAAACGCTGGAACAACTGGAATATTCTTTCTGCATACTGTTGCTCCAGCCCTATGCCGTTATCCGTGATCGTAATCTGGTGGTATTCCCTGTCTGCGGGCAAATGAAAAGATTTTTTTTCTGCAGCGCTCATCTTCTTTTCTGCGATCGTAACGATCAGCGATACATCTTTTTTCCTGAATTTAATAGCATTATGCAGAAGGTTATTAAAGAGTTGGCGCATCTGGCTCGGTATGGCTTCAATCACCGGCAATGCTGTGATAGAAATATTGGCGCCTGTTTCTAATATGGATATATCGAGATCCTTGACCGATTCCTGAACGGTCTCGGAAAGGTTAACTTCTTCATATGTTTGTTTACTACTGGTGATCTTTGAATATTCCAGTAGATTATCTATCAGGTTGCGCATATTCTCCGCTGCATTCATCATCCTTGAAAGATATAACTCGCCATCTTCCGTTAACTGTCCGGTAAACTGGTTTCGTAAACGCTGGCCGAATGTGGTTATTTTTCTGAGCGGTTCCTGCATGTCATGCGATGCCACATAGGCAAACTCTTCCAGCTCAGTGTTGGAGCGGTTTAGTGCAGCGATCTGGTTCTCCAGTGTTTTTTCGTATTCTTTAAACTGCGTTACATCGCGCGTTGTACCGATGATCTTTTGTATCTGGTGTTCATTGTTGCGGATGATCTTCGCATAAGTAGATAAAATTTTTATAACTCCTTTCGCATCCTTTATTTCAAAATCGCGGTGATAAAAATCTTTCCCTTCAAGAAAAGCACCCGAACTTTCTTCCTCAATTGCCAGGCCCGGTTCGGTGATGTGTTTCTGATAAAGATCCGCATTGATAGGCAATGCGTGTTCTTCTGCTTCATCATATCCAAATATCTGGTACATACCTTTTGTCCAGAGAATTTTACTGCCATCGCCATTACTTTCCCATGTTCCGTATTTTAAGAATGCTTCATTTTCCTGCATCATCGCTTTATAATCAGCCAGGCTTTTCATGCTTTGTTCCTGTACGGTGATGTCTCTGATCAGCCCTGTGATCCGAAGTATTTTACCACTCTCATCGCGCTGCACCCTTCCATGCTCGCTTACGATCTTCATATTATTTTTATTGGTGCGCAATTGGTATTTGATGCGGTAATTTTCTTTTAGTTCACCATCATTCAGTTTTTTTTCAAACTCAAGGAACAGTTCATCTTTAATGATATGGTCATGAAAAAAATTGATGCCCGGGGTAACATCATCCACATCATCGTATTCCAGCAAATGAAACATTCCTTTCGTCCAGAATAATTTATCAATGGTTTTATCAAACATCCAGAAACCGAATTTGAGTATGGCTTCCGCATCATTCATTAATTCATCGGCTGTCCTGTTTTTCAAAACCGGCACAGCGGCTTTCAATGAATTTTCTAACTGGATAAAATAATAAGATTTATGAAGCCTCCGGATCTTAACACGGTAATAGCTGTATTTTTTATTTTTAGCCAGCAGTTTAAAACTCTCGTCAGACGTGGATTCGCCGTTACTGCTGTCAAGCAATGACCGCATCGCTTCGCGGAAACCTTCCTGGCTCTCGGCACTTAATAAGGGATAAATGCTGTACTTCCATTCTGCAAGATCCTCAACGGTATAATTGAGCTCGTCAGCAAAGTGGCTGTTCATGTAAATAATGGTATCCTTGTCTGAATTGTAAAACAGGATGGGGCCCGTAGAAAAAAAAGAGAAGTTCTTGCCAAAAAAATTGTGATCCCCGTCTTTGTCAAGGGTTTCTTTGATAAACGCAAGATCTGATAAGAAAGATTCTAACATACACAGCCACTCGTTTATTCCTCGTTGAATTCATTGTACTGCTTCATTTTATTATAAAGCGTTTTCCTGTCTACGTTAAGTAATTTTGCTGCTTTGCTTTTATTGTAGTTGGCTTTTTTAAGCGCCTGTACGATCATTTCATATTCCGCATCAATGCTTACTGCTTTCAATGCATGCGAACTGATCTCAACCGTTTTGTGCCTGTTATCAGGATAGCGTTCTTCCATGGCAACAGGTGCATTGGCATAAGAAGATGGATTTGTATGATGATTTGCAGGCTCGTGATATGCAGTTGTTTTTTCTTCGGCTTCGGGTTCGTGCTGCGCCACATCAAAAGTGAGTTTGCTGTGATTCACCAGTTCAAATGGCAATACGGAAATATCGATCATATTTCCATCAGCCAGCAATGCGGAACGTTTTACTACGTTTTTTAATTCACGCAGATTGCCTGGCCATCCGTATGTTTTAAAGATCTGTTCCACTTCGGGTTTGAAGCCGTTCACATTTTTGTCCAGCTCATCATTGGTTTGATCGAGGAAAAAATGCGCAAATGTCATGATATCATTTTTCCGGTCACGCAACGGCGGAACCGTAATACTGAATTCATTGAAACGATGATACAGGTCTTCCCTGAATTTTCCTTTCTTCGCTTCATCCCATAACCTTTCATTGCTTGCTACAATAATGCGGATATCCAGTTCAATGTCTTTATTGCCTCCCACCCTGCGCATTTTTCTTTCCTGTACAACGCGTAAGAGGGAAACCTGCACATCATATGGCAGGTTTGATATTTCATCCAGGAAAACGGTACCGCCATTGGCTAATTCAAGCGTTCCGCTTTTTTGTGCAAGCGCGCCGGTGAATGAACCTTTTTCATGGCCGAACAATTCGCTCCCGGCAAGTTCTTTTGAGAGGACACCACAATCAACCGCGATAAAAGGCATTTTTTTCCTTTTGCTTCTCTCATGTATTTCCTGTGCAATGGCTTCTTTACCGCTTCCGCTCTCGCCATAAATGATCACGCTGTAATTGGTTGGTGCAACGAGATCCATCTGTTTCAGTATGTTCCTGAATTCGGCTGTTTCACCAAAAATATATTTCGGCCTTGGTTGTTTTTTTCTGTTCGATGCTGTTTCAGCAGCATGTTGTATTACTTCTTTTACTGCGGCGTGCCCATTCAATGGCTGCTCCGGAGTATCTTTTGAAATACTCAGCGCTTTTTTAATGGTCAATAATATTTCTTCGGGGAACAATGGTTTGGTTACATAATCAAAAGCGCCGTGTTTAATTACTTCTACCGCTATTTTAATATCGCTATAGCCTGTAATGATAATTACAGGCACACGCGGCAACCGCTCTTTTATCTGGATCAGCAATTCTTTTCCGTCAGTATCTTCCAGCCTGAAATCACAAAGGATCACATCAGGTGCATTGGCTGCGATCTCTTCGAGGCCTTTCTTTCCATTATGCACAAACTTTACATCAAAATTGTTACGGGTCAGGAAACGTTCAAGCAGCCGGCACATATCCATGTCGTCATCAATAATCAGGATTTTGTTCATATGAGGAAATGGTATTAGTTATCTTAAAAGTAAATGTTTTTTAATTAGTATTAAACTGCCTTTGCCCATATCCTGCGCATATCGCCTACCGGTATATTCAAAAGATCGCGGTACTTCGCCACAGTTCTCCTTGCAATCTTTATTCCATGCTCTTCCAGCAAGGTAACCAGGTGCTGGTCGTTATACGGATTGCGTTTGTCTTCCGCTTCAATGATCTCTTTCAGTTTGATCTGCACCACGCGGTTACTTACCGATACGCCTTCTTCATTCACAATTCCTTCTGTAAACAGGTTCTTGAGCAAAATATAGCCAAAGGGCGTATCGATATATTTATTACAGGTCACGCGCGAAATGGTTGAAATATCCAGGCCCACTTCTTCCGCGATATTTTTCAGGATAATGGGTTTGATATAGGATTCATCGCCGTGCAGGAAATAATCCTTTTGCTTTTTTACGATCGATCTTACGATACGCAGCATATTATCTTCACGCTGTTTGATAGCATTGATGAACCACATCGCCGAATTCAGTTTGCTTTTCATGTTCTGCATGGCTGATTTTTCTTCGGATGTGCGGCCTTCTGCATGCTGCACCGTTTCCATCAGCGACTGGTTAATATACAGCCTGTTTGATTTTTGCCTGTACAGGTCAACCATTAAAGTTTCTCCTTCAATGGTCAGGATAAAATCGGGGATGATGGTTTCTTTTACGATCATGTCCTCTGCAGCTATATTCATCGGTTTCAGCTGAAGTGTACTGATGTGTTTTAAAATGATGGAAATTTCTTCTTCATCAACATCCAGCCCGTTACAGATCCTGTCGAAACTTCTTTTCTGTAACTCATTATAATATTTATCGATCAGTAAAATGGATTTCTTTACGATCGGGCATTTTTTCTGCGCATTCAGTTGCTTTAATAAAAACTCCTGGATATTCCTGCAGCCGATACCGAAGGGATCAAGATCCTGTATCTGCAGCAATATTTTTTCTACAACGGTCTCTTCTACAAATATTTTCTGGGAGAAAGAGATATCATCGGCTATTTCCGCAAGGCTTCTTTCAAGGAACCCGTTATCCGAGATACAATCGATGATATATTCTGCGATCTCTTTTTCTTCCGCAGTAAGTGTGAGATTGATCAGTTGCTGTTTGATGCTTGACCTGAAATCTACCCTGTCCTTCATCGGAAGGTTAACATTGTTATTATGTATATAGGTTTCCGTTTCGAGTTTATAATCGGGAATATCATCATAACCATATTCTTCCCAATCCTGGTAATCCTGTGGATCGTCTTTTTCGGGTTGTAAATTTTCCAGGCTGTCGTCTTCCGCTTCGGCCTCCAGTAAAGGGTTTTCGTCAATTTCGTCGCGTATTCTTTGTTCGAGCTGGATGGAGTTAAGGTGATAGATACCCAGCATCTGTATCTGTTGAGGGCATATCTTCAGTGATTGCTTCTGCAGTTGAACTTGATTTAACATAGCCGTTGGTTTAAAGAGAGAAGATGTTTATATTAATGCAAGAAGGAGACCAGAAAAAAATGCTGTAAAAAATTCATAATACATTGATGGTCAATTGCTTCATTTTTTTAGTAATTTCATATCTCCTTATACCAAAGCTATCCTGCTATAGAAACGGGGAAATGATTCTACACTTTAATAGATTATTCAATTTAAGCTATGAGGGACAGCCGCATTTCATATGTGATCTTTGTATTCTCAGTAATAATATTATTACTGCTTGCTTTTGTGTATGCCGATCAGAATAAAACAGAATTGAGATATGTAAGCGATGTAGAACATACTTACCAGGTGATCATATCCCTTCATAACTGTGAATTGCAGGTATTTGATGCAGAAAGCAGTCAGCGTGGTTACCTGCTTACCGGGGATGCGCATTTCCGTGAAGCATGGCTGGCCGCTAAAGGAAAAACAGATTCATTGTTACGGGAATTGAGATTACTGATTTCAGACAATCCCATTCAAAGAGTAAACCTGCACCTGTTAAGCGCTGCTATTGCGGAAAGGCAGCAATTACTGATCGAGAATGGCGATCCAGGTAAATATAATAAAGACAGGTCTTTTAAAGGCAGGCTCGAGATGGATAAGATAAAAGCCTATGTTGCCATGATGGAGAAAGAAGAAAGCCAGCTTCTTGTTATCCGCAGTGAGGCAAAGAATCATTACCAGGCCGTGAATTTTCGTTTTCTCAAATACGGGTTCATTTTTGTGATCGCGATCTGTATGGGTGCGCTTTACCTGATCGTCCGTGAATTAAGGGCGAAGATCGGGGCGCAAAAAATACTTGAACAGAATATCATCGACCTGAAACGAAGCAAAGAAGAGATAGAGGAGCTGACTTTTACCACATCGCATGACCTGCAGGAGCCATTACGCAAGATCAGGACACTCAGCACACTGCTCAATAAACGTTATGTGGATAGTGATAAAAGGGATGATAATGATGAAAAGGATATCTTAAACCGGATAAACCGGTCAGGTGAAAGAATGCATGAACTGATCAATGCATTACTCGATTTCAGCAATCTGCTCCATTTGCCTGATAAAAAATTGATTGATCTTGACCTATTGTTTACCGAAGCAGCTGCGGGCATAAAAGAGAGTACAGAAGTAATGTTACATCATGAGCAAACACTTCCTTCCATTTATGGTTATAAGCAACAGCTTTTACTTATGTTTACACAATTGCTGGATAATGCAGCTAAATATAAACATGCCGGCCGTTCATTAGAAATAACTGTACAGTATGCGTTGATCACGATTGAGGAAGAGGCTGAAAGAGGTTTCTGGAAAAAAGGGCATGCAAAGAAATACCACAAAATAACCATCACAGATAACGGGATAGGTTTTGACAATTCATTCAAAGAAAAGATATTTATCCTCTTCCAGCGTTTGCATACACAGAATGAATATAGTGGCAAAGGCATCGGGCTGGCGCTCGCCAAAAGGGTAATGGCCAACCATTATGGATCTATTGAGGCAAGCGCTGAAAAAGATGCAGGCGCATCTTTCATGCTGTTCTTTCCGGCAGAATAAGGCCCGTTTGTTTTTATTGATCCTGCGGTTGGTTCTTGAACGATAAGAACATTGCACGGATAAAATCAATATCTACGTCCACACCCGGAAAGAGAAAACTTCCGCAGATTATCTTAACCCCTTCTTTTACTATGTCTGAAGCTGAATGCATGTTGTGATTATTATATGCAATTATTAAAAACAAGTGCCATCGATCCTGTGTTTTCTATGAGGAAATGGTTATACAGTTGGGGGAATTACGGGTATGATTTTTTTTATGTTGGGTATATACAGCATCATTTTCTAACCTTAAATTGATTTATTATGTTACGCTGGTCGGTTACTTTCTTTGTCATTGCCATCATTGCGGCTATATTTGGTTTTGGCGGTATCGCTTCAAGCGCTGCCGGCATTGCTAAATTTTTGTTTGGGTTATTTATCGTACTATTTCTTTTGTCTGTCATATTCGGCAGAAGGCGCGTATGATATAATTATCCATTTCTATAAATAAAAAGCCACTTCGAAGAAGCGGCTTTTTATTTATACAGTTAAAAGTGAATAGTTAATAGTTAAAAGTGATGAGGATAATTCGCAACTATTCACTATTAACTATTAACTTTTAACTGAGATGTACGTTATCCCGTAAAACTCGTCATCAGTATCGCTGATTTTTCAAGTGCGTATATGCTGTGCGGCACGTTCTCATGTATGAAAACAACTTTATTTTCACACAATTCAAATGCGTCTCCTTCGGTAGTTACATTTACTTTCCCTTCCCGTACTTCGATCATCACTAGCCCGTCAACTGAAATATTATCTATCACTGCTTCTTCATGCAGACAGGTGAGCACAACGGTTGTACCTGGCGTTTTAAAAAGTGTAATCCCGTTGCGGTCGTTCTTTTCCCAGGCATTTTCGTCTTTTAATTGCTTTATTACATCTTTAATGTCTGCGGTAACATAAGAAGCGTCAATTACCCGTGCGCCTTCTGGGCGGTTATAGGTTGCATCATTTGTTTTCATGGCTTTTATTTTGAGAAATGATAAAAAAAATATGCCGGGTAGCGTGTATAAATGTAGAATCCTGTACACGTATGGGTAGGCTTGAAGCCTGTTGATAGTAGTCACTCGGTGGAGCCGAGCGACTGTGCTGTGGCACAGATTTTCTACATAAAAATAAAAGCATTCCTATGAAAGCTATATGGACAGGCTCTATCGGCTTCGGCCTCGTAAACATACCGGTAAAGCTTTACAGCGCTGTTGAAGCCAGTGAACTTGACCTTGATATGCTGGATAAAAAAGACCATGCAAACATCAGGTTCAAGCGTATAAATGAAAGAACTGGCAAAGAAGTGGCCTGGGAAAATATTGTGAGAGGTTATAATCTGAATGATAAATATGTAGTACTGACAGATGAAGATCTGGCGAGTGCAGCGCCTGAAAAAACAAAGATCATTGAGATAACAGAATTTATCAAAGAAGATGAAGTTAACAGCATTTATTATGAAATGCCTTATTATGCGGAACCTGAAAAAAACGGCGCCAAAGCATATGCTTTGCTGCGCGATGCTTTGCAGAAAACCGGGAAAGCAGGCATTGGAAGTTTTGTGTTACGAACGAAAGAAAGCCTTTGCCTGATCAAAGCAGAAGATGGTATACTGGTAATAAACAGGATCCGTTTTGCAGAAGAGATCAGAAAACCGAACGACCTCAAAATTCCATCCTCCACCAGCAAGCCTGCTGAAATGAAAATGGCTACGGAACTGATCAATCAATTAACCGGCGAGTTCGATATCTCTAAATACAAGGATACGTATTCAGATAAATTAATGAAGATCATCCGCGCAAAATCAAAAGGAAAACTGAAGGCAGTGCCGGTTATGAAAGTGGTTCACTCAAAAACAACCGACCTGATGGCGCAGTTGAAAGCAAGTTTGGGATCATCACGGAAAAAGGCATCTTGAAAAAGTATATAAAGTAGATAAGGTATATAAAGTAAATAATGTAAAGCGATGTCGTTATCATTATATAATAAGAAAAGAAACTTTAAGCAAACATCCGAGCCGGTTGGCAAAACTTCTGCAGAATCGAAACTTCGTTTTGTTGTGCAACGCCATCATGCATCGCATATTCATTATGATTTCAGGCTGGAAATGGGTGGTACTTTGAAAAGCTGGGCGGTTCCGAAAGGCCCCTCTTTGAATCCAACCGTAAAACGTTTGGCAATGCTGGTTGAAGATCATCCGGTCAGTTATATTGATTTTGAAGGAACGATCCCGAAAGACAATTATGGCGCAGGCACAGTAGAGGTTTGGGATAATGGAACCTATATTCCCGTTGATGAGAAGCTACAACCTATCAGTGAAACAAAAGCGCTCGCCGCTTTTAAAAAAGGCAGTTTAAAATTTGAACTGAAAGGAAAAAAAATAAAAGGCGGTTTTGCTTTGGTACGGTTAAAGAATGATGATGGCAAAAGCTGGCTGCTGATCAAACATCGTGATACCTACGCTGTTGATGAGGACTATAACAGCGAAGATTACAGCAAAGATAAAAAGAAAGAAGACAGGCTTGGATCAACCAAAAAAACCGCTGTAAAAAAAATAGTAAAAAAAAAGCCTGAGGCCATCCAAAAAATAAACTTTTCGGCGGGCGACAGAAAACTGGCGAATTACATAAAACCAATGCTGGCCTCAACCGCAGAAGGGCCTTTTGATGATACGAACTGGTTATTTGAATTAAAACTCGATGGCTACCGCGCCATCGCAGAACTTGGCGAGGGGCATGTAAAACTTTATTCAAGGAACGGATTATCTTTTATTGATAAATATCCTTCCATTATCCAGGCGCTTCAAAAAATAAAACAGCATGTTGTGCTGGATGGAGAAGTTGTATTGGTAGATGAGAACGGCAAACCCGATTTTCAAAAACTACAGCACTATGAAGATAATATGCAATATCCGTTGGTGTATTATGTATTTGATATGCTGTTGTTTGAAGGCGAGGACATGAAAGAACTTCCCCTGGTTGAAAGAAAAAAACTGCTGAAAAAATTACTCGGCAAAAATTCCACCATTAAATATTGCGACCATATTGAAAATACCGGTACGGCTTTTTTTGAAAAGGTTGTTGCGGCTAACATGGAAGGCATTGTGGCTAAGAAAAAAGAAAGTGAATACCATAGCGGTTTACGAACCAAAGACTGGCTCAAAATAAAAAATATTCTTACACATGAAGCGGTGATCGCAGGATATACCAGTCCACGCGGCGCCCGCAATCATTTTGGCGCATTGATCCTTGGAAAATACAATGGCTCCGGATTAACTTATATTGGCCATACAGGAACGGGTTTTACGGAACAGTTGCTGAAAGAGTTATGGAACAAAATGCAGCCGCTTGTTACAACCTCTTCTCCTTTCTCAAAAAAAATAAAAGTAAATGCACCGGTAACCTGGGTAAAACCAAAACTGGTAGCCGAACTCAATTATACAGAATTAACAGATGAAGGAATGATGCGCCACCCGGTATTTATCCGGTTACGGCCCGATAAAAACGCAAAAGAAGTAACTATGAAAGAAGATACAAAAGTTGCTGTGAAAAGGTCAACCCGTACAACAGCATCTAAAAAAAAAGCAATAGAAGCACCGGCAAATAACAAAACATTGGTGATCGAAAAAAGAAAACTGGAATTAACCAACCTCAATAAGATATTCTGGCCCAAAGAAGGTTTTACAAAAGGCGATCTGATCGATTATTATGACAGGATCGCACCATATATCCTTCCCTATCTTGCCAACAGGCCATTGTCGTTGAAACGAAACCCGAATGGTATCAATGAAGAGGCATTTTATCATAAAGATGCAGGCGGGTCTGCACCGGCATGGATAAAGAAAGCCAATATCCATTCTGAGTCTGCCAATAAGATCATCCATTATATTGTTTGTAATAACAAAGCCACTTTATTATATCTCGCTAATCTTGGCTGCATCGAAATGAATCCATGGAACTCAACCACAGCGGCGCTTAAACGGCCATCTTATCTTGTGATCGATATAGACCCTTCAGAAAAAAATACATTCGGCCAGGTGATCGATACGGCACTTGTAACAAAAGAAATTTTAGATAAAGCCGGTGCTGAATGTTATTGCAAAACATCAGGTGCAACGGGTTTGCATGTATATGTGCCGATGGGAAATAAGTATGATTATGATGACGTAAAGAATTTTGCGCACATCATTGCCTCACTGGTACAGGAGCAGTTGCCTTCTTACACAACGCTTGAAAGAAACTTACACAAACGCGGCGATAAAATGATCTATGTTGATTACCTGCAAAACCGCACCGGCCAGACCTTGGCAGCTGCCTATAGTTTACGCCCGAAAGAAGGCGCCACAGTTTCCACACCTTTGGACTGGAAAGAAGTGAAACAGGGTTTACATCCTTCTGAATTTCATATCAACAATATCCTGCAGCGCATAGAAAGCAAAGGCGATCTCTTCTCCCCTGTTTTAAAAAGATCAACCGACATAAAAAAATGTCTGAAGAACCTGGGAGTATAATTCTTAGTGCATCATTTATTTTTTGCCACAGAATACACAGACAGGCACAGATGAAACCGGTCTGTGTAATTCTGTGTCTTCTGTGGCAATAATTTTTTTCCTTCACACAAAAGCAAAAGAAAACCGCCTCAATAAATTGAAGCGGTTTCTTTCTTTGTATGTTTATTTATTAAGTCTGCCGTTATTAATCTTTCTTAAGATTTGGATGTGGGGCAGGCACTGCGCTTGGCCCGTCTTCAGTTGTGCTTTGCAGGTCAACTGTGTTGGAATCTCCATCCATACCGTATGAGAAGATCAACCTGCTTTCAGCGATACCTTGTCTTTCAACCAGGTATTTGATCACCGCATTAACCTTATCCCAGCTTGATTGCTGTGCAGCTTTGCTTGATGCACCATATCCAAGTACTTTAACTTTACAGTTTGGATTTGCTTTGATAGTTGCTGCAGCTGATGCCAATGTTGCTTCTGCTGACCTTGATAATTTTGAATTGCCTTTGAACTGTACACTTGGCAGGTTACCCATAGTACAGGTTGGAGCTGCAACGGTTGGTTTCATGTTAGCAAGCAGATCGCGGATCTCTTTGCAGCATGCTGGTTCAGGACATGTACCCACACCATCATTATTAACAGGGAAACAGTTTTTCGGAGTAAGTATTTCTTTATCACGGCAATCAGGAACTCCGTCGCCATCTGTATCTCTTGACACGCCATGTGAATCTACAGGGCATCCTTTAGGAGTGTTTGGCTCAAGGTCGAACTGATCTGTTACACCATCTCCGTCAGCATCAGGCAATACCACTTTTGGTAATTTCATGTGCTTAGGTTCATTAACTTCTGCATAGATATAATCGTTCGGATTGTACCACCATAAAGGATATACTCTTGTAGCACGGTTGCCGAGATTGATATTGAAACGTACACTGGTAAAACCATAATAGTCATCATTATTACCGCCTTTGAATGCATCGAGGTAATCATACCCGGTAAAAGTAAAAGTGAATTTATGTTCGATGCCGATATTCAACCTGTCGCTCACTTTGAATGCGATACCACCACCTAAATCCAGCCCGTGGAAAACAGAATACGCATGTCTGCCGTTGATCACTGCACCGCCCATGGTTCCTATTAAACCAGCCTGGCTGTTTGGATTTAGTAATCCATAGAATATAGAATAGCCGCCGGGTTGTCCGCCACCAGGGATAGGTGTTTTATATAATACTCGCGCTGCACTCAGGCTGTAACCACCCAACAGGTAAACATTTGTTTTAGGATCGCCGCGATAATAACTGGCGCTGTTAAGCGACATGATCGCATCCACACTGAACTGGTGTGTCTGGTTCTTATAAGGAACCTGGCCGATCAATGTTCCATACACACTGGGTGTACCTGAATTGAGCAGGCCGGTAAGGCTTGCCCTGATCGACCACATATGATCGATCGCTTTTCTTAATGAAACGATACCGCCAAAACCTGCATTACCCTTTACATCACCGGCAATATATGTAACACCTGCGCCAATGCCGAGCTCCCACATATTGCGGGGTTTGGGTGGATAAGGATAGTCATTGTTCAGGAATTGTACAAACTGCGGCCTACCTGATACAGGTATGATTGAACTGTCTTTCCAACTCCAGCCAATAGCCTGGGTGTTCTGCGCTTCGGCAAAGAAGGCTATGAGAACTAGGAAAGGGACGAGGAAGAATTTAACGATTCTCATGTGAATTAATTTTAAATGATGGATAAGTGTTTTACTTGTTTGCTTTAATAATTATTTTCAATTTTGTAAAAGCTGCTTGAACAGGGCTTCGACATTTAACAATGCATATTGTAAAAAATATACCTAATTAAAAAAGCCCTGTTTTGTAGAAAAAAATTCTCATATTATTTCCAAAACCCAGGATTGCTGAAAGGAGCCATCAAAAGCTTATAGGAATGTGCAGCCTTTTTAAACCGCAAAATAAAATTATATAATAAAAGAAAGTATATTTGAGTTGTACTGAGAATCAAAAACTTAATCCAATTAAAAATTATAAGGTAGATGAAAAATTTGTCCATTCTTGTAGCGGAAGATGATGCAGATGACAGGTTCCTGATAAAAAAAGCAATGGAAGAAAGCGGCGCCGGCGAAACGATCGATTTTGTTGAGAACGGTGTTGAGCTGATGGATCATCTGAATAATATCAAAACAGAAAAGATCGCCACCAATTATCCGAAATTTATTCTGCTTGACCTGAACATGCCAAAGATGGATGGCCGTGAAGCATTAGAGACCATTAAACTGAATAAGGATTTCAAAAAAATACCTGTGATCGTATTCAGCACAACAAAGAACCAGATAGAAGTAAAAAGATGTTACGATCTTGGCGCAAATACATATATCGTAAAGCCTGTAAATTTTGATTCACTGGTTGCGATCATCCAGGATCTCCGGGAATATTGGTTCAATACAGCTACGCTTGCTGATAATGCCTGATCTGGCGCTTAATGAAATTGCCGACCTTTGAAAGAAAATTTCCATCTTCCGTTATTTCGTGCGAGAGATAATTCTTGAGAAGTGCCGGCATCACCAGTTTAACGATCCATCCGGCATTGCGTAATAAAAAGTTTTTTACAACAAGGTTTATACCCATATCGATACTTGCTGTAAGTAATGGGTTGCTCGAATCTTTGGAGGTAAATTTTCCAACTATTTCGAAAACACGCTTTACCGGTTTCAAACTGATCTTCACTTCTTCAAACTCGGTTTTCAGCAATATTTTCCGCTCATTCAGTAAAAGAGTGAGCCGTTGCTTTTCAAGAAGCAGGTCATTATAGTTACGGATAGAATTATTCATACATGCTTTTTATGATTAGGTTCTTCACAAAAGGATAGAATATTTTTTTGCGTGTAAAAAACAGGAACAGGAAAATGATCAAAGCCAATGCACCCGTAAGTAAAAATCCTACGGCAACATCACCGGTTATCTTTCCAAGCCACAATGAAACACCGATGCCTAAGAAAATAGCGGTTACCAGGCAAACCAATGCACCCACCATGGTGAATGAAGCTACCGCAGATATATCTGCCGTTTTTTTATTGATCTGTAAAAGTGTAAGCTGGTAATAGGTTTCAATGTAATCAATACCCAGATCGGCGATGTTGGGTTTTGATTCTTTTTCTTCAGACAGGCTTGTGTATGTTTTTTCCATAAAAATTCGTTTCCGGAAATATTGTGTTATAACAGAAAGGCGGGCACTGAGGCCCGCCTTTGCTCTTCACTTATCCTACACTTTCTTTTACTTTATCTGCGCGTCTTGCAGCATCGCCGGCAAGCCCTTCTGCCTGTTTGGTAACGGTGCCGGTTATTTCAGAAATCTTTTCTTTGCCTGCATCTATCATATCACCTACTTTATCGGCAAGGTCATTGGCGGTATCGCTGATCTTTTTCCTGATGTCCGCTCCTTTTTCAGGTGCCATCAACATCCCTATCGCGATGCCTGCAGCTGCAGCTCCCAATAAGCCGAGAATAATTTTACTTGTGCTTGTCATAATGGTAGTTTTAATTTTTAATACGATGGTTGTACATACTTTTAAAATAATTATGCCGTTATAATATGGGATAACTACAGGAACGCATGAGGAAAAAGCTCTACACAGCCTTTTTTCAGCCTGATAATGACCATGGTATGATTATATAACCACCTTGTTTATGAAACGTGTTCTGATCATTGATGATGAAGAAGATCTTTGTATGCTTGTGCAATCTTATCTCTGCAAAAAGAATTACGAAGTAGCTATTGCTTACACACTTACCGAGGGCTTCAAAAAATTAGAAACCTTTTCTCCGGATGTACTTCTGCTCGACAATAATTTACCCGATGGTATGGGTTGGAAAGAAGCAGGCAACATACACCGCAAATTTCCAGACCTGAATATTACACTGATCAGCGCTTACCATATGCCCAAAGATTTTACCTTAGAAATGAACTGGGGTGTGAACATTCTTGAGAAACCCATCTCTCTCAATGATATTGAAAAATACCTGTAGCATTTATACATGCAGTTCTCCATGCACACCTTTCAGTAATGATCTTCTAACCATTATCGACAATGCCATCCTGATCATTTCGCCTATCCTGGAACTGCCGGTTTCCCAATAAAAAGCTTCGTCTGTTTTTACTTTTAAAAGGCATAAGGCAGGATCATCAATTCCTTTCGGGAACCAGGCTTTTACTACCGGCGTCCATTTTTCCTGTATTGATCTTTTATCGGTCACCACTCCTGCCCTGCCTTTAACGTGCAGGTAACAATGCTTTCCGGGATGTGCGAAAACAAGTTCAACACGGTTCTCGATCTCAACATCTTTTACTTTGTTGGAGTGGATATTGGTAAAGAACCAGATATTGCCCTGGTGATCCGTATCTACTACTGCCATTGGCCTCGACAGGCAATCACATGCTTTTCCGGAGCTGATAAAAACACAGGTATGTATGCTTTTGATAAGTTGCTGCAGTTTTTTTACAGCTTCGCCTGATTGAAGATTCCTTTCCATATTGTATGATCTATTTAGGTTTATTGTTTGCCAGTATCAATACTATACCCAATACACCAACACCGATGCCGGCATACAAAGGCCAGCTGACCGTTTTGTTCTCTTTCCTGTTTACCTGCAGCGGGCCAAGATCAACCACTTTTTTTTCCTGCGTAAAATTGACAGAGGTAAAAATGCACATCAATATCCCGATGGCTAATAAAATGATCCCGAATGTTTTCATATGCTTTAGGATAAGGTGTACAATACCCGGTTAAATTCCTGTGCCTTTAACCTGATCAATGCCGCCGATAAACTGGGTAATTAAATCAACATCCGCTTTTAAATAGCCGCGGACTGGTTTGGCCGCATTTATGGAACAGTTTTTTTGATTTTGGCAAAAACTCCTATATGAAACTTCTCATTAAAAACATGGTGAGCGGCGGGTGTATGCTTGCCGTAAACACGATCCTGTCTGATTGTAAGGTCAATTACGATGAGATAAAAATGGGAGAAGTTTCTTTACGGGAAAGACTCTCCGATAAACAGTATGAACAGATAAGATCGGGATTGCAGGCGATCGGTCTCGGGCTCATCACAGATAAGAGGTCTGTACTGATCGAAAAAATACGAAGCTCCATATTGGAATTGGTTTATTCATCAGAAGAACCGCTTGTTAAAAAATACTCCTGCCTGTTGAGTGAAAAATTAAAATACGATTATACTTATCTGTCCAATGTATTTAAAGAAGCAAAAGGGATCTGCATACAGAATTATATCATCGCGCATAAGATCGAAAGGGTAAAACAATTACTCGCATACAGCAACCTGAATTTAACCGAGATCTCCTACCGTATGAATTACAGCAGCGTGGGGCACCTGGCCAATCAATTCAAAAAAGTTACCGGTATCACTGCGCGTAATTTTAAGCAATTGCAAAACAAGGAATTCATCCCGCTGGAAGTTTTATAAACATTGCGGTTCAAACTGCATGATTATTGCCCGATAATAGAAGAACGGGCGTTTTGTAGTTTATTTAACCGCATTTTTTAAGAATTAAATCCAAAAACCCCATATTTCACGAAAAATAATGGGAAAATTGGCGTGTGCCATAATAAAAATGTAGAAAAATATACCCGTTTAATTTAACGAACCGAACGAAACGTATATCACTACTATCCAAAATTAAAAATCATTTTTATGCAAAATGATGAACTGCCGATACTGAGAAACCTTTTTTTTTGTATCAAAAGGCATAAGATATCAAAGGGCTTTTTACGTAAAATTATTATCTTAGGTAAGATGTCCCCAATATCGTGTACAGCCTCTTCCTGCCGTAGCATTTTTATAGCAATATTTATTTGCTCAAATGCCTGCTGCATCTATACAAATGCACAAACCACTTTACCCGAATCGCGTGAATTAAAAAAATTGTCCGTTGAGGAATTAATGAATATTGAAGTTATTTCCGTTTCAAAAAGCCCGGAAAAATTAACCGAAGTGCCTTCAGCTATCCAGGTTATTACGGGTGAAGATGTATATCGTTCCGCTTACACTAGTTTACCTGAAGCGCTTCGCCTCGCTTCCAATTTGCAGGTGGCAAAAACAAATTCGCACGACTGGGCCATTTCATCAAGGGGTTTTAATGCTGCACAGCTTTCAAACAATACGCTTTCCAATAAATTATTGGTGATGATCGATGGCCGTTCCGTTTACACGCCTCTTTTTGGCGGTGTGTTCTGGGATGTACAAAATGTATTACTCGAAGACCTATCCCGCATTGAAGTGGTAAGCGGCCCCGGCGGAACATTGTGGGGCGCCAATGCTGTAAACGGCGTGATCAATGTAATAACCAAAACGGCCAAAGAAACACAGGGTTTATTTTTATCCGGTTCAACGGGTTCATTCCTGAAAGATTATGCAGCGGTTCGTTATGGCACCAAACTCGCTCCCAACCTGTATTTCAGGATGTATGAACAGCAATTTGACCAGGGCGATATGAAACTGAAAAATGGAAATGATGCCAATGACGGATGGACAATGACACAAGGCGGTTTCCGGATGGATTATTTTCCATCAGCTAAAAACACGTTCACTTTACATGGAGATATTTATGGAGGCAAAGAAGAAAACCCAACCAATTCAATTGAAAACGGGCAAAACATTTATGGTAAGTGGACACATAATTTTTCTGAAAGATCAGAACTGACCATCAATGCGTATTTCGACCGGACATTAAAAGATTTTCCGGTCTCAAAGATCACCGACCGCCTGGTTACTTATGATCTCGATGTTCAGCATCGTTTTCGTTTAGCCCCCCGGCATAATATCCTGTATGGGCTTGGCTTTCGTTTGATGGACGATAATTTTACCAACGCACCCTCGATCAGTTTTAATCCGCCGGATAAAATGCTCCATCTCATCAATACTTTTGCACAGGATCAGGTAAACATCGTACCACATAAACTCGAGTTAACGGTAGGCACCAAATTATTATACAATGATTATTCAAAATTCGAGTTTCAGCCAAGTGCAAGACTGGCCTGGCTGTTAACACCAAAAAATACAATATGGGCAGCAGTATCGCGTGCAGTAAGAACACCAAGCCGTTTTGAAACAGATGAAATAACAACTGCGTTGACCACGCCAGGCGGATATTTTTTGTCGGAAACAGTGGTCGCGTATGAATTAGGTTACCGGTTGCGCCCTGCAGAAAATGTTTCTTTTTCAATAGCAACTTATTACAACATTTATGATAATCTCCGCAGCATCAACACCAACCCAACCCCACCAAGTAATTTTATTTTTGCAAATGACCAGAAAGCCAATTCATGGGGTGTGGAGATATCCGGCAATGTGATCGCTGCAGACTGGTGGAGATTGCGCGGCGGGTACACTTACATGGATAAAAAATTTACCTATAAATCAGCCAATGTATTGCCTACAGCGAGTTCTATTGAAGCGTTAGATCCGTTGAACCAGGCAATGATCCAGTCGATCATGAATCTTCCCGGCCATCTTCAACTGGATATTACCGGAAGGTATGTTGATGATATTGTAACACCATTTACCACTACCACTTCTGTAAACGCATACACAACATTCGATGTTCGTTTTGCATGGGAACATGCGGGTTATACCATTTCATTACATGGACAAAACCTTGCCAGTTCAGATCATGCAGAATTCGGGCAACGCCAATTGCCAAGAAATGTAGCAGCTAAACTTACCATACGCTTTTGAGCAATTCGCAAAAACATATGACCCCTGTGCATTTCGCAAAGCCGGCAAAATCTGTTGCGTGTTGGTTGTTGTGCTTTTTCATGGGTATGCAATTACTGCAGGCACAAACGCCGGCATCAAAAGAGTATAAAGTAAAAGCGGTATTCATTTACAATTTTATCCAGTTTGTTGACTGGCCGCAAAATTCTTTTGCGAGTGAAACCTCGCCTTTTATCATTGGTATATTAGGCGATGACCCTTTTGGCACCGCAATAGATGAAGTGGTGGCGGGAGAAAAATTTGACAGGCATCCTGTAATTGTTCAGCGTTACCATGATGTGAAAGAAATAAAAAATTGCCAGATACTTTATCTCAGTTCAGGTGAGGCCGAACATCTCAGGGAAGATCTGGCTGTTCTCCCCGGCACCGGCATGCTTACCGTAAGCGATAACAATAATTTTGCACGCATGGGTGGAATGATACGTTTCTTTACGCAGAATAATAAGATAAGGCTACAGATAAATCCTGATGCGGCAAGGGCGGTTAACCTGATCATCAGTTCAAAACTGCTGCGTGTGTCTGAAATTTATGACCCAAATAAACCGCAGCAATGAAACAGGTAAAAGATCAGCGGATACAGAGTAAGTTAATGAGGGTTATTCTCGTTATCTGCGGTATTGTATTATTTCTTACCTACGCTTCTTATTTTATTTATGAATTTTTTACATTCCGCGAAACAACCAAAACGCAGTTAACTACCCTTGGCAAGATCGTTGCCACGAACAGCACCGCAGCCCTCGCTTTTGATAATCATGAAGATGCCAATGAAATACTCGGTGCTTTAAAAGCTGAGAGCAGTATCGTTGCCGCGAGCTTATATGATAAGAACGGAAAACTGTTTGCCAAATACCCACTGTCCATTACAGCAGAAACCTTGCCCGCCTCACCGCAATGGGAAGGCTACCAGACTGCGGGCTTTTACCTGCAAGGGTTTCAGACAGTTGCACAAAACGGCAAACAGTTGGGAACGTTGTATATTAAGTATGATATGGGTGTATTATACAGCCGTTTGCGCCTGTATGGATTGATCGCTTTTTTAATGATGGCGCTTTCTTTTTCAGTGGCCTATTTTTTATCGCGGCGATTGCAGCGTTCCATTTCAGAACCTATTTTAAAACTGGCAGATACGGCGCGTATTGTTTCTGAACATCATGATTATTCTGTAAGAGCCATAAAAACAAGCGCTGATGAACTGGGCGTTTTAACGGATGCTTTTAACCATATGCTTACGCAGATCGAAGTACAGAATTCAGAGATCACTTCATTCAGCCAGAAACTGGAACAGAAAGTAAAGGAACGTACCATTGAACTCGAAAATGCAAACGGGGAACTGGAGATCGTAAATGATAAACTGGTTCGTTCAAACAGCGACCTGGAACAGTTTGCCTATGTTGCTTCGCATGACCTGCAGGAGCCTTTGCGTAAGATCCAGATATTTACCGAACTGGCCGAAAAAAGCAAAAACACAGAAGAAAGCAAAAATTATTTTGAGAAGATCCATGCATCTGCAAAACGTATGACCGATCTGATCAAAGCAGTTTTAAACTACAGCCGCCTCTCTAAAACCGGCGACCAGTTTGAAGAAATAGACCTTAATAAAACGCTCAAAAATGTACAGACTGATTTTGAATTGCTGATCGCCGAAAAAAATGCTGTGATCAAAACTGATGAGCTGCCGGTGATCGAAGGCATTCCATTACAGATAAACCAGTTGTTCATGAACCTGCTGAATAATTCGCTTAAGTTTTCGGATAAGCTGCCGGTTATCACGATCACTTCGCGTTTACTTTCTGAGAATGAAGTAAGGCAACACGAATTTTTAAGCGCCAGTATCCGTTACGTAGAAATTGTTTTCAGCGATAATGGTATTGGGTTTGAGCAGCAATATGCAGAACAGATCTTTACTATTTTCCAGCGACTTCACGATAAGAAAAATTATGAAGGAACCGGTATTGGCCTTGCATTATGTAAAAAGATCGTTGAGAACCATCATGGTTTTATCAATGTAGAAAGCGAACTGGGTAAAGGCTCGGCCTTTCATATTTATCTTCCTGCTTAACAATTATCCTTACTTATTTCATTAACAGTTGTACAACGGCGTTCTATCTTACATTCAAAACAGATCAAAACCGCGCCTCTGCGCCTTCACGTGCAATTTTCTTCAAAAATTATCAACCTGAGACATTACGGAGTGAACAGGATTTTGATTTATCTTGATAGCATGTTATATTGTAACAATACAGTCTTTCATCCGGCTCAAAAAACTAACTAAATCGTTTTTATGCTATCATCACCAAAACTCCGTAAACATATAATTCTATTACCCGCATTTTTATTGTTCGGTGTTTTTATGTTTGCACAAACACCGGTGATCAATTATCCTGTAGACTCTGCTTCTGTTGAACATGCCGGTGTACCAAAAGGTGAAGTGATCAAGCTGGTTTTCGATAACTCAAAATTTTTTCCGGGCACATGGAGAGAATACTGGATCTATGTTCCGGCACAATACCGCCCTGAAAAACCTGCCTGTGTGTATGTGAACCAGGACGGCGTTCAGTGGAAAGCGCCAACGGTTTTTGATAACCTTATTTATAACAATGAAATGCCGGTTACGATCGGTGTTTTTATCAATCCGGGAAGAATGCTTGCCGGCAATGCAGAAACTTCGCTCGACCGTTTCAACCGCAGTTTTGAATATGATGGATTGGGAGACAGTTATGTCCGTTTTGTGCTGGAAGAAATTTTACCTGAGGTTGAAAAACAAAAAACAAGCGACGGGCGTGCGATACATTTATCAAAGAACGGAAATGACCGTGCGATCGGCGGATCCAGCAGTGGCGCGGTTTGTGCGTTTACCGCTGCATGGGAACGGCCGGAAGAATTTACCCGTGTGTTCAGTGCGATCGGTACCTATGTTGGTTTGCGTGGTGCGGACAGATATTCAACATTGATCCGCAAATATGAGTCTAAACCCTTACGCATTTTTTTACAGGATGGATCAAATGATAACAATCATTATGGCGGCGACTGGTGGATGGCCAATCAATCAATAGAACGTTCTTTAAGTTTTGCGGGTTATGAAGTAAAACATATTTGGGGTGAGGATAATCATAACGGCAGGCATGGCACTTCGATCTTTCCGGATGCGATGAGATGGTTATGGAAAGACTGGCCAAAACCCATAGCAAAAGGAAATACAAAAAATCAATACCTCATCGATCTGTTAATTCCCGGAGAGAATTGGGAACTCGTGAGTGAAGGCTATACGTTTACCGAAGGCACTGCCGTAAATGCGAAAGGAGAAGTTTTTTTTCAGGATATCCCTAATTCAAAAGAATATAAGGTAGGGGTGGATAAAAAATTAACAACGCTTCCGCTTGATACAAAAAAAGGGAGCGGCACCAGCTTTGGCCCGGATGGAAAACGCTATGTTGTAACAGGAGATACCAAACAGATCACCGGTTATGATGCAAATGAAAAAGCAACTGTTGTTGCAGACAACATTGCCGGCAATGACCTTGTTGTGGCAAACAATGGCAATATTTATGTAACGGCGCCAGATGGACGCGATAAGCCGGGCAAAGTATATTTGATACGGCCGAATGGAGAAAAAATAATCGTTGATGAAGGATTGAAATTTCCAAACGGCATTACACTAACGCCTGATCAGACACAATTGTATGTGGCAGAATCTGCCTCGCACTGGATCTGGATCTATCAAATAAAGCCGGATGGAACGCTTGCGTATAAGCAACGCTATGGCTGGCTGCATGTGCCCGATACAGAAGACAATGCATGGCCAGATGGAATAAAATGCGATACTGCGGGGCGTGTGTTTGTTGCATCAAAGATCGGTATACAGATACTCGACCAGATAGGCCGCGTAAATGCGATCATACCATTACCTGATGGGCAGGCATCCAATTGTACTTTTGGTGGTGTTGATTTCGATACGCTGTATGTCTCATGTGGAACAAAAATATATCGCCGCAAATTAAGAACGCGCGGAGCCAATCCATTTGCTGCACCGATCAAACCCAAAAAGCCGAGTCTTTGATTTTTCTTCGTACCCTCTGCGCGCCTTCCTTTGCGTCACTCTGCGGTTTGAAACAGAGGCTATTAACCGCAGAGTGACGCAAAGGAAGGCGCGCGAAGGACACAAAGGATAAAAATGAATTGCGACAATTACGATAGTATACTTTTTTTCTCAAGCAGCTTTTGCAATAAAACAACCTGGTTATTTGCCCGTATCAAATTATGCCCGGGATATTTTGCGCCATAATAAACGTCGTTGTTGAAATGATCGGTGAGAAAACGGAGCGCCTGCATATAGATCATAAAAACACCCGCATAGAAAAAATGATCTTTTTCATCGGCAGATAACTCGTCTTCCATTTCGCTGCGGTAGCCGTCTGCTATGGCTTTGTAAACATTATCGCGAATATCAATTTTCGAAAAGTCTTTTTCTTCTTCGCTGACTGTGGGAAGATAGGTTCGCATCATATCTCCTACATCGCTGATAAAGTAACCGGGCATAAGTGTATCAAGGTCTATCACGCAGATCGCTTTATCAGACTCATCAAATAGCACATTACTGATCTTGGTATCGTGATGCGTTACGCGTTTTTTAAAAGCGGGGCCTTTTTGAATAGATTCGAATTGTGTAACGATGTCATTGTGTTGTTGTGTGAATTCAATTAATTCGCCTGACCCTTCTATTCGTTTCCGGTTTCCGGTTTCAAGCGATTGCAGAAATTGTTTATATCGCAAACTAAGATCGTGAAATGAGGGCAATGTTGTTTTCAAACTACCTGCATCAAATCCTGAAAGCAGTCTGGTGAATTTTCCAAATTGTCTGGCTGCTTCAAAAGCCTGCCCTGCATTTGTTAATACATCTTTTGAATGAGAATTATTTACGAAAGGGATCAACCGGTAATGATTTCCATCAGCTTCAACCATTTCATTTCCATCAAGTGTTTTTAATGGCGCTATAAATAAATAATCCGGATAGTTTTGTTTGAGGTAGTCTGCAACTGAACGAATGTTAACCGCAATAGCAGCAGGGTCTTTGAATACATTTGAATTGATTTTTTGGAGAATATAACTTTGATCATCCGCATTTATTTTCCAGGTATGATTGATCAGGCCCGTACCGAAAGATTCGATCTGCGCGTTTTTATTTATACCATATTTCTTTAAAACAGCATGTAATATCTCCATCCGATTTTGACTTTTAACTTTTAACTTTTGACTTCTTAAAAGTCGTCTCCCAAAGAAAACACAGGCTTCCGGTACATCCATTGCCCGCCCGTAAAATCAGGGAATTCTACTGTTTGATTTCCCAATGCGATGGATCTTTCACTTAATGGAGAAATAGCGCTCCAGGTTGCCGCATCGTACACATCCAATGGCGTTGGTGTTTTTTGTTTGATGGATTCGATGAATGCATGTATCACAAAAAAATCCATTCCTCCATGGCCTGCGCCTGCAGATTCTTTACTCCATCTTTTCCATAACGGGTGATCGTATTTATCAAGCCATAGCTGCGCATCATCCCATTGATGCGCTTTTGCAGATCTTTCCTGTATATAGATACTTTTGTTTACATCAATCCATAAACCTTCCGTACCCTGTACACGAAAACCTAATGAATATGGCCTGGGCAGATCCGTATCATGCTGCAACAAAATGGTTTCGCCGTTTACACAATTGATGGAAGTGGTAACAACATCGCCCAGCTTAAAATTAACTTTTGCGTTGGGATGATTTTCGCCTCCCTGTTTTACAATATAATTATGCAACCCTCTTGCTTTTGATGAAAAAGAGCAAAGCGAATGAAAACGGTTACCACGATTGATGTTGATATAATTCGCGATCGGCCCGATGCCATGTGTTGGATACAGGTCTCCATTGCGATGAACAGAATGTTCCGTTCTCCAGTGCGCTTCTGAAAACCCTTTCTCGCCAAACTCAACGCCATGTCCGTATACATTCACGCCATCATTGAATTTTACTTCACGCAGATCGTGTTGATAGCCGCCCTGCAGATGGATCAGTTCTCCAAACAATCCCTGTCTCACCATATTCAATACAGCCATTACATCACGGCGGTAGCAAACATTTTCGAGCATCATTACATTGGCTTTGTATTTTTCTGCAGCATGCACTACTTCCCAATGATCTTCGAGTGTAATGCCAACGATCACTTCTGACCCAATATATGTAATACCTGATTCCAGTGCACCGATGATCATGGGTTTATGCCATTCCCATGGAGTGGCAATGATCACTGCATCCACTTGTTTTTTCTCCAGTAAGGTTTTCCATGCATTCACATCGCCTGTAAACACTTCAGGCATTTTTTTATTACTCTTAGCGATCAGTTCTTTGGTAGAAGTAAGTGCGCGGTTGTCAACATCGCAGATAGCTATCAAATCAACATCATCCCTTCTTAATAGTAAATCAACATGGCTCCTGCCCCGTTCGCCTACACCGATCACAGCGATCTTTACTTTTGCATCTGCGTTGTTGGCAAATAATTGCATGCCTGGTAATACAGTCAAACCAACCGCTGCAATGCCCGTTGTTTTGACAAACTCTTTCCTGTTCATAATAGTTAATGATTGATACAATAAACATAGCAAACATTTACAAAGATTTTCCATTTTACCCCTGCCCTAAAAGGGAACCCCTTTAGGGCAGGGGTAAAAATGAAACTTAAAAAACAAATTACTTCCAACAAATGCGGAGGTTACGCAGAGTTATTTTTGAGAAGACCGAGGTCGGGCTGCGCGTATTTATATACTTTAAAGTAGATAGTGGTTTTTGTTTGATGCACTCCTTCAAATGCAGAGATGCCGTTTACAAAATTTACGAGATGGTCATTATCGCGGCACATCACATCTACTTCGAGATCATAATCGCCGGAGGTCATAGCGAGAAAACTTACCTCGGGAAGGCCAGCGATCTTTTGTGCAACTTCTTCTTTTAAAGTAGCGGGCCGCACAAACACAGCAATATGTGCATAAGAACGAAAGCCTACTTTATCGGGGTCAACCCTTCCGATAATGTTGATGGTTCCATCTTCGATCAGTTTGTTCATGCGTGTGCGGATAGTACCAACAGAAACTTTTAACTGGCCCGCCATTACCGTGAACGACATCCTGCCATCCTGTTGTAAACAGGACACGATCGAAAAATCAAGGTCATCCATTGACGCGCCGTTCTTGAGCATAACCGTTTGTAAACGTTTGAAATCTGAAAATAAAAATACTGTTATTATTTTGTCATTCACTAAAATATTTTTACTTTGAACGTTTATTTCTATAAATATTTCAGCAACTAAACCAATACAATGAAATACCCAGCCATTCAGAATTATATAAACGGGCAGTTTGTAAACAGTGTCAACAGCCGCAAAATAGAAGTGGCCTCTCCGGTTGACGGAAATCTTTTGTCAACCGTTCCCATGTCAACCTCAAAAGACCTCGATGAGGCTGTCAACGCAGCCAAAGCGGCATTTCCTGCATGGAGCAGAACACCGATCAAAGAACGCGTACAGGTTTTTTTCCGTTATAAATATTTACTGGAAAAGCATTTAAAAGAATTAGCTGAATTGTGCACAGAAGAAAACGGGAAAACATATGGCGAATCTGTTGCGGAAATAGAAAAGTGTATTGAACTGACTGAATTTGCCACATCACTTCCGCAGCTGGTTACGGGTGAAGTGCTGGAAGTGAGCCGTGGCGTTGAATGCAGAACAGAACATGTGGCGCTGGGTGTAGTGGCATCGATCGTTCCGTTTAATTTTCCGTCGATGGTTCCTAACTGGACACTGCCAAACGCCATCGCACTGGGCAATTGCATGATCATGAAACCTTCGGAGAAAGTGCCGTTGAGTTGCGGCAGGTTAGCCGGGTTATTAAAAGAAGCCGGTTTACCTGATGGCGTATTTAATATTGTTCACGGCGATGTTGAGATAGTGGAAGCGATCTGCGATCACCCGGGAATTGAAGCGGTATCTTTTGTTGGTTCAACAAAAATTGCGAAGATCGTTTATCAACGTGCTACCAGTCATTATAAAAGATGCCTCGCCTTAGGCGGTGCAAAAAATCACCTGATGGTATTGCCTGATGCAAAACCTGAAATGACGGCACAGAATGTGGCGGCATCGATGAGTGGCTGTGCGGGCCAGCGTTGTATGGCAGCGAGTGCCATGATCGGTGTGGGCAATGTGGATCATATTATTGCCAAGATATGTGATGAAGCAAGAAAAATCATTCCGGGGAAAAATCTCGGGGCAGTAATTAATAAACAATCCCAGGAACGGATCGAGCGTTATATAACGGAGGCAGAACAACAGGGCGCTAAAATATTGGTGGATGGGCGCAACACAAAAGTTGCAGGTAAAGAAAACGGAACCTATGTTGGCCCGACAGTGATCGATTTTGTGAGGCCGGACATGTCTGTAGCAACAGAAGAAATTTTTGGCCCTGTTATCAGCATTATGCGGACGGAAACAGTTGATGAAGCATTGGTTATTGAAAATGCCAACCCATATGGAAACGCGGCGAGTGTATTTACACAAAACGGCGGCATGGCGCGATATATTATTGACAGGGCAAGTGCAGGCATGATCGGTGTAAACGTAGGCGTACCGGTGCCCCGCGAGCCTTTTTCTTTTGGCGGATGGAACGAGAGTAAATTTGGTGTGGGTGATATTACCGGAAAAAGTTCCATTGAATTCTGGACGAAATTGAAAAAGAGTACAACGAAGTGGAACCCGGAAGCCGGAGTGAATTGGATGAGTTAAATTATCATACTTGCCCCCGCCCCTGAAAGGGAGCAAGAGAATTAAACTCCCCTTCAGGGGCGGGGGTAAATAAAAAAAATACTATGGAAACGAAAAGCATTTCAGAAACACAGGAAATTATCCAGGACAATCTTGACTACACGTTATTTTCATGGAGCAAACAAAAAGGCATTGCACCGATCGCTGTGAAATATGGCGAGGGCGTGTATTTGTATGATTATGACGATAAACGTTATATCGATTTTTCATCGGGGTTGATGAATGTAAATATTGGCCACGGCAACCAACGCATTACCGAAGCAGTGGTAAAACAAATGCAGGAGGTTAGTTATGTTACGCCGAGTTGTGTAACCAAAGTGCGTGGTGATCTTGGTAAAAAATTGGCAGAAATATGCCCGGGCGACCTGAATAAAGCATTCTTTACTTTATGCGGCGCAACATCTATTGAAAATGGAATCAAGCTGGCAAGATTATACACCGGCCGGCATAAAATATTAACACGCTACCAATCGTATCATGGCTCATCAAATGGTGCGATGACTGCTAGCGGCGATCCCCGCAAACTGCCTGTGGACGCACAACAGGCGCCGAATTTTGTACATTTTGACCTTCCTTATTTATACCGTTATGCGCATGGAGAAGAATCTTTTTTAGCGGATACTGTTGCACAATTGGAAAGGATCATCGCGTATGAGGGGCCGGGAAATATTGCAGCGATATTACTGGAAGGAGAATCCGGGTCATCGGGTTGTTTAAAATATCCGGCGGGTTATCTCAAAGCGGTAAGAGAGATCTGCAACAAATACGGCATCTTATTAATTATGGATGAAGTGATGAGTGGCTTTGGCCGCACGGGTAAATGGTTTGGGTTTCAGAATCATGATATCGTTCCTGATATGATCGCGATGGCGAAGGGTTTAACATGCGGTTATCTTCCATTCGGTTGTTTGATGGTAAGCGATAAGATCGCTGCAAAATATGATGACAATGTTTTACCATTGGGCCTCACCTATTCTGCTCATCCCGTAAGTTGTGCAGCGGCATTGGAAACATTGAAGATCTATGATGATGAAAATTTAATTGAGAACGCAGCCAATATGGGGAAATATGTTGAGCATCGCGTAGAACAGCTGAAATCGCAGCATCCAAGTATTGGTGATTTTAGAAATACCGGTTTACTGGGATGTATTGAACTGGTAAAGAACAGAACAACCAAAGAACCGATGGCGCCATTTAATGCAAAGCCGGATGAGATGGCTGTGATGAATCAGGTAGCCGCAAAGATCAAAGAACTGGGCATGTACACTTTTGTAAGATGGAACTATATTTTTATTGCCCCGCCATTATGTGTTACAAAAGAACAGATCGATGAAGGGTTGGAAATTATCAGTGAAGCGATCGCAATTGCTGATGCGTATACGGAATGTTGAATTATGAATTATGAATGTTGAATGAAAGTATTCATAATTCAGCATTTAAAATAAACGAATGGCCGAAACACAACGAACCATATCCCTCTACAGCGAAGACCTGGCTCCTGTTCCGCAAAGCAAGCGCACGTGGAACACATGGAACTATGCTGCCTTGTGGATCAGCATGAGTTTGTGCATACCAACCTACATGCTCGCAAGTTCATTGATCGATGGCGGCATGAACTGGTGGCAATCCATACTCACGATCTTTTTAGGAAACGTTGTTGTATTGATACCAATGATATTGAACGGCCATGCCGGTGCGAAGTATGGCATCCCCTTTCCTGTTTTGGCGAGAGCAAGTTTTGGAACATCAGGCGCAAACATACCCGCTATGTTACGCGCCATTGTTGCATGCGGATGGTTTGGTATTCAGACATGGATCGGTGGTTTTGCTTTGTATCAGATGCTGCGTTTATGGTTTCCTGCATTACAAACATTGCCGCAGGTGTTTCCCACATCATGGGGATTGCAGACCGGGCCTGCCATTACTTTTATTTTATTCTGGTTACTGAATATGTACGTGGTTTATCTCGGTGTGGAAAGCATTAAAAAATTATTAGTGTTCAAAGCATTCTTTTTACCGGTTGCTGCATTAGCGCTTTTATTCTGGGCGATCAATGCTGGGCATGGGCTGGGGCCTATTTTAAGCCAGCCTTCCAGATTCGCATCTGCATCGGGTTTCTTTGCTTTCTTTTTTCCTGCGCTAACAGGCATGGTTGGTTTCTGGGCAACATTATCATTGAATATTCCGGATTTTACCCGTTATGCAAAAAGCCAGAAAGCGCAGATCACAGGACAGGCTGTTGCCTTGCCAACATCAATGACATTATTTTCTTTTATCGGGGTGGTAGTAACATCAGCAACCGCCATTATTTATGGAACAACGATCTGGGATCCGTTGGTATTGGCGGGAAGATTTGACAGTAAACTTTTAGTAAGTATTGCAATGATCGCAGTTGCAATTTCAACATTGGCAACAAACATCGCTGCAAATATTGTGAGCCCAGCAAATGATTTTGCAAATCTTGCACCGGCCAAAATAAATTTCAGAAAGGGAGGATATATTACCGGTATTATCGGCATCATTATTTTTCCATGGAAATTAATTGCCGATCCAAGCGGTTATATTTTTACCTGGCTGGTAGGTTATTCCAGTTTGCTCGGCCCTGTTGGCGGTATCATGATCGTTGATTATTATTTTATCCGCCGGCAAACCCTTGTTGTTGATGAATTGTATAATGCAAAAGGAAGATACAGTTACCTTAATGGATTTAACCGCTCGGCTTTATTAGCGTTGCTGATCGGTATTGCACCAAACGTTCCGGGTTTTTTAACAACGATTAAATTGGTTGATGCAGATATTTTTCCAACATGGATCACGCATATTTATAATTATGCATGGTTTGTTGGATTTGGTGTGAGTGGATTTGTATATTGGTTCTTAATGAAAAAGAAATAGCACGCAGATGACGCAGATTTAGCGGATAAATACGGATCTGATCAGTGATGATCCGTTTGATCCGCGTCATCCGCGTGCCATTTAAAAATATTTCTATGAGTATACTAATTAAAAACGGAAGAGTAGTAACCGCAACCGATGATTACATCGCCGATGTTTTTATTGAAGGTGAAACGATCAAAGCGATCGGGAAAGATCTGAACGTTACTGCCGACCAAATAATTGATGCTACAGGGAAGCTCGTGATGCCCGGTGGTATTGATCCGCACGTGCATCTCGACATGCCGTTCATGGGAACCTATTCCAGCGATAATTATGAAACGGGTACGCGCGCCGCTTTATTTGGCGGGACGACTACGGTGATCGATTTTATCTTACAAAAACAGGGAAACAGTTTACGCGCCGCATTGGATGAATGGAACAGCCGCGCAAACGGCAATGCAGTTGGCGATTATAGCTTTCATATGGCCGTAACGGACTTTAACGAGGATACAAAAAAAGAGATCAAAGACATTATTGAAAAAGAAGGCATCAGTTCTTTTAAAACATTCATGGCATACAAAGGCGCATTGATGATCGATGACAGGCAGATGATCGGCTTGATGCAGGAAGTAAAAAAACATGGCGGGCTGATCAATGTGCACGCAACCAATGGCGACATGATCGATTTCCTCGTTGCGAAAAATAAAGCCGAAGGAAAACTGGCGCCGCTCTATCATTATTTATCCCAGCCGGAAGTTACGGAAGCCGAAGCCAGCGGGCGTTTTGCGGATATGGCGAATTATACGGGCTGCCCAGGTTATATTGTTCATTTAACCTGCGAAGGCGCTTTGAATGCCGTAAGAAATGCTACCAGAAGAAATCAAAAAGTATTTGTTGAAACCTGTATTCAGTATTTGATCCTGGATGCTTCATTATATGAAAAAGATTTTGAAGGTGCAAAATGGGTAATGAGCCCTCCCCTGCGTGAGAAAAAAGACCAGTCAACATTATGGGCCGGCATTAACCAGGGCCTGGTAAATGTTGTGGCAACGGATCATTGTCCGTTTATGTGGGAACAGAAATTAATGGGCAAGGATGATTTTTCAAAAATACCCAACGGCCATCCGGCAATTGAAAACAGGATGGAGTTATTATTCAGTGAAGGCGTTAAGAAAGGAAAGATATCATTGAATAAATTTGTAGAAGTTGCTTCTACCAATGCGGCGAAAATATTTGGCATGTTTCCGAAAAAAGGAACGGTTGCTGTGGGCAGTGATGCGGATATTATTTTATTTGATGCGGATGAAAAGCATACACTGTCTGCAAAAACGCATCATATGAATGTTGATTACAGTGGCTATGAGGGTTGGGAAGTTACAGGTAAAGTAAAAACCGTTCTGCTGCGTGGTAAAGTGGTGATTGATGATAATGCGTGTTTGGTGGAGAAAGGTTATGGTCAATTTGTTAAACGAAATAAGGTTGCGGGTACGATATAGTTTTTTCAACCGCAGAGCCGCGGAGAAGCAGAGTTGGCGCAGAGTTTATCTCTGCGTAACCTCCGCGCTCTCATGTTCTCTGCGGTTGGAAAAAGCTGAACCATAAACAACAGCTGAAGTGTGCGACGCAACAAAGATGAAAATTGTACAAGAGCTGAAAACAAAATCATTCAACATTTAAAATAAAACGCAATGCCAAGAATTGTCAAATCAGGGTTGATCCAAATGAGTTTACCGAAAACGGAAGGTGAAGGAACGATCGAAGAGATCAAAGAAGCCATGGTGCAGAAACACATTCCACTGATTGAAGAAGCCGGGAAGAAAGGTGTGCAGATCCTTTGTTTCCAGGAAATTTTTAATACGCCTTATTTCTGCCCGGGACAGGACAAAGCCTGGTACGAAAGCGCTGAAACCGTTCCCGGCCCTACGATCGAGCGGATGCAGGTGTATGCAAAAAAATATAACATGGTAATGATCGTGCCTGTTTATGAAAAAGAACAGGCAGGTGTTTTATATAATACGGCAGCGGTGATCGATGCGGATGGAACCTATCTTGGCAAGTATCGAAAAAATCATATCCCGCATACAAGCGGTTTCTGGGAAAAGTTTTTTTTCAAACCAGGTAATCTCGGTTACCCTGTTTTTCAAACAAAATATGCAAAAGTGGGCGTGTACATCTGTTACGACCGCCACTTTCCTGATGGCGCAAGATGTTTGGGATTGAATGGTGCAGAGATCGTATATAATCCATCTGCAACAGTTGCGGGCCTAAGTCAATATTTATGGAAACTGGAACAACCTGCGCATGCTGCTGCGAACGGATATTTTATGGGTTGCATCAACCGCGTTGGTGAAGAGAAACCATGGAACCTTGGAAAATTTTATGGCAGTTCTTATTTTGTAGATCCGCGCGGGCAGATCTTTTCACAGGCATCGGAAGATAAAGATGAATTACTGATCGCTGATTTTGATCTGGACATGATCGAGGAAGTAAGAAGTGTGTGGCAGTTCTTCCGCGACAGAAGGCCAGAGACGTATGGCAAATTAACTGAGCTATAAATTTATTTGCGCCTTTGCTCCTTAGCGCCTTTGCGTGAAAAAAATACAGGTATTAAAACAACATAATGGCAATTACAAATAACAGGTTAACAGCAGAACAATACGAACAAAATTTCAGCGACATTCATCCGCCGTTTGAAACAAAAGATGCTGCGCTGGTAGAAGCCAACCGTTGTTTATTTTGTTATGATGCGCCATGTACGAAGAGTTGCCCCACAAGCATCAATGTTCCGAAGTTTATTAAACAGATCACTACTGATAATATGAAAGGTTCGGCACTTACCATTTTATCGGCCAATATTATGGGCGGCGGATGCAGTAAGGTTTGCCCGGTAGAGAAATTATGCGAAGGCGCCTGCGTTTTTAATTTGATGGATGAAGAAGCTATACCGATTGCTAAACTGCAACGGTATGCAACCGAGAAAGCGATCGCAGAAAAATGGCCGTTGTTCAACAGGAAACCATCGAATGGAAAAAGAGTAGCAGTAGTTGGCGCCGGCCCGGCGGGACTGAGTTGTGCGCATGCATTATCACGCGAAGGTGTTGATGTTACAGTTTTTGAAAAAGAAAGTAAAGGCGGCGGATTGATGACATATGGAATTGCTGCCTATAAAGTAACACCTGAGTTTTGCGAAGATGAAGTGAATTTTATTTTATCTGTTGGCGGTATTGAAATAAAATACAACCAGGAGCTGGGAAAGAATATCTCACTGGAACAATTACAAAAAGAATATGATGCGGTGTATCTCGGTTTTGGTGTTGGTATTGCTCGCCAACTGGATATTGCCGGTGAAGAATTATCAGGTGTAACAGATGCGATCGGTTTTATTTATGATATCCGCACAAAAGGATATTCTTCTGTTCCGGTTGGCGATAAAGTTGCCGTGATCGGGATGGGCATGACGGCAATCGATGCAGCAACACAGGCAAAAAGATTGGGTGCAAAAGAAGTTACACTTGTTTATAGGCGAACACAGGATGAAATGCCGTGTACGGAAGAAGAGTTAAATATTGCCAAATTAGATGGTTGTGAAATTATCTGGCTCGCATCTCCCAAACAAATTACAGGAAGTAATGGCAAGGCAACACATCTGGAATGTAACATCATGCAACTCGGTGAGCCCGATGCAAGTGGGCGCCGTACCCCTATTCAGACAAATGAAACGATCACACTTGAAGTAGACATGGTCATCAAAGCCGCGGGACAAATGCCATACAATGATCTGATCAGCAGTAATCATTTAAGTAACTCGGGTGGCAAACTATCTATTGATCGTTCATCAACAAATATTGAAGGCGTTTTTGCTGGCGGTGACTGTGTAAATGGAGGAAAGGAAGTGGTAGATGCAGTGCAGGCGGGGAAAGATGGAGCGGTAGCGATCTTGTCTTTTTTCACGCAAAGGCGCTAAGGAGCAAAGGCGCAAAGAAAAGATATTGCGGTTAATACGCTATCAAAAAAATGTAGGCTTCTTTATCTTGGCGAAATGCTTACAGAAAATGAAATATCCAAGGTCATTGTAGATATATGTTTTAGAATTCATAAACAATATGGGCCTGGGTTATTTGAAATAGTTTATGAAGAAATATTTTGTCATGAGCTAACAAAGTCAGGGATATTTTTTAGCAGGCAACATCCAATACCGCTCATTCATGAAGCAATAAAAATGGAAATAGGATTTAGAGCGGATGTAATTGTAGAAAATAAAGTTATTGTGGAATTAAAATCAATAGAAACATTAGCACCTGTTCATTATAAACAAGTCCAGACCTATTTAAAATTGAGTGGTTGTAAATTAGGAATATTGGTAAATTTTAATGTTGAACTTATTAAAGATGGCATTCATAGAATCGTAAATAAATTATAAAACTTTGCGCCTTGGCCCCTTAGCGCCTTTGCGTGAAAAAAAATAAATCTCATGGCTGATATATCTGCAAATTTCCTCGGCATCAAATCCCCCAACCCTTTCTGGCTGGCGAGCGCACCTCCTACGGATAAAAAAATAAATGTATTACGTGCATTTGAAGCCGGCTGGGGCGGCGTGGTCTGGAAAACTTTGGGTAGCCAGGTAAAAAATGTTTCGTCAAGATATTCTGCTGTTGATTTTAATGGCACGCGTGTAATGGGTTTTAATAATATTGAACTCATCAGCGACAGGCCATTGCATTTGAATTTAAAAGAGATCGAAGAATGTATCAAACTGTTTCCAGACCGTGCGATGATCGTGTCACTCATGGCGGATAATGACAGGAACAGCTGGCATGAATTAATTAAAAAAACAGAAGATACCGGCGCACATGGTTTAGAATTAAATTTCGGTTGCCCGCATGGCATGACGGAAAGAGGCATGGGCGCTGCCGTTGGGCAGGATCCGGAAATTGCACGCATGGTTGTTGAATGGGTAATAGAAAAAGCAACCATACCCGTTATTACCAAACTCACGCCCAACGTGCATTCGCCGGTGCCAACAGGTAAGGCTTGTGTAGAAGCGGGAACCAATGCATTATCGCTTATCAACACTATTCAATCAGTTACAGGAATTGACCTGGATTCTTTGGTACCTAATCCAAATGTTGGCGGCAAATCGGTGTTTGGCGGGTATTGCGGGCCGGCTGTAAAACCGATCGCGTTAAAAATGCTGACAAATATCAGCCAGAATGAAACCACAAAAAAAGTTCCCATCTCGGGCATTGGTGGTGTCAGCACATGGAAAGATGCTGTTGAATTTATGTTACTAGGCGCATCAAATGTGCAGGTTTGTACCGCTGTGATGAAACACGGTTTCAGAATTATTGAAGACATGTGTGATGGCCTGAACAACTGGATGGATGAAAAAGGTTATCAAAAAATTGAAGACTTTATCGGCGCATCCGTAAACAATATTACGCATTGGGAAGACCTTGATATCAACTTTCACCACATTGCAAAGATCAACCAGGATAAATGTATCCATTGCGGGTTATGTTATATTGTTTGCGAGGATGCTTCGCATCAATCGATCAATCTTGATTATGGCAATCCGTACAATACCTACACCATAAAAGAAAAAGAATGCGTGGGTTGCAATTTATGCCAGCTCGTTTGTCCGGTAAATGATTGCATCACTATGGAAGAACACCGGGTTGCGCCTGAATACTTAAACTGGAAAGATTACCAGCGTTTGGGTTTGCCTTTGAATGACCATTAATTTATTTTGGAATTTTGGAATTGGGAAATTTCGAAATTCAATTTCCCAATTTCCCAATTCCAAAATTTCCAAATTTTTAATCCATGAAGATTCAATTCTGGTCAGTCGGTAAACCCCATGAAGCTTATGCCAAAGCGGGCATTGAAGAATTTACCAAACGCATCAATAATTATTTTACTGTTGATTGGCTCATTATTCCACCGGTAAAAAATGCGGCGAATTTATCAGAGACAGAATTAAAAAAAGCAGAAGCTACCGTTATTCTCCAGCAGATTAAAAAAGACGATCACCTTATTTTATTGGATGAAAGAGGCAAACAATTCAGTTCTCCCGAACTCGCACAATGGATCCAGCAACGCGCGAATGAAAGTACTAAACGGATCATCTTTTTAATTGGCGGTGCATTTGGTGTAGATGATTCAGTGATGAAAAGGGCCGATCATACCTGGAGCCTTTCAAAACTCGTATTTCCGCATATGCTGGTAAGATTGGTATTGGCTGAACAGGTTTACCGGGCATGCACTATCCTGCGAAACGAAAAATATCATCATAGTTAATTTTTATTGCCACAGAATAACACAGACGAACACAGAATGTCTGTGCAAATCTGTGTATTCTGTGGCGGCAAATTATTTAACGGCTCTTTTTTTGATAAATAAGTAAATTGCCGGATGCTTACTGTAACACTGATCATTTTATTACTTACCTGCGTGATCTCGTTCGTCGCATTTTCAAATGAAAAGATCACCAATGATCTCATCTTCTATCCTACTGCCGTAACCAATCAAAACCAGTGGTACCGGTTTATTACGTGCGGGTTTATTCATGCAGACATTATGCATCTTGCTTTTAACATGTACACATTTTACATGTTCGGCGGAATTGTGGAGAAAGCTTTTGTTGAAATTTTTTATGACTCCGGAAAGACCTTATATACCATCCTCTACATTACTTCATTAGTAGCCTGTTTACTGCCAACTTATTTTAAACATAAAGATGATTATTATTACCGCAGCCTGGGTGCATCGGGTGCTGTATCTGCTGTGATCTTTGTTGGCATTATGTTGTATCCAACCATGAAGCTGGAAATATTTCCGATCCCGGTTGGTATACCTGCTTTTATTTTCGGGCCTTTGTATCTGATCGTGTCTGCTTATCTCGCAAAAAAAGGAAGAGGAAACATCAATCACTCAGCGCATATCTGGGGCGCCATATTCGGGATCGTATTTTTTATTATCGCCTGCCAGCTTCTTAGCAGCTTCCGCCCGGTTACGCATTTTGTAGACGAAGTGAGTAGTTTTATTTCCGGAAGGTAATATGTAAAATATTTTTTGTCTGGTCGTTCACTTTAAAACGGTTGTCGATACGATAACCAACTACCCACAATATTTTTTTATCGCTTTCGATCACCCAAACTTTTTCTTTATCCGTCCTGGATAATTTCAGGTCTATCAAAAATTTACTGACTTTCTTTTTTTTCTGCATTCCCAACGGGTAAAAATAATCGCCGGTTTTATATTTTCGCAGCAATAAAGGAAACCCGATTTCATTCGCATCAAGGAAAGCTTCCGTCAACGCAAAGCTGATAGCTGCAGGCTCATGGCTTACAGCCAACATCCCATTCTCAAACAAAACTTCTTTATCATCTGGCCCAATAACAATATGCTGCGCTGTTTCCGTTGCAACAGGCGAAATGATCATCCAGTTGCGGTTCTTAATGATACGATGTGTTGCGGATGATTGATAGCTGCCGTTCTCCGCATCCAGTAATTTGATCACCTCTTCTGTCTGAGCCGCATGAAAATGATAGGGTTTGATCAGTTCCCATGTAATAGTATGTAATGGATTTGTTCTTTTCCATTTGATAACAGGAATATGAATTTCATTTCCTTTCTGCTCAACTAATTTTTTAACATGTTGTTCAACAGACTGGCGATACAAGGCTGATACTTCCTGCAATCGTTCAATATTATGCAACAGGTTTTCTTCTACTTTTGGAAACACTTCTTTGATCTGCGGCAATAACTGGTTACGGAAAAAATTGCGTGTGTATTTATCCGATGCGTTGGAAGAGTCTTCTACAAACTCCAGTTTATTTGCCGCAGCATATTCCAATAATTCACTCTTGCGAAAACAAAGTAAGGGCCTGATCAGTCTACGTTCTTTTAATTCGGGCTGTATCCCCATCAATCCCTGTATTCCCGTACCGCGAAAAAAATGCATCAGCAATGTTTCAATATTATCATCCGCATGATGCGCAGTGGCGATGAAGTTGTGGGGAGAGTTGTTAGATGAAAGATGGCGGATGATAGTGCCGGTTTCCTTTTCCTCCTTCCTGCTGTCATCTGCCATCTCCCATCTGTCAACTATCTCTTTGAACCACGCATATCGCAGATCCCTGGCGGCTTCCTGTATAGAAATTTTATTATCGGCAGCGTATTGTTTTGTGTCGAAACGTTTCACCGATATTTCCTGCTCATATTTTGTACCCAACGAACGAACAAAATTTTCATCGCGTTCGCTCTCCGATCCGCGCAATTGAAAATTACAATGTGCCATATGAAAATTAAAACCTGACCGCTGAACAAGATCCACCAGCACCACACTATCCACGCCACCACTCACTGCGAGTAACAGCTGTAAGTTGTTAGATGACAGATGACAGAATTGTTTCTGCCAGTGGTTTTGAAATTTATGTAGTAGATCCATTTACGGAAATTGGTTTAGTGGTTTATCGGTTTAGCAATTTATTTGTTTGCAGATGGTTTCAGGCCGGAGATGTATTTCAAATGCCAATAAACAAGTAAACTAATAAACAAATAAACCTATCAGTTCTTCTTTACTTCCTTCGCCCACGCATCTTTCAAAGTAACTGTTCTGTTAAATACAGGTTTGCCTGCTGAACTGTCTTTATCTAAACTAAAATAACCTTTACGGATAAACTGGTACCTGTCGCCTGCTTTATCATGTAACAACGCAGGTTCTGCATAAGCATGGCCGATCACTTCCAAAGAATTTTCGTTGATATGGTCTTTAAAATCGCCTTCTGCATTGGCAACATCTTCCACTTTGAATAAACGGTCGTACAGGCGAACCTCTGCAGCCACTGCATGTTGCACGCTAACCCAATGCAGCGTGCCTTTTACATTGATACCCGATGTATCGGCGCCGCTTTTGCTTTCGGGAAAATAGGTGCATTTTAATTCTGTAATATTTCCGGCAGCATCTTTCACCACTTCATCGCATTTGATGATGTAGGCGCTTTTCAGGCGAACCATTTGTCCGGGTGCGAGACGGAAATATTTCTTTGGCGCCACTTCCATAAAATCTTCGCGTTCAATAAAAAGTTCTTTACTGAACGGAACATCGCGGTGGCCTGAATTGGCATCTTCCGGATTATTTTCACTTGGTAATAATTCACCCTCGCTATCATAATTGGTGATCACAATTTTCAACGGATCAAAAACAACCATCCTGCGCAAAGCAATTTTGTTCAGGTGTTCACGCACACAAAATTCAAGCAGGCTTACATCGATCAGGTTTTCCCTTTTGGCAACGCCGATCCTTTCACAAAATTCGCGTATCGCTTCTGCGGTATAGCCTCTGCGGCGCATACCGCTGATGGTAGACATACGCGGGTCGTCCCAACCGGTTACATGTTTTTCATTTACGAGTTGCAGCAGTTTGCGTTTGCTCATGATAGTGTATGTCATATTCAAACGTGCAAACTCATATTGGTGCGAAGGGAATATTTCCAGTTTTTCAATACACCAGTTATACAGGTCGCGGTGCGGAATAAATTCCAGCGTGCAGATCGAGTGAGTGATATTTTCGATCGAATCGCTTTGCCCGTGTGCAAAATCATACATCGGGTAAATACACCAGTTATCGCCGGTGCGGTGATGATGCGCGTGTTTGATCCGGTAAATGATCGGATCACGCAGCAACATGTTGGGTGATGCCATATCGATCTTTGCACGCACTACTTTTGATCCGTCAGCATATTTTCCTGCACGCATATCGGTAAACAATTGCAGGTTCTCTTCCACAGTTCTATCGGCAAAATGATTTCGTGTACCTGGTATTGTGGGAGTGCCTTTTTGTTGTGCGATCTCATCGCTGGTACTATCATCAACATATGCCAAACCTTTACCGATCAGCTTTGCAGCAAATTGATACAACTGCTCAAAATAATCCGATGCATATAATTCATTGGCCCATTCAAAACCGAGCCAGCGCACATCATCTTTGATACTGTCAACATATTCTGTTTCTTCCGTACTAGGATTGGTATCATCAAAACGCAGGTTGGTTTTGCCGCCATATTTTTTTGCAAGGCCAAAATTCAGGCAGATACTTTTTGCATGGCCGATATGCAAATAACCATTCGGCTCCGGCGGGAAGCGTGTTGTACTGGATGTATATTTCCCATT
>JABDAP010000011.1:43695-44161 GCA_013289065.1 Bacteroidota bacterium | reverse complement strand
CTGGATGGATTTTTATCAAATGGTGATGGGCAGCGTTTCCAAACAGGTGGTAACATTAGGCTGGATGGATTTTGGTATACTGAGTTTCTTTGTAGGTATGATGATATTTTTTGTAGGAAGGTCATTGGCAAGCAAACCGATGGTAGCCAAGTATCATCCGTTCCTGAAAGAAAGTATTATACACCAGGTTTAATTAAAGCAAAACGCTTAATGCAAAATGCCGAACGCAATTCTTAGCGTTATGCGTTATGCCTTCAGCGTTGAGCGTTTGAAAAATAGATAATTTGATAGCGTTATGACAATGTTTTTAACCATAGCAGTGATTGTGCTGATTTATGTTGTGATCTTCCAGATCGCCAAAGCCAGCGAATATGTATCGGTATCAATGGCATTATTTGTTGTGTACTTCGGTGTGAACCACATGGTAGTTGGAATACCCGGTACCGCATCCATTTTCATTCTGAAA
>JABDAP010000011.1:40766-43685 GCA_013289065.1 Bacteroidota bacterium | reverse complement strand
TGGCTTTTCTTGTATTGGGTATGATCGGCGTTTGGTATTGCAACAAATTATATTTTGGAAAAACACTGCTCGCAGTTGATGCAGGCAGCGTAGAAGGTGCACGTGTTGATTCAATGTTATGGATAACGATCGGTGTTACAGGTATTGTATTTGTCATTACACAGGTCATCCTTTTCTGGTTCGCATTTAAATACCAGGATAGCGATAAGCGCAAAGTTTTCTATTTCCCGCATAATAATAAACTCGAAGTTTTATGGACCATCGTTCCCGCTATCGTGTTAACGGTGCTGGTGGTGATCGGTTTGCGCAACTGGTTCCTGTTTACAGGCGAACCTCCCAAAGAAGCAATGGTAGTGGAAGTAACAGGAAAACAATTCAACTGGATCTTCCGTTACCCCGGCAAAGACGGCGCATTAGGAAAAAAATATTTCAGGAACATCGATGATGCAGCTAATAATTCTCTGGGAATTATCTGGGACGACCAGCTGAGCCATGATGATATAGTAACAACAGAAAAACTGGTTCTTATAAAAGACAGGCCGGTAAAATTGATCATCGGCTCTCGCGATGTGATACATGATGTGGGCCTTTCGCATTTCAGAATGAAAATGGATGCGGTACCGGGTATTCCAACTACCATGTGGTTCACACCGAAGTACACAACAAAGGAAATGAAAGAACTCACACACAATCCTGATTTTGTGTATGAGTTAAGCTGCGACCAGATGTGCGGTAACGGGCATTTCTCTATGCGTGGCGTGGTTGAAGTAGTGGACAAAGAAGAATTTGATGTATGGATGGCCAAACAAAAACCAATGTATCTCGTTGCAAATCCTGATAAGGATCCAACGAATGTAAAAACAGACAGTACTAAAATAGCTGTTAAAACGGTAGCAGGAACACCGGCGAAAACAGTGGCGAAGTTGTAAAAGAAAGAATGACAGTTGACAGATGTTAGATGACAGTTAATTCTGTCAACTGCCATCTAACATCTGTCAACTAATAAAAAGAACTATTAAAGAAACAGAGTATGAGTAACGAAGCGGTTATACACGCGCATGCAGGAGCAGGAACACATGATGCGCATGGTGATCATCATCATGAGCATCACCATCATGAAACATTCATTACAAAGTATGTGTTCAGCCAGGATCATAAAATGATCGCGAAGCAATTCCTGATCACCGGAATGTTCTGGGCCGTACTCGGTGGATTGATGAGCGTATTGTTCCGTTTACAATTGGGATATCCCGATGCAACGTTTCCATGGCTCGAAGATATTTTGGGTAAATGGGCCAAGGGCGGGCATATCAGCGCAGAAGCATATTATGCATTGGTTACCACGCATGGTACCGTACTTGTATTTTTTGTATTGACTGCGGGGCTCAGCGGAACGTTTGCAAACTTTTTGATTCCATTGCAGGTAGGTGCAAGAGATATGGCATCGCCGTTCTTGAATATGCTTAGTTACTGGTTCTTCTTTACTGCCAGTGTGGTAATGTTATCTTCTATTTTTGTTGAGACCGGCCCGTTCAGCGGCGGTTGGACAGCTTATCCTCCATTAAGTGCATTGGGTTCTGCATCACCCGGTTCGCAAACAGGTATGGATCTCTGGCTGGTATCAATGGCATTATTTGTTGTGTCGTCGTTGCTGGGTGGTTTGAATTATATCGCAACCATTCTCAACATGCGTACAAAAGGCATGAGCATGACACGCCTGCCTTTAACTATCTGGGCATTGTTCTTTACGGCAGTATTGGGCGTATTATCATTCCCTGTATTGTTCTCAGGTTTTATCCTGTTGATCTTCGACAGAAATTTCGGAACAAGTTTTTATCTCTCGGATATTTTTGTAAACGGTGTTGGTGCATTGCCGAATGAAGGTGGCAGCGCCATATTATATCAACACTTATTCTGGTTCCTTGGCCATCCGGAAGTATATATCATTCTATTGCCGGCAATGGGAATGGTGTCGGAAATATTATCCGTCAACTCGCGCAAACCGATCTTTGGTTATATGGCGATGATCGGGTCATTGTTCGCGATCGCTATTCTTGCATTCCTTGTTTGGGCGCACCATATGTTCGTTACAGGATTGAATCCATTCCTCGGATCGATATTCGTATTGCTTACCTTATTAATCGCGGTACCATCGGCCATCAAAGTATTTAACTGGTTAACTACTTTATGGAGAGGCAATATCCGCTTCACACCTGGTATGCAGTTCGCGATCGGTTTTGTAAGTTTATTTATTTCAGGAGGATTAACCGGTATCTGGTTAGGAAACTCTGCACTCGATATTCATTTGCATGATACCTATTTTGTTGTGGCACACTTTCACATTGTAATGGGTGTGGCATCTATGTTTGGTATGTTCGCGGGTATCTATCACTGGTTCCCTAAAATGTACGGGCGTTATCTCAACAACACGTTAGGGTACGTTCACTTCTGGATAACCATTGCAGGCGCTTACATGATCTTCTGGCCAATGCACTACGAAGGCCTCGCCGGAATGCCGCGCCGTTATTACGATTACAGCATCTGGGAAAGCTTTAAACGTTTTGGCGAACTGAACCGCTTCATCAGCACTGTTGCGATGATCGTGTTTAGTGCGCAGATCCTGTTCCTGTTCAATTTCTTCTACTCTATTTTCAAAGGAAGAAAAGTTACTTCATTGAATCCATGGGGTTCGAATACATTGGAGTGGACAACACCGCTTCGTCCCGGACACGGAAACTGGCCTGGTGAAATTCCGGAAGTACACCGCTGGGCATATGATTATGGTAAGGATGGAAAAGATTTTATTTCGCAGACAACACCGGTTGGGGCAGACGAAAGTCATCATTGATAATTTTGCCGGATTAAATGCAGCAACATTTTAACCGGTTATAAATAAATGCGATGCTCCCGGTTTTCGGG
>JABDAP010000011.1:0-40756 GCA_013289065.1 Bacteroidota bacterium | reverse complement strand
GCATTGTTTTTAATCGCGGATCTGATATTGAATTGTGTAGGTTAAGATTGAGGGAACTAAAATGACAAGTACGGTTAACACATCTGGTTCTACATCTTTTTCACTTGCTTCGAAAGTGAAGGATTATTTTCAGTTGATCAAGTTCACCTTGAGTTTTACCGTTGTGTTTTCCTGTGTGATCTGTTATTTACTGGCACCGAATATTGTACGGTACGACTGGTTGATGATACTGATACTTTTTATTGCCGGTATGCTGGTAACAGGAAGCGCCAATGCCATAAACCAGGCAGTAGAAAAAGATACCGATGCCATGATGAAGCGCACCGCGAAACGCCCGGTTGCTTCGGGAAGAATGAGTCAGCAGGAAGCTTACACATTTGCATTTATTACCGGTGTGTTGGGTGTGTTCATGATGGGCTGGTTCTTTAAGGGAGATGATAATAGTTTTAACTGGAATGCATCTTTGTTATCGGCGCTAAGCCTTTTTTTATACGCGTTTATTTATACGCCGTTAAAAAAAGTAAGTTCAATCGCAGTATTGGTAGGTGCATTTCCGGGCGCATTGCCTTGTTTTATAGGATGGGTAGCGGCAACGAATATGATCAATCCATTCGGAACCGTGGTGACAAATGGAAAAGAGTTTTCAAATGCCGGCGGATGGATCTTATTTGCAATACAGTTTCTCTGGCAGTTCCCGCATTTCTGGGCCATTGCCTGGGTTGCACATGGAGATTACAGTAAAGCGGGCTTTAAACTATTGCCATCAGATAAAGGCCCAACAAGGTTTACCGCAGTACAGGGAATTATGTACTCGGTACTGATGATACCGGTTGGCATACTGCCTTATTATTTTGGCATGACAGGACAGGTGAGCATGTGGATCTTGATCGCGAGTAATTTGTTTATGGTAATACAAAGCATACGGCTGTACAATGAGATGAATGCGAAAGCAGCGAGAAGAGTGATGTTCAGCAGTTATATTTATTTGCCGATAGTGTTGTTGGCGTTGTTGGCAGACAAGATCAGCTAATTAGTAATTAATAGTTAGTAATTGGAAAACAAAAAAACTGATAACAAGAGAACAGGAAGTTGAAGTGAGTGACACAACGAAGTTGAATAACGAACAAAAGCCGACAAACAAAAAATTATTAATTCTTAATTACTAATTATTAATTAAAAATGATCGCTGTGCAAACGAAAGAACCCCAGAAGATCCACCCGCATAAGTTTACGCTTTGGGTGGCGATGGGTAGTATTGTGATGATGTTCGCTGCATTGACCAGCGCATATATTGTAAAGAAGAATCAAAGCAGCTGGCTTGAGTTTGACCTGCCAAAAATATTCTGGTACTCTACGTTTACTATTTTAATGAGTAGTGTAACCATTCATCTGGCAACAAAAGCATTCAAGGCGAGAGAGATAGAAAGATACCGTGTGTTGATCACGGTTACTGCTTTGCTCGGTGTTGCTTTTATTACCATGCAATGGCTGGGTTTTCGCGACCTGGAGAGCAGGAACATTGCGTTAACCGGCCCGAAAAGCAATTCAGCAGCGTCTTTCCTGTTTGTGATAACGGGTTTACATATGCTGCACGTGTTGGGAGGTGTGATCGCTTTGCTCGTTATTTTTTTAAGGGCATATGCGGTTAAAGTAAAAAATTACAGCAGTTTACCAATAGAATTAGTGGGCACTTACTGGCATTTTGTAGATGCACTCTGGATCTATTTATTCATCTTTTGCAACTGGATAGGTTAATGGAAGAAAAAGTTGAAGTTTATTCGCCTTTTTTGAACGGCAGCCAATATTTTTGTAACGAAATTTTAGATTAAATCATGTCAACAACAACAGTTACACCAACGAAATTGTGGAGCGGCGGAAAGAGCCCGTTCAACGTAGAATACGGCAAATTGATGATGTGGTATTTTTTGATGAGCGATGCCTTTACTTTTGGTGCGTTCCTGATCTCTTATGGCACCATCCGTTTTTCTACCAATGGATGGCCCAATCCAAATGAAGTTTTCAGAAGTTACCCTTTTGCAGGCGAAAATGCGAATGCGCCGTTGGTGTTTGTGAGTATCATGACATTTATCCTGATCATCAGTTCTGTAACAATGGTGCTGGCGGTACATGCAGGGCATAACATGGATAAAAGAAAAGTGGCGATCAACCTTGCACTGACTATTCTTGGTGGCCTCGCTTTCTTAAGCTGCCAGGCCTGGGAGTGGAACCATTTACATAATGAAGGCGCATGGTGGGGGCATAACCCATTTAATAATCATGATGGAACTGCATCATCAACAAATTTTACCAATTACTTTTTTACGATAACGGGTTTCCACGGGTTTCACGTATTCTCGGGAGTGATCATTAATATCATTATGCTGATCATGACACTGACGGATAAGTTTGAAAAACGCGGGCATTATCTCATGATCGAAAAAGCAGGATTGTACTGGCACTTTGTAGATCTTGTATGGGTATTTGTATTCACCTGTTTTTATTTGATCTAACATTTAGTCAATTCATTAAGAAAGATATTTTATGGAACATACAGCAGAACACGAAGAACATGTTGGCGGCGGCGTAAAAGAGATCATCAAAGTAACGATCATCTTATCTGTGTTAACGGCGGTAGAACTTGCCCTTGGTTTCTGGATGATGGGTATGCCGCTGATCAGTAACCTGCGCATAGCAGTAAAAGGCGCGATCGTGATTTTAATGATGGCGAAAGCATTTTACATTGTTGCCTATTTTATGCACCTGAAACATGAGATCAAAAACCTGATCATGACCATCGTGGTTCCGCTGTCGTTGTTTGTATGGTTCATTGTTGCGTTCTTATATGATGGAAATTCATTCAGGCATTTAAGAAATACGTACGATCCGCATTTTAAAGAACAAAGCACAATCCAGGCTCCGAAAAAAGAAGAAGGGAAAAGCGAAGAGAAAAAAGAAGAAGCAAAGCCTGAAGAAAAAAAGGCGGAAGAGAAAAAAGTGGCGGAATAAGAATAGTTTGATAATCTTCTCAATATTATTAAACCATCCCGCCATGGCGGGATGGTTTTTTTATAGATACCTCTTATGAACAAGAAATCGATGGCGGGCCTGGCAATAGCATTGTTGCTTCCCGTTGTATGTTACCTGATTTTAAAATACGAAAGCGATAATGCTGTTGATATGCCGCGCAGGTATTTACTGGATACTGTGGTAACACATGTAGACAAAGGCAAAATGATCACCGACAGTATCTGGCACAAAACAGCAAACATCCATTTACAAAATCAGTTGGGAGATACGGTAAGCCTGTATGATAAGCCGGGAAAGATCATGGTGATCGATCTTTTCTTTACACGTTGCGGAAGCATTTGCCCCAAGACCACAGCCAATATGGCTAAACTGCAGCAATCATTCATTACAGGAGGTGATACAAGGAATAAGATTGATACTTCGATCGTTCAGTTTATTTCATTATCGATAGATCCCGAGCGCGACAGCGCGCCGGTCTTAAAAGCATACGCTGATAAGTTTCATGTAAATCATGATAACTGGTGGATGCTCACCGGCAACAAAGATTCGATCTATAAATTTGTTTTTGAAGAATTGAAAGTTGATAAGTTCAGCCAGGAACCTGTTAACCCGGATTTTGTTCATACCAGCCTTTTTACACTGATAGATAAAGACTACCGCGTTCGTGGTTATTATGACGGGCTGGATTCTTCCGATCTTTCAAAACTCGCAAGAGATATCGGGGTGCTGATGCTGGAAAAAGATAAAAAACAAAAAAGCGAAGTGTTCAGCGAGATCCTTAACCTGAGCTGGTTGTGGCTGATCATTGTATTACTCGTGATCTTTTTTGTATTGTATATGAAGGGCAGAAGAAAGATCAACGGATAGGCTTTGTTTATCGGTTTACTGGTTTATTCGTTTATTGGTTTATTAGTGTTTCGCTTAAAGAAGCAATGCATAATAGCAGCCTGCCAATAAACTAATCGATCAGTAAATCAGTAAACCAATAAACGAATAAACCAATAAACGAATAAACCAATATGTTAGAAGCATCACTACAAAAGAATGATAAAAAAGCAAAAGGATGGATCGGAATCGTTTCTGTCATCATATTTACTGCCATTGCATTACTCAGCAGTTTTAAACTGGATGTAAACCCCGGATTTAATGTGCACATTTTTGCAACCATCAATGCATTCGTTAATTCAACGATCGCGGTCTTATTGGTGGCAGCGTTAATCGCAGTAAAGAATCAAAAATATATCCTGCATAAAAAAATCATGCTCGCGGCCTTAGTGCTATCCATTGTTTTTCTTGTTTCGTATATCACACACCATCTTTTAGCAGGTGAATCAAAGTTTGGCGATGCGAATCATGACGGTATCGTTTCCGATGCAGAAAAATTACAGGTAGGAAATATGCGGCTTGTTTATTTTTTTATACTAGGAACGCATATTATTTTGGCGGCAATTATTTTGCCGTTTATTTTATTTACTGCTTACCGCGGATTAACAGGCGAATATGTTCTGCATAAAAAGATCGCGCGGATAACATGGCCGTTATGGTTCTATGTTGCGGTTACGGGGCCGGTGGTGTATTGGATGATTAGCCCTTATTATCGTTAATGGTTAAACTGGTTAAATAGGGTTAAAATAGTTAAATGACTATTTTAACCCTATTTAACCAGTTTAACTTTCTTGGCCTACTCTAACGAGAGTTCCACCGCCGGATCCCAAAACTTTTTTTCAAAATCAACAACCGTATCATCAACCACTTTTATTTTTTCTTTCTTTAGCAATTCTTCCATTCGCGTAGGTGTAGCGAAATGCATTTTTCCGGATAACATGCCATTACGGTTAACCACTCGGTGTGCAGGCACAGAAGGTTTTGCATGAAAAGAACTGTTCATTGCCCAGCCAACCATGCGGGCACTCATTTTGGTTCCTAAGTAAGCGGCAATGGCGCCATAAGAAGTAACGCGGCCGCGGGGAATTTGTCTTGCTACATCATGCACCTGCTCAAAAAAAGAGCTGTCTTTTTTCCCGCTGGGTAATATTGACTTTAGTTTTTCCGAAGATTTTTTCACTGCCATTTCATGCAATTTATTTCGATTGTTGTTTCAGTAATTCGCTGCGCCTGGGTTCAGGCACCGATTCGTATTGGTAAGGGCAATGCCTGCACCCAAGCCCGCAGCAATGCCCTTTTTGCAAATGATATTTTTCTGTGAGCACCATGTAGCCATGCTCATCATAATAAAAATCAATTCCTTCAATCAATGCCTGGCTCACTGTATAATTGTTTTAGCGCTGCATCTTTTTCCGGAGGCAGTTCTTTGTTTATTTTAAAACAGAGATAATGGATACGGTTGCTTTGTGCAATATCCAGTTTCTCATAATGCGTTTTTATCTGCAGCTCCGGTTTGATGACCTCCTCCGCGTACACCTGGTCTGTATTTTCTACTAATGCAAGGTCAAATAAATTGATCACAGTTAGTGTGAATTGATACAGGTCGGGACTGTCTGTTTTTAAATGTACCAAACCATTTTCTTTTAATATCTGCTGATACAGCCGGAGAAATTTTGGATGCGTTAACCGTTTCTTCGCACGCGATCCACGCAATTGCGGATCGGGAAAAGTGATCCATATTTCAGACACTTCATCCTTTGTAAAATAATCGGTTACCTTATCAATATGCGAACGGATAAAAGCTACATTGGCCAAACCCTCATCCAGCGCTGTTTTCGCGCCGCGCCAGATGCGGTTTCCTTTGATGTCTATGCCGATGAAATTCCTGTTTGCATACATCTTTCCCAATTCCACTGCATATTCGCCTTTACCGCAGGCAAGCTCAAGTGTAATGGGTGAATCGTTCTTAAAAAAACTATTCCATTTACCTTTCATACCCTGCGGGTATTCCAGCACATTGGAAAAATGCTTGATGGCTTCGAAACGGATAAGTTTTTTTTGTCCCATGAGGATGCAAAGTAACTAAAAACAAATTTCATAAAACTCTGCATGCCTCTGTATAAAACTTCGTACCCTCTGCGGTTAAATTCACGCTGCCTGTTAACCACGGAGGGCACAAACCGATTTCAGTTATGATTTTCATGGCATGGATTTCACAAGGCGAAATAAGGTTTTCTATAACTACGCTATTAGTGTTTCTGCATTTTGTGTATATTTAACACATTAACACACACACAACCCCAAACACTAACGTATGCTGAAAAAAGCCCTGGCCATCCTTGCGATGGTTGTTTCTTTACATGAAACCATGGCGCAGAACGCGCAGGTATCGAGCCTGAGTATGAAAAATATAAAACTCGATCTCACCATTGATAACGGCGGTACACTTTTTTACAGCGTAACCTATAAGGATAAAAAGATCGTGGCGCCATCTGAGCTTGGTTTTACTTTAACGGATGGTGTTGATATGCATACAGGATTCGAAGTCACATCTACCGAAACAAGATCTGTTGATGAAACATGGCAGCCGGTTTGGGGTGAAGTAAAAAATATCCGCAACCATTACCAGCAGATAACGGTACACTTAAAACAAAAAGCAGCCACGCATTATCTGCTCGATATTATTTTCCGTGTGTTCGAAGATGGTATCGGCTTCCGCTATTCGTTCCCATTGCAACCGGATCTGAAATATTTTATTATTGCTGATGAGTTAACACATTTCAATCTGACCGGTGATCACAAGACTTTCTGGATCCCGGGTGATTTTGATTCGAATGAATATAAATACACCACTTCACTGCTGAGCCAGGTTGATAACCGTGATATGGTAGCGAAAAGTACTTCCATCGCAGTACGCATTGCGCCCGATGCACAGGCTGTACAAACACCATTGATGATGAAATCATCCGATGGCTTGTATATCAATATTCATGAAGCGGCATTGGTGAATTATCCTGCGATGCAACTGCATGTAGACAGGAAAACGTTTCATTTAACCAGCAGCCTGGTACCCGATGCGTATGGAAACAAAGCATACCTGCATGCTCCGTGCAATACACCATGGAGAACAATTATTGTGAGCGATAATGCAACAGAGATACCCGCATCAAAAATGATATTGAATCTGAATGACCCTGCAAAAACAACCAACACAACATGGATCAAACCAATGAAGTTCGTGGGCGTGTGGTGGGAAATGCAGACCGGCAAAGGAACCTGGAACTATTCAGACTTTCCCGACAGTACAGATGCAAAAGGAAAACTGATACCGAATGGCAAACACAGCGCCAACACTGCCAATGTAAAACGCTACATCGATTTTGCTTCGGCTAATAATATTAAAGGCGTACTCGTGGAAGGATGGAATACAGGTTGGGAAGACTGGTTTGGAAAATGGAAAGAAAATGTTTTTGATTTTGTAACACCGTACCCTGATTTTGATGTGAAAGAGATCATACGCTATGCAACATCCAAAGGAGTTGTGATGATCATGCATAATGAAACATCGGGTTCTGCAACCAATTACGAAAGACAATTGGATACCGCTTACCGTTTCATGAATAAATTTGGTTATCCCGCTGTAAAAACGGGTTATGTGGGAAGGATCATACCGCGCGGCGAACACCACGACGGGCAATGGATGGTAAATCATTATGAGCGTGTGGCGGAAAAAGCATTGGAACATCATGTAATGATCGATATGCACGAACCAATGCGCCCAACGGGTTTGCAAAGAACCTATCCAAACTGGATGGCCAATGAAGCCGCACGTGGCAATGAGTTCAACGCATTCAGTGATGATGGCAACCCGCCGGAGCACGAAACCATTTTACCATTTACCAGATTAATGGGTGGGCCGATGGATTATACACCCGGTATCTTTAAAATAAAAGGCTATGCATCTTATGCGCCCGACAGGCAATTGCATACAACACTCGTAAAACAACTGGCGCTGTATGTTACCATGTACAGCCCTTTGCAAATGGCCGCTGACCTGCCGCAGAACTATACAGAAAGATCAGATGCTTTCCAATTTATACGTGATGTAGCAGTTGATTGGGACGATACAAAAATATTAGAAGCCGAACCCGGCGATTATATAACGATCGTAAGAAAAGAAAAAGGAAAAGCCAACTGGTTCCTTGGAGCAATAACAGATGAGCATGGGCGCAGCGCAAACATCAACCTTGATTTTTTAGATAAGGGGAAAAAATACATCGCAACAATTTATGCTGACGGAGCAACTGCAGATTATCAAAAAAATCCGGAGTCATATCAAATCACCAAACAAACTGTTGATGCATTGGGTAGCCTTCACTTGGTGTTAGCGAATGGCGGCGGGGCGGCGGTAAGTTTTGTGCCTGTTAAATAACCACCGGTATTAATTACCGGTGCCTTTACCCGCAATCGCTTTTAAGATGATCTGTTCCGGCGGCTCAGCCAGTAAAGGCGTGGCTTGTGCGATCAGTTCTTTACAACCATCCAGTGTAAGGGAGATGGCATGGTCTTCTGCCGTATCCCATAATTCATTTACTACGATCAGGTCACTATTATCAGGATATTGATTGATAATATAATGGCGGCAACCCTTTGAACCTGAAACGATCTTATTTGCTTTTACCAATATATCAATTAATGCATCACCCTTTCCCGGATGCGCAAGAAAGCGTGTATATAAAGCATGTTGCGGCATAAAAATATTTTACCCGAATCGCAGCAACAATCATTCCACCCATATTTCATCGCAGGCGATCATAGGTTTTTTATTTTTTCTATAACGCCAGCCCGGAAGTGCCGGCTGGTTTGCAGCTCTTACTTTAATATACCGCACCGTTTCATTAACACTGAAATGAAACGGTAACATGTTAATGCTGTAATCCTCTGCCGGTATTTTATTGGAGACCGTTTTTAATTTAACGTATTGTATGCCATCAGCCGATACTTCTACATTTATTTCTGAAGGACGGAATATCCAATGCCGCGCATCTTCCAGGAAATGGATGGAAATATCTTTTACTTTTTTTTCAGAACCCATGTCAATCATTGCTTCCATAGGCACACCATAAAAACACAGCCAGTTATAACTGAAATCAGCATACCCCGGTGTTTCATCAACCAATGTTCTTTCCAGTTTAGCCGGGTATTCACTTGCGAATGGATAAGTAAGATGAACAGCTGCATCAGCCGCAAGATTATCTTTTGGTTTGGTATGAAATATTTCCAGCCATTGCTGCATATATTTTTCAGGAGAAATACCGGTTTCAGAAAATTCTTTTACATTGGCCTCTTTGCATATAGCAATAAATTGTTGTACACGTTTTGGCAGGCGTTCTTTCAATACAAACTTTCCGGATGCATCTTTCTCAAATATTCCGTGAAGGTCTCTGCCAAAGAATTTTGACTGTTGCAGGTAAACATATTCATGTGTTAACCTCAGCATTTGAATATGATGATAAGAAGCTGAATCATTCTCTGTTAATTGCTCCGCCTTATCCATAAGATCGCTGTACACATTCATGTTGCCCGGAGAAAGATATCCATTGTGATCATTTACAGGATTACCGTAAATATCAAGATCACTTGTATTACTATTTTTTTGAAGCAGAGAAAGATAACTTGCTACTACGGGTGCAGCTTTTCCATAATATCCTTTCAGAAAATCGCTGGTCAATGCAACCACATCAACTGATGGGTTCCACAAAAGATAAGAGAGAATGTATGACTTTAATTCAGGCATATCACTATAGGTATCACCACTTCCCTGCTCAAATACACCACTTACGTTTTGCTGTTTAAAGAGGTTAATGTTTGGTTGAAATGTATTTGTTACAGGAAACGGCGTGAGATAATTGGTAAATTGTGTACAATAATCCCACACAAAAATATTTTGCGCTCTTTCTTTCCATTTTGCAAGATCATTACGAAAGCCGGATGCGCCTATTTCTGTTTGTAACGGGTTGCTACGATATGCATCAATACTGCTTAACATGATAATTACATTTGAAGCAGGCTTTGAGTGAATAGTTGCATGCGAACTGTAGCCGTAAGCTAATGTGGTTATTTTTTTTGTTGGGAAATAAGCGGCTACAGCATTTACAAAATGGATCAGTGAACCTTGTGGGCCGCCGTCTGCCGCATCGAGTTTTTTACAGTTGTCGCATTCGCAGTTACCGGTATCATCATTTGGACTTACAGACCAGTAAAGCGCAGAAGGATTATCTGACATTTGCTTCCGCAAATGATCAATTGTTATTTTTAAAACAGCAGGATTGGTTAAACACAACTGCATCGGTTTTCTTTGGCCGTTAACAAGCGAAAAATATTCCGGGTGTGAATGAAAATAAATTTCGGGGGAAACGATCTTAAAAAATGAATGTCCCCACAATCCCCATAACTCCTCGAACCGATGCAGCCTGTGCCAGTCAAGATATTCATCATCAAAGGCTGGCGGAAAATAAGCTTCACGATAAACAAATGCGGGAATTTCTTTTTCATGTATGACAGCCGGTATTGATAACGCAGGCTCTTTATTGATTGCCGCAGTATGCCCATCCCATTTATGGCAACCCATATATTTTTCAATAAAGTCATATACACCATACAAAGTTCCTTTAGCACCCTTTCCGCAGATAACAATATTTCTTTGAACTGTCCGGATAACAAATGCTTCATCCGGTAATGCATTGATTTCTTTGTCGTTTACTGCGATTGACGTGGCGCCAATAAAAATACCCGGAGATTTTTTATTTTCAATTTCAATTATGCAGTGAGAACCGGTAACACGATAAAAAAAACTCTTCAACACATTTGCTGCTTTTAGTTCATTGGAATTTGGATTTGCAGGAGTATAAATCCGGTAATCGGTTGTTCCATTCTTAGCCAGCTCAATAGTTTGTGCACTGCAATCGGTACATGCTGCGAAAAAAGCAGGCATGAACAGAATGATATATGAGTTCCATAATTTCATTGGCTTAGAAATTTCTCAGGAGTGTTATATAAAAATCATATTGATTCAGCTTTACGGAAGAAGATACCTGTAGATTGGTATAATTGAATGATGCATTCAGCGTTGTTCTGTACCGAAAACTTTTTTGAAAGCCGGCGCCAATTGTTTTTGAAACAAAACCTGAAGAGTGGCTGAGATTATAATTTAAACTTTGGTCATCCGGTATCCCGCCTAATCCAGCCAGCGCCGAAATATAATCGCCTTTGTCATTGAGATATTGCCGCGCAGAAAGAAGATAAGATTGATACCAGTTCTTTGAATCAGTTGTATAAAATCCACGAAGATTGAGCCAGGTATTATCAAAATATTTTCCAACAGATACAACTGCTGAATAATTATTGACCGAATCAAAGCCAATATATCTTGCACCTAACTCTGCTTCCCATCCTTTTGTAAAAGTTCTGAATAAAGAATAGCCTGCCTGCCAATATGGAAACGCGGTGCCGGGCGACCAGTTTATAAATGCATTTGAATAATATTTACTGTTGTGTGTGTAATAGGCATCCAGCCCCGCTTGTACTGCTGTTCCCGCCAAACGGCTGCCGAGGTTTAGTTTTGCTGTTACAGAACCTTTTGTAAACCGGCACATATATTGTATACCTGTTACAGATGCATATTGACCTGGTGAAGAAAAGAACGACTGCAAATGTGAAACGCCTAGCTGGTTTAGATAAGTTTTATTTTTTAAGTAAGCCGCATAATCAATGAGGTTGGCAGAAGCATTTATTTTTGATAACCTGTCAGCTGATACAAATGCTTCTTTATAATTTTTCAGCTGTTCATAAGAAGAAGCTCTTTTCATTAAGAGGTATTCATTGTTGCTATCCAGTTGTAAGCCAAGGTCGGCATAATATGCAGCTGAATCATATTTTCTTTTTACAAAATAAATGGCAGAAAGATTTTGCAGCGCAAATGTATCTTTTGGCGCAAAAGCAAATGCAGTAAAGAAAACAGATAAAGCAGTATCATTATTTTCTTTCTCGTAATATTTTCCGGCAGTATATAATTGATCGAGATACATTTTCTGCAGAGATGTATCTGAGGGATATCTCAACAGCAGCGAATGATCAATGCCAAGCGCCGTACTAAAATTTTGTAAGGAAACATTGGCCAGGGAGCGCTTGACGAGGAAGAGCGAATCATTCGGATAAGAGCTGAGTGCTGTATCAATCAGTAGTAAAGCATGTTGCTGATCCCCTGTTTCTGAATAAGCAGTAAGTCCATAGAGCAATGAAAAATATCCGGGTTTGCTTACTGCTGATACCTTGTTGTATAGCTCGACCACTTTATCCCATTGTTGTTGTGACAATTGGTATTTTTCTTCGTTGGTCAACTCATCAATATATGCAGTTTTATATTCAGTAATTGCCGGATACTGCATGAGCAATGAATAAGTAATGCCCGATGCCTCTGAAAAATGCTGTTCTTTCTCCAGCAACCCGGCTTTCTTAAAAAGATATGCTGCATTATTATGATCAAGCGAAATAAGCTGATCGTCGATCACGATCGCCTCTGCTGTCATATCAAGCGATGCATACACATTTACCAGCTGTTCAAGTAAGCCACGATTGTTTTTATTATAGTTTAGTCCTTTTTGAATAGTTGTTAAAGCATCGGTCCATTTTTTATTACGGATAAATTCAGTGGCAAGTGATAAAGCCACATCATCATACTCTTTTATAAAATGATTATTTGGGTATTGAATCAGAACCGATTCAAGATAATCAGCACAGGCCGCATAATTTTTTGTTTCGAACAGTATGCCCACTTTTTTATCAATAAATATTTTATCTGATGGATAATAAGTTAATGCCCGTTCTGTAATGCTTAACGCATCCCTGTTCTGTTTAAGCTCAAGATAACCGTTGATCGCATATAATAATGCTTCTTTCTGTGAAGGCCGCACATTTAAAATTAATTTTGCATACCTGATCTTATTTTCCGGCGTAGATTCTTTTGCAGATGCCAGGTACAGATCAATTAGGTTTTTTTCTGCAAGCTTGTCTTTTGGATTTAATGCAAAAGCTTTGCCGGCATACTCTGCAGCCAGTGCATGATCATTCAACGACTCACTGATTGATGATGCAGATACAAGATAAATCCGGTTAGTACTATCCGTTCTCAATAAAATATCATTGTAATGCTTTGCCGCTTCATAATCTTTATAATATATTTCAAGTGTAATTAATTTCAGCAAGGTTGCTGTATCCGCAGGATCATAACGAAGCGCTTTGCGATAACTTTTATATGCATCCGCAAGATTACCCGATTTATGCTGCATAACAGCAGTTGTTTTCCAGTAATCAAAAGCGGCTGCACGTATGGAATCGCGCGGAAATCTTTCTATAAAAGAACGGTACGCCGATTCTGCATTTTCATACTGCCTGTACTGCAACAGTAAAGCGTATCGTTTTAAAGAATTTTTTTCATCTTCAGGATGATGACTGATATAAGTGGTTAGATATTGCAATGCAGCCGCCGTATCTTTTTCCTGCATACTTATATTAAAAAGATAAGCAAACGCATCTCCATTGTTGCTGTTCGCGGCAACGGCTTTGTTGAGATAGAATTTTGCAGAGTCTGTATTTCCATTAAGTAAATATGCCCGCCCTAGTGTTACCTGCAGATCCGTATAATCCGGGGTTGAAATGAGCGCTTGTTTTGACAGTTCAATCGCTTTTGTATAATTTTTGTGATCACGTATTTCTATCAGCGCAGCTTTCAGCAAATCATCACTTGAAACTGCCGGTTTATTTTTCTTGTCCTTCACATAATAAAATAGCGAGATAAGCACCACGAGTGCAAAGATGAATCCCGACCATTTGATTATTTTTTTCATTATTTATATAACCGTTGCATTGATCACTTTAACTTCCGCTTTTTCTGTTTTGCCAAATCCTCTTCGCTCCATATGCCCCCAGTTTGATTTTGTTTTAAAGAACTGATTGGTATAACCCATCAGTGCAAAAACCATTACCAGCGGATGATAGATGAATGGTTCTATAAAAACAAATACACATAAGCGCAAAACTTCTTTTAAGCTGTAGCGCCTGATCACTAGCTGGTCCCACACAATGGATAATAGTGTAATAAACACTGAAAACGAATACACGAATACCAATAAGATGATCGCGAACGGCCAGTTGATCAAATGTGATGCGATGAGATAGATATAACAAATGATACCAAGGAACTCGATCAGCGGCGCACACAATTCAAAAATGAAATTGTATGGCAATACGATCATTCCAAGTTTTTTGTATTTCGGATTGAAGATCAGTTTATAATAAGTTGAAAATATCTGGTACAACCCGCGCCCCCATCTTACACGCTGCCTCTTAAAAACTTTTAATGATTGCGGCCCTTCTGTCCAGCATAAAGATTGCGGGATAGATCGTACTGCGTATTCCTGTTTTGTTTCACACATATATTTACTGATGCGCATCAGCATATCCATGTCTTCACCAAAAGAATTAGCATCATAACCACCAACTTTTATTACGATCTCTTTGTCAAACATGCCAAGGCCCCCGGAAACATTTGGTATACTGTTAACCAGGTTCCATCCCATCTTCCCCAGAACAAAAGAGCGGATGTATTCAATTTCCTGGAACAATGGAAGGATGGCTCTTGGTACCCTTGCTTTTACCAAAACACTCGAATCAATTATGCACGAGTTTGCCATGCGTAATGTTGCACCTGTGGCGATCACGCGTTTTTCATCATCCATAAACGGTTGTATCATTTGAACAAGCGTGTCTTTGTCGAGGATACAATCCACATCCGTATTCAGAAAATAAGCATATGACGAAGCGTTGATTCCTGCATTAATCGCATCTGCTTTACTGCCGCCATTGATCTTATCGATCACCAATAAATTCGAGAATGCACTGTTCTCTGATTTATAGATCCTTTGTATGGGCTGACATTGAATAAAATAGTGATAAGCAAAATCAACTTCTATCAAAGTAAATTCTTCAATTAATTTCTCAAGCGTTTTGTCTTTGCTTCCATCATTAACAATGATCACTTCAAATGCCGGATAATTCATAGTGAGTAACGATCGCACATTGGATATGATGGTCATTTCTTCATTGAATGCCCCCGTAATAATAGAAATACCCGGACTTAACGGCGACTGTATCAACAACAGGTTTTCACGAATAGTATTCCTGCGGATATTAGACAAAATAGACAGATAAGAAAAAAGTGTGAGCAATGCATAGATAGAATAGATCGTGCAGCAATACACGAATACAACATTCTGGTATGATTCAAAAAAATGATCAAGAAAATGTTTCATAGAGTATTGAGCAGCGGGTTAAGTGAATGATTCAGTATTTTTTGATTCAACGCCTCTGCATTGCCCATTAATTTATCAATCGTAATTTTTGAGAGCGGGTATAATTTGATAATCGCATCTGATGCATATTTTTTTATCTCGAAGTCTTGAGAAGAAATGAATTCATTTTCTAAAAATCGGAGATAACTTCCACTGCGTATCATTCCCAGTGTTGCCAATATTTTTAATTGTATAACGTGTGCCTGGCCGGGATAAATAGCAATAAGATATTTTGCCGAATCCGTAGCTTCCAGTTTACCAAGTGCGGTAATGGCTTCTGCGCGTAGTTTCAGGTCAGGTGTTTGTATAAGCTCAAGTATCAATGGAACCGATTCCCATTGCCTGAAATAAACAGCCAGCTGCAAACACAGCGAAACAACAGTGGGCTCTTTATCTAAAGAAATCAGACCTTCGAGCGAACCAAGTGTAAAATCATTTTTCTGCTGGAACAGTAAGAATATCTCAAATTCCTCCCATTGAGAAATGGGCTCATTTAGTTCGCGTAAGAATTGTAAAGGATCACGTTTTGTAAATTTCATCAGCGATAGCCTGGCAAACTCGCGGATATAACGATCGTTGTTATTAAGCAATTCTAAAAGATATGCATGATCCGTTTCTACACCCATTTTATATAACTCGGAAAGTGCATTTACTTTTATCTCCCAGTTTCCTTTGTACAGGCGCGCATAGGCTTCTTCATGTAACGACATGGAAATATATAATCTCCGTACACGGTCTGCGATAGTACCTGAAAAATAATTCCTGTAGTTAAGCATTTCATTGACCAATATCTTTTTTACTTTTTTTGCAGAGAGGCCAAGCGTATAAAGCGGCCTTATATCGAAATCTTTTTTTGTTATTATACCTGTGTCTTCCCGCTGCTGCATTACTACTGCAGATAAAAGCATTTCATTGATCCGCTCAGTGATCAACCCGGATCTTTGCTCTTCCTTTTTTTTAGCCAGCTTTTTTGCGATAATACTGGTCATTGCAAACAATATCCCAGCCAGTGCAACAACGGAAATGGCAAAACAGATCTTTATAAAAAAAGGAAAAGAGCCCCATACAGATAAATATGCATGGGTATTTGCATTATGCAGCCACATTTTTTTGATTTCGAATGAGATCTTTAATACCCGAGATCAGGTCAGGAATGTTTACAGGCTTTGTAAAATACACATCAGCGCCTGCACGCATGCAATGTGCAATGTTTTGCTCATTAGTAACATCAGATACAACCATTACAGGTATATGTAAAGCAGATTCATTATTCCTGATATTACTCACCAGCTCAAAACCATTGGCGTATGGCATGATCATATCGGTGATCACAAGATCAAACACGGTGGATGCTAATGCACCTGAGGCCTCTTTGCCATCTTTTGCGATAGAAACTTTGTAATCTTCGCGGGAAAGTATCGCTGAAAGAGTAGTGGTAAATACATGGTCTTTGTCTACGATCAATACTTGTTTCATAATTCAGCTGTATGTTGTTTATTAATAATACCAGTTCATTTTTGAAATGGATGTGTTGAACTATCGCAATGCAATAGCCGGAAACTGGATCTGTATATCAACAAAAGTTAACAGGAGAGAACAACGTAGTGCTGTTCTTTTAAGCAGGCCACCAATGGTAACCAAATTGTATAAGGTTGTAGGATTTATGTAGATAAAGCACACACAAAAACCACTTATTACTGTAGTGAAATAACCGTGCCAATAATTAATCCGACGAGAATTGTAGAAAGAGTGAAACGCAGTGTGAATAACGGTTAATGAAAAAATGATATATCAAATAAATCCCGTAATAAAAAATACCAGCCCCGTTATGGAAACCAGTAAACTGGCTACCCAAAGAAATTTTTTCTTTGTAAGCATGGATATAGCGGAAATAGCGATCGATATCTGAAACAGCGTTACCGACTGCGCCAGCTTAACATGTTTTTCGAGATAAAATTTAGATTCTGCCTGTAATTTCTCTGCTTCTTTTTTGATCTCTTCCTGTTCCGTTTTATATTTTGAAACAGCCGATACGTCAGCAATTCCACTGCTTGCCTGCAACGCTTTGATCTCGCCTTTAATGCCTTTCGCCTGGTAATATGACCATTGATCGGAAGCCTGTATCTGCGATATCAAAGCTTCATTGGAATAATGCCCTGCCATCAATCCCGAAATGGCCGCAAACACAGCCATCATTGCTGTTGAAATGGCTACCCAGGTGAACCAGGTAGATTCCTTTTCTTTTTCTGCTTTCTCCTGTATGGTTTCGTGCAGGTGTTCGGTTGGGATCTCTATTTCGTCCATGTATGGTGATTTGTTTTGTTGATACAATTTTTGTTCCGGTAATAAATATAAAATGAAAGCTACAATTAATAACAGTCTGATGCCAGCTGTTTTCATTTGAATATTTTAGTAATTTTCAAGTACCACCGGCCGCGCCTTTGCGCCTCTGCGTGCATTTTCTGAAATATTTTTAACAATGATCACCATAACCCGAACCGATTCTGACAACAACGATTTCCGCTCACTCGTTATTCTTTTAGATAAGGAGCTCAGCGAACGCGATGGGAACGAACATACGTTTTATGCGCAGTTCAATAAAATAGATAAGATCAAACATGCAGTGGTTGCCTGTAAAAATGAGCAACCTGTTGGCATCGGCGCCCTGAGGCAATATGCAGAAAACAGCATTGAAGTGAAGCGGATGTTTGTTTTGCCGGCCCACCGGGGAGAAGGAATTGCCATAACCATCTTAACAGCATTGGAAACCTGGGCAAAGGAAATGAATTTCAAAACATGTATTTTAGAAACAGGAAAAAAGCAGCCGGAAGCAATCAGTCTATATCAAAAAGCCGGCTATACCATCACTGCAAACTATGGGCAATATGAAAATGTTGAAAATAGTGTTTGCATGAAGAAAGAAATAAGCACGTGATTGCTTTAACCGCAGAGGCGCGGAGATGCAGAGGGAATTTTGGTTGAAAACTGCAGATAAATATTTTGTAAATTTAAAATCAGACCAGGTAACCTGTCATGATAACAAAACCGCCAACCATAACAAATGTTGATGAATACATAGCCAGCTTTCCGCAAAAAGCACAAAAGTATTTAAAGCAAATGCGGGCGATCGTTATCAAAGCTGCACCCAATGCGGAAGAAAAGCTTAGTTATCAAATGCCTTATTATAAATACCATGGCAGGCTGGTTTATTTTGCTGCGCATACAAATCATCTTGGCTTATATCCAATGGCAGCAGGTATTGAAAGATTTAAAAAAGAACTTGCCGATTATACAACCGGCAAAGGTTCTGTTCAGTTCCCGTTTGATAAACCGTTGCCAGTAGCATTGATCACAAAGATCATTAAGTTCAGGATAAACGCCAATCTGGAAAAAGAAGAACTGAAGAACAAAAGATAAAACAAACCAAACAGTTTAATTTGTATTTTGTAGAGAATGAAAAAGAAATTATTTATTACCTGCCTGCTTTGTATTTCATTTCTTTCTGCAACATACAGCCAGATAACATTTAATGACCTTGTTGCTTTGCGAAAGATGATCCCGCAGGGAGCGATGTGGAACAGCCAGCCGTTTCAAAATCTGGTTGATACATTATATAAACGCGGGTACATTGAAACGGAAGACAGCATCAATACCATAAAAGTTACGCTTGATAAAAGCAGGATCATTAAAGCGATGATCTTTTCCAATGTAGTTGACACAGCCTTTCATGAAACTTTCGGGTTCCAGGTATTTAGTGATACCAGCCTCGCGGCGCCTAATTCATGGCTGCTGGTTATGTGGGCATCTACTGCAAATTTTCAAACCTACCAGGGCTGGCGAAACCAACTGGACCGCCATCCGGAATATACAAAACTCAGATCGCCCAATTCATTGAATACATCCATGCTGCGATACGAAGCACAGAACTGGACGGCTGCCATTCCTTTTCGAAAGCTTAGCATCAGTTATGGCACGCTGAATAACAGCAATACGCTTGTCAGCACTTCGGTATATAATAATACCTCGGCTTCACATACAAAGCTTGTAGGAAAACTTTTGTACACGTTATCTGTATCTGTACGGAATTAATGAATTCTCTTAAGAATGGATCTTTTGTTGCTTTTTTTCTACAAAAAAAGTAAGCGAGCTGCCGGAAGACAAAGACAAGCCCGTATTCTTTAATCTTTCACATGCTCCTGTATTGTCTGTACAACATCTTTAAATCCCTGTGAAGTGGTTGGCTTGATGAGGTACCTGCTGGCACCTTCTTTGTAAGTATAATCCATATCACTCTTTGAAGAAGAAGTAGTAAGAATGATAATGGGTACGTGGCCAAATCCGTCTGAGGCCCGGATGCTTTTCAGAATATCCCTGCCGTGCACTTTAGGCAGATTCAGATCCATCACAATGATGTCCGGGATATCCTGCTTTTTTTCAAGGTATGCAGCTACTTCGCCACCATCCTTGATCACCTGCATCCGGAAATCAACATGATTATCCCGTAAGGCATCCTGGAGAAGTTCGATATCGTCGTTATCGTCCTCGATCAAAAGAATGTTTAAGTTTTTGCTCATGATATCAAAAGTAATATTAAAAATATATTACTCATTAATGTTTGTTTTTATTTAGACCGCCTATGCCTGTTATTAAAAAAGATGTTGCTGTTTATTCTGCTGACCAATTATATATTATAGGTATCGGTGCATCTGCCGGCGGATTGGAAGCGATCAATGAACTATTTGATAATTTTCCCGGGAACTCAAATTTTGCTTTTGTAATTGTACAGCATCTTTCTCCCGATTACAAAAGCCTGATGGGCGAACTGCTTTCCAAACATACATCCATGCAGGTATTTGAGGCAGAAGATGGCTTACTGATCCAACCCAATTCCGTTTATCTTCTTCCATCCAAAAAATTAATGACCGTTAAGAGTGGAAAGCTGCGGCTTGAAGAAAAGATAAAAAGCAATGTTCCGAATAATGCAATAGACGTTTTTTTTGATTCACTTGCCGTTGATAAGGGAGAGAAAGCGATCGGTATTATTTTATCAGGAACCGGTACCGATGGTAGCAAAGGAATTGCGCATATCAAACAATGCGGAGGAACAGTGATCGTACAGGACCCGCTTACCGCCGAATTTGACGGTATGCCTAACAGCGCCATCAGCAGTGGCTGTGCCGACCTGATACTGCCACCTGAGATCATTGCCGATGAATTGATCGAATACCTGAGTGAGGCGCCGCTTTCTAAACCATTCAGTACTCTCAACCGGCAGGAAGAAGCCGTATTCGCGGATATCATGGATCTTGTGTTTAAATCAACCACACACGATTTCAGTCATTATAAACGCCCAACCATTACCCGCCGCCTTACCAAACGAATGGGCGAGAAAGGGTTCGCTTCTTTATCCGACTATCATCATTACCTGCAGAATGACCCGGCAGAAGTTACCGCTTTGTCAAAAGAGTTCCTGATCAATGTAACCAAATTTTTCAGGGATGAAGATGCATTTGCCGTATTGGAAAACGTAGTGGTTCCTTCATTGGTAGAAGACCCTAAAAGAACAGACCCCATCAAGATATGGATAGTAGGTTGCAGCAGCGGTGAAGAAGCCTATTCCATCGCAATTATTTTTCATGAATATATACAGCTGAGTAAGCATTTCGATACCGATATAAAAATTTTCGCCACAGATATTCACCAGGAATCCATTGATTTTGCTTCCAAAGGATTGTACAGTGCAGATAGTGTAAAGGAGATAAAGCCTGACCGGTTAAAACGTTTCTTTATTAAAGAAGGAGATTCTTACCGTGTTACGCCAACACTCCGCAAACTGGTTGTATTTGCCAAACAGAATATCCTGAAAGACCCGCCTTTCAGCAAAATAGATCTGCTTAGCTGCCGCAATATGCTCATTTATATGAACCCGTTACTGCAGAAAAATGTGCTGAAAAAATTTCATTTTGCGATCAATGAGAACGCTTACCTGTTTTTAGGGCCAAGTGAAAATATAGGTGTGTTGAAAGATTCCTTAAAGGAGATTGATAAAAAATGGAAGATCTATCAATGTGCCGCCAAGCCTAAACCGGGAGATCACGACACTTTTCTGAATCCGGTAGAAAGAAGCGCTTATGTTGAAGCCGCAACCAGAACCAAATCAAAAAATGCACTAACCAGCATTGCCGATATTTTTAAAGAAACATTATTTGAAGAACATAATTATGCAGGTATTTATATAGACAAGGAATTTGACGTAAAACAGGCGATCGGCAATTTCAAAAGCTTTATCAATTTCCCCGAGGGTAATTTCAATTTCAATTTATTGAAACTGGTACCTACTGATCTTTCTATTGTACTCAGTACGGGTATCCGCAAAGCGATCAATAACAATACGAAAGTTGTTCTCAAAAAAATAAAAGTAAATGATGAAGGCCGTGAAAGAGTACTGAATATCATTATCAGGCCCTACCTAACGCAGCAAATCTATACACAGCCGTTTATTTTTATCATTCTGAATGAAGAACCGGCTGAACAACGCAAATCTTTTGCTCCCAGGCAGGGCCAGGGTGAAGAAATTATGCTTGCACAACGGCTTGAAGAAGCGGAAGAAGAATTAAGGAACACCAAGGAAAACTTACAGGCCGTTATTGAGGAAGTAGAATCGGCCAATGAAGAATTACAGTCAAGTAATGAAGAGATCATTTCATCCAACGAAGAACTGCAAAGCACAAACGAAGAACTGCAGTCGCTTAACGAAGAGCTGCATACCGTGAATGCAGAACACCAGCTTAAGATCAAAGAACTGGTTGAATTGAACGACGACATGAACAACTATTTCCGCAATACGGAAGTAGGGCAGATACTGGTCGACAAAAAAATGATCATCAAAAAATTTACGCCGGTAGCCACCAAACAGGTAAACCTGATCGAGTCTGATATTGGCCGTTCCATCACCGATATCTCCACCAATTTTATAAACCTGGATTTTATCAACGATATCAAAAAGGTATTGAGTACCGATCAAAAGATTGAAAAAGAGATCCGGATCGAAAACGGAACAGCTTTTATCATGCGCATAGTTCCATACCTGCGGCAGGATAAGGTAACAGATGGCGTAGTGATCAGTTTTGTGAACATTACAGAAACCAAACGGCTGAACAGTATTATTGAAGCGGTTTTTAATGCCTCCACCAGTGCGATCGCTTCATTGAAGCCTGTTATGGACAATAAAGGGAACATTATCGATTTTGAATTTTTCTCAGCAAACAATGCTTCAAAGGAAATCATTGGCCACACACCCGAACAGCTGATCGGAAAAAAATGGAAAACAGATTTTCCCGCTTTTTTAGTTGACGAATTCTCACGCCTGCTTCAGGCAAAAGAAAAAATCAACCCGATCCGTTTTGAAATTTTTAATGCGCCAACCAATCTATGGTTATCTATCAGCGCCGTAAAAATGTATGATGGCATTGTAACCACTTTTACAAATATTACCGATTCGAAAGAAGCTTATCAAAAACTGCAACAGGCTTCTGATGAACTAAGCCAGCTCAATATGCAGCTCGAGCAATCCAATTTCGACCTGCTTCAATTTGCATCCGTTGCTTCGCATGACCTGAAGGAACCGTTGCGGAAGATCCAGACATTCGGCAACATCCTGTATGAAAATATAAAAGATAAAATCGAAGAAAAAGATAACAACTACCTGCAGAAGATAATAAGATCAGCCAACCGGATGCAGGCATTGATCCAGGATATATTAACGCTTTCAAAGTTATCGAACAATGATATTCCTTATGCAACGGTGAACCTGAACGAGATCATTGATAATATCAAAGATGATCTTGTTATATCACTAAAAGAAAAAAAAGCAACTGTACAGGCCGGCAGGCTGCCTTCGGTATACGCTATTCCCGGCCAGGTACACCAGTTGTTCCAGAACCTGATTGCCAACGCCATCAAATTCAATCAAAGCAGTACCCCGAAAGTTACTATTCAAAATGAGCCGGTAACCGAAACGAACGCAGCTGAATTTGGCGTTAAAAAATATGAATATGTTCGCATCGATGTGACAGATAACGGGATTGGCTTTGATGAGAAATACACGGATAAGGTATTTGGTATTTTCCAGCGTTTAGCAGGAGGCGAGTATGAAGGAACAGGTATCGGGCTCGCTATCTGTAAAAAAATTGTAGACAATCATGGTGGTTTTATTAAAGTAGAAAGCGTGCCCGGCAAAGGGTCGAGGTTTTCTATTTTCCTTCCCGGTGAGCATGCCAATGTTGACCGGAAAAAAACGAAAGAGTTAAAGGTAAAAGAGAATATAGCAACTGTACCCGCTTTGTGAAATAGCTACACTTTTGTCGGTTGCTGATCAACGATCCAGATTAACGAAATAAAAAAGCCACCCAAAAATGAGTGGCTTTTAAAAGCTGTAGGGGGAGGGATCGAACCTCCACGAGGCAGTTAGCTGCAGTACAAAGTTCGGTGGTCGACCCCGGTCACCTGAATATTGCTACTCAAGTGGCTCTATGCTGCGTTTATCCTGTTATCCCCACCCCCGAGACAAGGGGGCATGTCTGCCAAAAATTTCATCACCCCACAGTATATAAGAACTCTTTGACGTTATTGACAGTACAATGTTAAGTAAACTCCTTAATTTATTATAAATAATTCAATAAATATTTTGATAATATAGGTAATGTATAATATATTTGATGTATTATTGAATAATTTCTAAAAACAGCTCAAAAATGTCTGCTAAATTAAATCTTGACAAATTGGATTTCCAGATCATTCAGGAAATGATGGAAAATGCAGAGATCTCTTATGCCGATCTTGGAAAAAAACTGTTTGTTTCCGGCGGCACCATTCATGTACGGATCAAAAAACTTGAAGAGCTGAAAGTGGTTAAAGGTAAACGATTATCCGTTGATCTCAAATCTTTGGGTTATGATGTGATCGCTTTTATCGGCGTATATCTTGAAAAAAGTTCATTGTATGATTCCGTTGCCAAAGAACTGAAAAAAATTCCGCAGATCGTCCGACTGAATTATACAACAGGCAATTACAGCATGTTTGCTGAGATCGTTTGTAAAGATATCCAGGAACTGCGTTTTGTTTTGCATGATGAATTACAAAAGATAAAAGGCATCGAACGCACAGAAACATTTATTTCACTGGAAGAAAGCCTCGACCGGAATGTAGTGGTAGCGCCGCAGGCATGATGCGAATAAATTGTATTTTCACTGTCTATGCAAACTTCTTCTTTTAACCTCGAACAAACCATGGCCGTTTTACAAAAAAGATGGAGAACCATTTTGTTTTGTGTGGTAGCCGGCGCTGTTGTTGCGGCAGTAACCGTTTTTCTTGTGCCAAAATATTTCCGGTCAACCGCTACGATCGTTTCAGCAAATCCGATGCTGGCAGATAAAGCGCGCCTCTTTAATACCAATATACAAAACCTCTATTCTTATTTTGGTTCGGGCGATGATCTGGACCGTATCTATGGCGTTGCCGATATGGATACAACCTATAAAAAAATTGTGGATCAGTTTTCTTTAGTTAGTTACTATGAATTAAGCAATGACAGTTTACCCATACTCAGAAAAAAAGCAGTTACGTGTTTGCGGAAAGATCTTTCCTGTCAGAAAACAGAACAGGGACAATTGAAAATAATTTGCTGGACAAAAGACAAACAACTTTCTTCAAACATTGCAAACCGGATGGTTGCCATTGTAGAAGAAACAGAAGCGGCTGTTTGGGAAAAAAATTATAACCAGTCGTTGGAAAAGATCAAAAATTCGGTCAGTTCAATGGAACAGGATTACCGTTCGTTAGGTGACAGTATCTCCAAATTTACCAATGCAAACCGCGAGCTGGCTGTGATACAAATGCAAACCTTAACGGAGCAGATCAAACAATACCGTAAAACAGCCGATGAATTTAAACTTGCAGCACAAACACCTCCGGCAGTATTATATGTAATGGAAGCTGCTACACCCGCTGCCAAAGCCGAAAGGCCGGATAAGCTGATGATCATACTGGCTGTATGTTTAGCGGGTTTTCTTTTTGGTTGTTTATTCATATTGGTGAACAACAGAAAAACGATTGACTGATATGTTTGAGTGGTCATGGCTATATCAAAAAAGATCACTGCTGTCATTTGTTATTTTTTTAGCAGGCGGTATTTTCGCCATTGCTTTGCAGGAACCGCTGATCATGGTGATCCCTTTTGTATGGTTATTATTCCCTGTTGTATTTGATCTTATAATTGCGCAACCGGAAAAATTATTCTGGTTATTATTTATTACGCTGCCCTTATCAACCGAACTGAATATTACGCCGCAACTCGGTTTAGATTTTCCGGATGAAATATTGCTGTTGTTGTTAACGGGTGTTGCTGTTGCAAAACTGATCCATCAACCCAAATGGTTCCCCGTATCATTAAAGCAACATCCGTTATGTATGGTGCTGGTCGTTTATATGATCTGGTTATCGGTCACATGCATTTATTCTGAAGAGCCTTTGTTATCTGTAAAATATCTTTTGGCAAAAACATGGTTCATCATTCCGTTTGTTGTGTTGCCGCAGATCTTACTGACTTCGCAAAGCAGGATACAAAAAATGGCGCTGTACCTGTTAGTGCCCATGTTATTTGTTGTAATGCAAACATTGATACGGCATTCATTCTACGCCTTCTCTTTTGAAAACGTTCAGAAAACACTTGCACCTTTTTTCCGCAATCATGTGAACTATTCATCCATGCTGGTTTGCCTGCTGCCGGTTGGCTGGTGTGTTTGGAAACTGACACCTGCAGGCTACCCAAAAAGAAAATGGATCGTATATGGATTGGTGATCGGACTGGCCGGATTACTCTTTGCATATTCAAGAGGAGCCTGGATCGCTTTGCTGTTGGGCTTTTCAGCGGTATGGCTTGTTCAAAGAAAAAGGATGGGTGTATTTGTGATCATTGCAGTTACAGGTGTGGTCATTTCAACTGCATGGCTCGTTACTGATAAAAATTACATGCAGTTTGCACCCGATCATGACCGTACTGTTTTTCATACAGACTTCAGCCAACACATGCGCGCTACCGTTGAAATGAAAGATGTATCAACCGCCGAAAGATTTTACCGCTGGATTGCAGGCGCCCGGATGCTGGCAGATAAACCTATTACCGGTTTTGGCCCCAACAGTTTTTATCTGCATTACCGCCCGTATACAGTCAGCCGTTTTGAAACATGGGTAAGCGATAACAAAGAACATTCAACGGTTCATAATTATTTTATACTAACTGCACTGGAGCAGGGTATTATCGGGCTGATACTTTTTTGCGTACTTTATTTTGGTATGTTATTACATGCACAAAAACTGTATCATCAGCTGCAAAGCAAATTTTACAGAACTATTTCCTTAACCGTGAGTATTGTTCTTGTTATGATCGGCGTGATCAATTGTATGAGTGATATGATCGAGACAGATAAGATCGGCAGCTTGTTCTGGCTGTGTTTGGGAATGATCATTTTATTGGATACAAAAAGTAAAGAAGAAAGAACAAATCTTGCGTGAAAATACTCTTCAAATAAATTCCAGAATCATATTAAATTTTGCTTCTCACATTCAACGCATCCCTTAATCCATTACCCAATAAATTAAATGCGAGTACGAGTAGCATGATCGCAATACCCGGCGCCAGTGCCAGCATAGGATTATGTGTGATGATAAAATTATAATTCTCCTTGATCATCAGTCCCCAGCTGGGCTGCGGAGGTTGTACGCCAACGCCGAGAAAACTTAACCCTGCTTCAATTACGATCGCGGATGCAAAATTGCTCGCAGCAATAACCATTACCGGCCCGAGAATATTTGGAAGGATATGGCGAAAAATAATTCTTGCATGCGAGTAGCCCAACGCGCGCGTGGCTTCAACATATTCAAGTTCGCGAACGGCGAGTACCTGGCCTCTTACCAACCTTGCTACGTTTACCCACATGGTTAAACCTACTGCAATGAATACCTGCCAGAAACCCTTGCCCAGTGCAAGTGTTATGGCAAAAACCAATAACAAAGTTGGTATGCTCCAGATCACGTTGATAAACCACATAATGATATCATCCACCCATCCCCTGAAATAACCTGCAACCGAACCCAGTAATATTCCAATTGTCAATGAAATCAGCACGGCGATCAATCCAACGCTTAAGCTTACACGCACACCGATCAGTAAGCGGCTCAGGAGATCTCTTCCGAATTTATCGGTTCCTAAATAATAGGTTACACTTTTTACCGGCGGGTCGCCTGCTAATGAACGAAGCATTGCTCTTCTTTCTGTAATACCGTCATCAACAAATTTCAGGTAAACAATGCTATCGCCTGTAATGGTATAAGATGTAATGGGTGTGTATTGAAAAGATTCTTCGGCGCCGTTCAATAACCTGTCAAAAAAAGCCGGCTGTCTTACTATCTTATCTCTTTTGATGCGCAGCAGTATAGCTGTATATCCAGGTTTTTTGCTTCCTATTTCCGGAATGATCCTGTTGGCATCAGGTGATGGATCAGGCGAAATAAAATAGCATAACAATGCAAGCAGCACACTCAGCACGATAAGTATCAATCCAAAAGAAGCGCCTTTATTCTTCAGTAAGCGCGCCATGAATGGAGATATATGATTGTTTTTTGCCACGTTTGAAATTAAGAAATATGAAATTCACCGACCATAACAGCTTTTTTACCGAATTCAAGTAATAAACATTAAACGGAGCTTAAAAATTGCTGTCCATCACCCAAATCAATACCTGTCTTTATGAAACGCGTATTCTCCTTTTTCCTGTCACTTATCATTTTGATCCCATTGATCATTTATGCATGGTGGCCAGGAACCGAAGAACTGAAATAATAAGTTCTGTTATCAGTGAACTTTTCTCCCCTTCCACTGGTAACTCCCGAATTTACCGAGCCATCCCGCGATCACCGTATAAGTTATATGAAACGGCTGCATTACCGGGAACCATAACAAGGCATTCACGTGGCCATAAAATCTCGCCACAGGTATCATCAGGCTTAGCTCGATGATTGTTTTGGCGATGACCAATATCAACCAATTATATAAACCTCCGGTTATAAAAAAACTCCATACAAATAATACCAGCAACAACAGGTTTACTGCATACACCAATGCAAGTGTCCAGAAAATGCTTTTGTCTTCATATTTATCCGCCTTGCTTGCCCAACGTATGCGTTGATTAAAAAAACTTTTCCAGTCGGGCATGGGTGCGGTTGTGACGATCGAGCCTTTTGCATACAAATATCCGAGGCCATCCGGGTATTTTTGTTTGATCTTATACATCAGCAACATATCATCGCCGCTGGCAATCCCGTCGATACCGCTAAATCCTTCCACTTCATTAAATATGGTTTTCCGGTAAGCAATATTGGCACCATTGCACATAGTATGGTGGCCGGCAGACACAGACGCTGCAGTAATTCCCTGCAGGCTGATAAAATCGAGCAATTGAAAAACGGAAAGGAATGAATGGTTATTTGTAAACATAACCGGCGCTGCTACAAATACCGGTTGCTTTTGCCGGATGAATGCATCGAGTGTACGTAGCCATTCAGCCGTAACCAAACAATCGGCATCTGTTGTTACGATCCATGTTCCGTTACTTTTTGCAATAGCCCATTCGATCGATTTTTTCTTATAGGCGTTCAGCTGTACACCATGCAGGTGATCGCTGAGATGTAATAACTGAAGGTTACTGTAAGTTGCCTGCATCCGGCGAATAATATTTTCTGTCTGATCCGTTGAATGATCATTGATCACGATCACTTCAAAAAGATCCGGCGGATATTGTTGTTGTAAAACCGACAGCAAACATTTTTCAATATTCTCTTCTTCATCTTTTGCAGGAATGATGACAGAAAATTTTGTTTGCGGATCAGCATCCTTATCAAAAATAAACAGCGGCAGCCGCAGGAACCATTGCCTGTACAGAATGATCAGGAAGCAATATGCCAGCAGTAAAACAGCCGTGATAAGAATAACGCTCCAGTACATAGTGAACAAAGAAAGATAATATTATTCAACTAACCCCCGCACGATCACAGGCAGATGTTTCTCGCGCAATAACTGGTGCCCTGCTTCAACTACCGTTACTGATATCAGTCCATTTGACCCTTTGCTGAAACGCAGGCCGTGCCTGGATAAAATAACCCTGTCGTATTTACCAAATACAAGATGTACCGGTATTTTCCTGTTTATAATTATTTTTTTTGTAGCCGTCAGATCCGTTTTAAAATTTCGTAAGGTTGTCCACCGCCGGAAAAGTATGGCCCGTTGTTCTGCATCATCAAGATAGTGATGTACGAATTTGAGAAAGCTTTTATTATATAAACCTATTTTATCAGCAAGCTCTATTGATGCGATCATTAAAAAAGGTTTGCGCATACAGAAAGCAAAAAGCCTCTTACCGATCTTGGTACGGGTAGCAAGTAAACGCCACCTGTTTTTATGCAGCCCGTCAGGTGCAACCAGTACCAGTTTACTGATCTGTTCAGGTATCATTTCCAATAACTGCAGGGCGATACGGCCACCCATGCTGTAACCGAGTATGCACATAGATGCATTCTTTGGTTTGATCAGGTTGATGATGGTAACCAGATCGGCAGGTTCAAACAATAATCCTTCCTCCCATTTTGTTTTGCCATGAAAGGGAAGATCGATCGCGATAATTGTAAACCTTTTGAATAATACATTTTCCAAAAGATCAAATGCTTTACTGCTTTCCCCGTAACCATGAAAACAAAACAGCCATTCATCTCCATTGCCCATGCGGGTATAATGGATACTGGAACTGTGAAAAGGTATATGATAGGATTCTGCTGCCAATTCTAAATTTTAAGGGTTTATTCTTGGTGATGTCAAAGAAACGAACTTATTTTGAAATTAGTTGCATAACTAACTATATGCCAAACAACCAATTTAAACGGGGGGAACTATACAGCGTCATCAATGGCATGGCTTCTACTGCTGTTGCACGAAGGTTACAAAAAAATTTCCGTCAATCCGGGCTTGAGATCACTATCGAACAATGGAGCGTGTTATATCATTTATGGAAAGAAGATTGTTTGAGCCAGCAGGAATTATGTAACCGCACTTTCCGCGATAAACCAAGTATTACAAGGCTTATTGATAATCTTGAAAAACAAAAACTGGTAAAGCGCGTCCCTTCCAGATCGGACCGCCGTATCAACCTGGTTTGTTTAACAGATGCCGCCAAAGAACTACAGAACCGCACGATCGACCTTGCAAATCAAACCATGAACGAGGCATTGACCGGCGTAAATAAAGAAGAGATAGAAACAGTGAAACTGGTGTTTCAAAAAGTGTATGATAATTTGACGTGAGGCATTATAGACCATGGACCATGGTCTATGGACAAAAAATCTTTCAAATAATAAAACTCTCCAACATGGAAACCAGCAAACAAACCAGCGCCCTTAAAGGTGGCGAATGGTTGATCAAGGAAAGTGACCCCTCCGATACATTTATCGCAGAAGATTTTAACGAGGAACAAACCATGGTGATGGATATGTGTGCGCAGTTTCTCGATACTGAGATACTTCCCATCATTGACAGGATAGACAAGATGGAGCCGGGATTGATGCCGTCGTTGATTAAAAAAGCGGGCGAGCAGGGATTATTGTCCACTTCTTTTCCTGAACAGTATGGCGGACTGGGCAAGGATTTTATAACTGCATCGATCGTGAATGAAGGATTAGGTGGTGGGTATTCTTTTTCCGTAGCAGTGGCTGCCCACACAGGAATTGGTTCGTTGCCTATTCTTTATTTTGGAACGGAAGAACAGAAACAAAAGTATATTCCCAAACTCGCATCGGGAGAATGGAAAGGTGCATACGGGCTTACAGAACCCAACAGCGGCAGCGATGCATTAGGTGCAAAGACCATAGCCAAATTGAGTGATGATGGAAAATATTATATTCTCAACGGGCAAAAATGCTGGATCACCAACGGCGGTTTTGCCGATGTGTATACGGTATTTGCAAAGATCGATGGCGACAAGTTCACCGGTTTTATTATTGAAAGAGGGTTTGAAGGATTTACACAGGGGCCCGAAGAACACAAGATGGGAATCAAAGGGTCTTCAACGGTACAGTTATATTTCCAGGATTGCAAAGTGCCTGTAGAAAATGTTTTGGGAGAAATAGGGAAGGGGCATTTGATCGCATTCAACATTCTTAATATCGGCCGTTTGAAATTATGTGCGGCTGCATTGGGCGGATCGAAAAGAGCAACCACCACTTCTGTTCAATATGCAAAAACAAGGGAACAGTTTAAACTGCCGATCGCAAAATTTGGCGCCATCAGGCATAAGATGGCGGAGATGGCCATCCGTATGTGGGTTTGTGAAAGCGCTTTGTTCCGTACGGCAAAATGGATCGATAATAAAGAACATGAATTATTAGACAGCGGCAAACCCTTTGCAGAAGCACTTCTTGGCGCTGCGGAAGAATATGCCATTGAATGTTCGATGCTAAAAGTATACGGCAGTGAAACATTGGATTTTGTAGTGGATGAAGGCGTTCAGATACATGGCGGTAATGGGTTCAGTGATGAATATCTGATTTCAAAAGCATATCGCGACAGCCGCATTAACCGGATCTATGAAGGCACCAACGAGATCAACCGTTTGCTTACTGTGGATATGATGCTGAAGCGCGCCATGAAAGGAAAACTTGACCTCATGACACCCGCAATGGCCGTGCAGAAGGAACTGATGAGCATACCCGATTTTAGTTCAGATGATGAAACAGCGTTTTCGAAAGAACGCAAATACATAGCCAACTTCAAAAAAGCCATATTGATGGTTGCGGGTGCAGCTGTTCAAAAACTGATGATGCAGCTTGATAAAGAACAGGAAGTACTCATGAATATTGCTGATATGGCCATCGAAACATTTAATGCCGAAAGCGCTTTATTGCGGTTAATGAAACTTACGGAAAGTAAAGGAGAAACAGCAGTAACTGTTCAGGCAGACATTGTACGGACATATATATATGATGCCGCAGACCGCATTAATAAAGCGGGAAAGGATGCCCTGAACAGCTTTTCAGACGGCGATGAATTAAGAATGATGCATATCGGTTTAAAACGGTTCACCAAAGTAGAACCATTCAATACCAAAGATGCCAGGAGAAGGATATCGGATAAACTGGTAGCCGATAATGGCTATCATTTATAGCCAAAAGAAAAAAAATTATTAACTTTCGTAAAGTTTTTTAATATTTGGTTTTTGTTTTACGGTTGCTTGCTAAAACAAAGCCTCATTACTGTAACAGGTGGTGAGGTTTTTTTATTCATTTATTTTTGTGGGTATCCGTATTTCAAAATGTTCGCGATGAATTTGTATTCGCTCTTTTACGCTTTAACATTAACTTAGTTTACATCTGTTCTGATCTGAAGTCTAAAAGAATATTTTTTGAGCGTATTTTTTACAACTCTGCAACATGCGAAAGATTATCATTATCAGCGACAACAGCAAAGACGTATTGCTGTTACAGGATTACCTGAAGATTACCCCCGGTGTACTGATCGCCGGTATCTTTCCTACATTGGATGATGCTGCATTTACGCTGGAAGAAGTAAAATGTGATATTATTTTTTCTACCTTACCATTGCTCTCCACACTTATTACCGAAAGATCAGAATTGCCGGTGCTTGTTTGCATGGGACTGGAAGATGACACACTTCCGCTTGCCATCAGGAGAAATATTTTTGCATGGCTGCATACGCCTTTTAGTTACGAGCGAATTTTTTCATTGATCCAGAATATCGAATTATATATGCTGCAGCTATCGAGCAGTACTACTGTTAAAAGGGATTATGTATTTATCAAATCGGAATATAAACTGATCAAAATTAATTTGTCGGACATCCTGTTCCTGTCCGGCCTGCGGGATTATACACAGATATTTTTGAAAGGAAAGGTTTCGCCGCTGACTACTTTACAGAACCTGAAAGATTTTGAAAGTAAATTACCCGAAACAAGTTTTATCAGGGTGCACCGCTCTTATATCATTTCTTTGAGCCAGGTAGATTCCATCAGCCGCAACGAGATCAACATCGGCATCCATACCATTCCTATCGGAAATGCATACCGGCAGTTGCTTGACGATATGATATCAAAAAACTCTTAGCGGTTAGCTAAGAGTTTTTTGATAATGTAATGAACTATTTTATTATTTGATACCGCAGCTATCCAACTCCTGCAGCGATACCACAGGAAATTTACTGTGCTTCATTTTGGTAAGAACCAGATTGCCTATTTTATCTGCATCTGCTTCCGTAGCAAAACCTTTTCTTCCGGGCAGTGACGGTATGGATTCCTGGTGTATGTATACTGAATCATCTTTGTATACATCATAGCCCCAACCCATATCCGTATGAAAAGTTTTTAAAGAGACCTTCATAAACTCCCCCCTTTTTTTTGCTGTGCCGGTAAAGCGAGTAACAATAAAAAGGATCACTGCAAAAGCAAACAGGAAATAGACCCAGTTCTTTTTAATCATTTGCATTGTAAACTACGTCTGGTTGAAACTCATCAATATCATCCCAGTAATAAGTACTGTTTCTGCCGCAGGCTACAAATCCCCTGCCTTTAACAGTGAATCCTACACCACCAGTTCTTTCCGAGCGCTCATAGGTTGTTTTACGTGCCCAGGTATCCTGGCTGAAATCGTACTCCCAGGTTTTCTTTACATAAGAACCGTTTTCTCCAACGGTAATATAGGCTTTGGTGCCAATGATAAAGCCAACACCATTGTCTCTAACGATATCTGTATAATCATCATCAAACGGATCAGAACTGATATTAGCGATATCCCTCAATTGTGTCCACGCAGCAGTTGCCGGGTCAAACATCCAGAAATCACTTACTGTTGTTCCGTTATTGATGCCTGTAACCACATATGCTTTATTGTTGTATACAAGTGCTATAGCGCCTGAACGTTTGGTTCCGCCGAGGCTCACTTTCTGTGCCCAAACACCACTGTTATTGGTTCCACCGGTTGGTGTGAATTCCCAAAGATCTTTTGTATAACCGCCATCGAAGCCGGTAGAGATATAACCTTTGTCGTTGATACCGAATGCAACTGCATCATAACGGGCGGATCCGGCAAAATCAGCTTTTCTAACCCAGGTATTGGTTGCCTGGTTGTATTCCCATGTATCACCCAACCTGTTCAAGCCATCATAACCCGTAGCGATGTACCCTTTTGTACCAACAGCAAATCCTACTGCAGAGTTTCTTGCTACACCAGGAAATTGTGCTTTTTGTATCCAGAAATTTTTAGCCGGATCGAATGCCCAGAAATCCGTATAACGGACACTGCCATCATAACCGGTACCTATATATGCGGTATCACCAATTACAAAAGAAGCCGCTTCCGTGCGGGCATTACCTTCAAATTCAGAACGTTTTACCCAGTTTCCACTGTCGACAGAGGGATCATCAACACCAGGGTTTTTGGCGCAGGAAACCATGATCAACACAATACTTACCGGTAAAAAGAAATAGTACTTTAATCGCTTCATGTGTGAAATTTTGCCTGAAATTATCTGCCTGCGGTTCTGCTAAATCGTTAAAATGGATTTTCGATATATATTCAAAGACGAATGAGCTGATTTTATCTGCGAAAGTTTTTTGACTATACAGGATATTAGCCAATTAAGCATGCGTGATACCAGCTTCCGTATTCCAACTGGGGAAGTTTGCAGATAAATATGTCTCCCTCATCGGTACAATTGTATTATTAATCCATACTAACAATTTTGTAACAGGCGTCCTGTCTATTATTGTGCCCGTTCTCAACAACAAATTTTTGTTTTTGTATCGCAACACAACTGTACCTGATGCCGAAAAAGCTATTCCTCTGCCTGTTCTTATTACTTTCTCTTGCCTGGGTAGCCTGCAAAAAGGTGGATATTCAGTTCGGTGACCAATTTCTTGACAATGGTTATACGCAGATCGTAAAAGTAGATTCTTTTCAGGCCGACCTCTCTACGATATATGTTGATTCATTTGCTACTTCTTCAAAAGGAGTTACGATGGTTGGCGGATATCCTGATCCTGTGTTTGGAAAGATAACAACGAACTGTTATTTTGAAGTAGTCCCACCCGCTTATTCAGATACGTTTGCTGATTCATTCAGGGCAACCACTTTTGATTCACTTGCGATCGTTATCAAACCCGATCATTCGTATGCAGGCGATACCACAAAACCGTTACAGATCATTGTTAACCGTCTTGCCGAACCTATCGTGCCATATGATAACACTACACTGGTCATAAATAATAACCGGTCCTTTGCAGTAACATCACCGGCAATCGGTTCACAAAACGTTACCGTCAGGCCTTATTCAAATGATTCTATTATTGTACGGCTGGATGACAATCTTGGACAGGCGTTGCTGAAAAAATTCCAGGATCCTAATGATCTTGATATCCGTTCGAGCGATGGGTTCCTGCAATATTTTTATGGATTGCGAATAAGTTCAGGAGCAAACAGCCAGTTAATATTTGGCGCAAAGGATAGTGTTATCATGCGGTTGTATTATAAGAAACCATCATTATACCTTGAGAGCAAAACTTTGGAATTTACTTTAGCGAATAAGAATCATCATTTCAATAATATTACTGTTGACAGGTCGGGTACTGTGTTGAAAGATATTGCTACGGTTAAACAGATCAACAGTAAAGACCTCGGTAATACAGCTTATTCAATGTATGCAGCGGGTGTAATGGCTAAAATTCGTTTCCCTTCTGCAAGAGATGTTTTAAAACTTACCAATTATGCCAAGCTGTTAAAAGCGACTTTGATCATCCGGCCGGTAAGAGGATCTTATAGTGCATCGGTTTATGGGTTACCGCCATTGTTAAGATTATCATCAACTACTATATTGAACCAGATCGGCCCTGACCTTTCTTTTACAAACAGTTCAGGAACTGCAGCCACACAAACAGGAGACCTGGTAGTGGATTATTTATATGGTGAGAATACGAATTATCAATATGATGTGACGAACTATTTCAAAGCGCTTATTCTTGATGGTACTATCAATGCTAATGGTGTTTTAGTGATACCACCCAGCCCTGCATTGGAAACACAATTTGGAAGGCTCGTCATGGGAAATTATGCCAACAGTGCCGGAAAGATGGAATTGCAAATCATATATGCCTCTGTACAATAAACTGTTTTAGAAAAGATGAGACCGATACTTTTTTGCGTAATATGCTTGATCTGTACAGCGATGACGGCGCATGCCCAAAACAATACATCGCCGTATTCGATCATTGGTATCGGCGATCTTGAAAAAAGTTCATTCGACCGGACATCGGGTATGGGGCATGCAGGAATAGCATTGTCTTCAAACAGGTTTTTGTATCAGGCCAATCCTGCTTCCTACGCCAGCATCGACGAACATTTTTTTTATTTTGAATTATCTACCCGCTACAAATCTGTTGGTTATTCAGGCACACCTATTTCAGATCCGACACAGAGCCAGTCATCAGATGTACAGTTTAAAAAAATAGCACTGGCGATAAAGCCAAAACGTAAATGGGCAGTCAGTATCGGACTGCTGCCATTCAGCACCGTTAACTATTCTTTTAATGGAAAGAAAGATGTTTTGGGAACGCCTATTACTACCGATGCTTATTATGAAGGCTCGGGAAGTACCAACCAGGTATATATTGCTAACAGTTATTCGATAAATAAGAACCTGTCTATCGGGTTACAGGCATCTTATCTTTTTGGCCAGATACAGGAAACAGAAACATTATCAGAAACTTTAACTGACAGCTCACTGGTTACGAACAGAAATATTTTTCTCGGTAATCTGTATTTTAAAGCAGGGTTCCAGTACAAAGCGAAATTGAATAACAAATGGGGCATAGCTATCGGAGGTACCGCATCAAATAAAACCAGGTTGCGGGCCGATTATGCGTTGCTTGTTAAAGACGGCAATACTACTATCATCAACAATGAATTCTATAAATCTAATTATTTTACGCTGCCTGTAACCTATACCGGTGGAATTGCTGCGCAGTATAAAGGCGCCTATACTTTTGCAGTTGATTATAATTACCAGGGATGGAGCGACCTCAATTATAAGGGAATCAATTATTCACTGGTTAACAGCACGAGATTATCAGTTGGTGCGGAATATTCAAATAAACTTACTTACCTGAACCAGACGTATGAAAAATATTTTTTACAGACAGGGTTCTTCTATAACAATTCTTACCTGCGTATAGCCGGCCAGCAACTTACCGATGTAGGCGCCACATTCGGCGCAGGTGTTCTTTTAAACAGAAGCGGATTAGGTTTGCAGGGCGACCTGGAAGTGGGGCAAAGAGGTACAACTGTTAATGGGCTGATCAAAGAAAAATATACACAGTTCAATGTAACGATCAGCTATCGTGATTTCTGGGTATCGCGTAAGCTGAAAAAATATGATTAAGCAATTAAATACTTAACGAAGAAAATGAGGAAGCGGGATCGCTTCCTCATTTTTTTTAAAACAAGGCCATTGGCTATCCCATTATCTTTTTTATCTTCATTAGATGAAGCTCCCCCTTATTGCCTGTATTGTTTTGTTAGTACTGCAAACATCCGCACAAAATACTCCGCCGCATTATACATTGGCGAGATCGACCGGTAAATTACCTGCGTTATCGTATGGATTGGGGGAAGACAGGTTAGGCGGCGCCAAAATGGGTTATATCGACACCAATATTTTATTGCGTGTGATAGATTCAACGAAAGATATGTATACGGTACAGCTTTCAAAATTTCATTCTGCTTATATAGACCGGGTATTTATTAAACCGGACAGTGCGCAAAAAGAAAAACCATTTTATCTCACCAATTCTTTCAGTGCAAAGGGCGATTCCAGTTTTGACTATGTAGGTATCAATATGGAAGAAAGGCTGCCGTATAAAAGTTATATGGAGATCAATCCATCAAAAATAATCATAGATATTTTTGGCGTGCAGAGTAATACCAACTGGATAACACAATTACATTCATTAAAAGAAGTAAAGAATGTTTATTATAACCAGGTAGAAGATGATGTGGTGCGTGTAACCATTGAACTGAAACATAGCCAGCATTGGGGTTACAGCATCGGTTATAAAGGAAAGATATTGGTGATCCGTGTAAAACGACAGCCCGAAAAATTAGACCTGCGTTTTATGAAAGTAGCGATAGACGCCGGCCACGGAGGAACCAATGCAGGAACAGGCGGGATTCATGCAAAATACGAAGAGAAATACTACACACTGCTTTTTGCCAAAGCACTGCAATCATTGCTGAAGAAAAAAGGTGTGAAGAATGTGATCATGACGCGGACAACGGATACCACATTTGATAACAAAGACAGAATATTATTCCTGCAGGAACAGAACCCTGATTTTTTGATCAGCCTGCATCTCAACTCCAGCAATAACGCGGAAGTGAATGGTGTGAGTACGTATTATAAACATATTGGTTTCCGGCCATTGACCATGGCGCTTCTGAACAGGATGCTCGAGTTGAATTTAAATGAATTTGGCAACGTGGGTAATTTCAATTTTGTTTTAAATCAACCCACAGATTTTCCCAACAGTTTAGTTGAGATCGCTTTTATGAGTAATGAGAGTGACGAGAAAAAAGTATTGCGGTCAACTTTTTATGATGATGTGGCAAAGAAAATTTATTTGGGGATGACGGATTGGTTGAAAGGGGTGAAATAATTTGGAATTGGGAGATTGGGAAATTTTGGAATTGGAAAAAATTATTTAGCCGCAGATTCGCAGATCAGTTTAGTATAATCTGCGAATCTGCGGCTTTTTCTTTTATCAATTCATCAAACTCAGCTAATGCTATTTTTCGGTGATGTCTATAGCCAAGGATAAAGGCGATCAGAAGTAATGAGGTTACAACCATACTTAAAAAATAATCACCCAATAATAATCCTCTTTCTTTATAGCTGATAAGAAGACCTATGAAAAATCCGAGAACCATTAATACTGACAATAAAAACCCAACAAAATTTAATTTTACTGTAATATATATTCTTGCAACATCCGGAGAGTCAGATATATGCCCATATATTATGGGGTAAAATATCCCGCCCCAATGATCAAATTTCCAGAGCGCGAAATCATTTCCTTTTAAAATGCCGTTATAATTGTCATAATCACGATCCAGAAAAGTTTTAACATGGTTTAATAACGTATCCTCACGCTTATAGCGAATTTTATCATGAATGATCTTTTGAATTTCTTTTACTGTATTCATATGTGTAAATCAATTCCAAAATTTCCCAATTCCAAAATTCCAAAATCCAGATCAATGCTTTATAAACCTTTCAAAAAATTCCATCGTCCGCAACATCTGGTCAATGCGCTGGCGGTTGTTTCCGCTTCTTGTTAACTCATGTGTTCCGCCGGGATGCCGAACATATTCAACAGTCCTTCCCAATACTTTCAAACTTTTGTACAGCATCTCACCCTGTATCACACCTGTTCTTAGATCATTCTCTCCATGAAACATGATGTAGGGTGTATGAATATTCTGAACATAATTGATGGGCGATTCTCTTTCAATGTTTGCTTTGGTTGCTGCTTCCCATGGGTAGCCGCCAAAATAATTCGGTACTAACCTCCACGCATTTCCTTCTCCAAAAAAAGTTCCCAATTCATATACGCCGCGTTGTGAACAGGCTGCTTTGAAACGCTGATCATGACTGATGATCCACGCAACCAAATAACCCGCATATGAACCACCCGTAACTGCCAAACGCGATGTGTCGATAAAGCCACCTGCGCCTGCTTTATCCAAAGCAGTTAATACATCGGCTGTCGGGCCGGTTCCCCAGTCGTTCACATTGGCGCGCAAAAATTCTGCACCATAACCGCCCGAACCTCTGGGGTTGCAATACACCACTGCATAACCTTTGGCGCAGTAATACTGAAACTCGTGCCACATAGAGCTTTCACCCGGCCCCCACATAGCAGTTGGCCCGCCGTGAATATCCAGGATGGTTGGATATTTTTTACCTGCTTCGTAATTGGCTGGTTTCATGATCCAGTATTCAATGGCCAATCCTTTTTCATCAACAAAACTTTTCTTTTCAGGGAAAATGATCTTTTTATTTTTTATCCAGCTTGCGTTAAAGCTACTGATGCGTGTTGCATTTTTTCCTGCTGCATCTGATGTATATAATTCAAACGGATCGGCTACTTCTGTTTTTACAAAAACGAGTTGGTTGTTATGCAGGTCGAAACTGCTGATGCCGGAGTTTACGTCCGACAAAGCTTCCACCTGTTTTGTTTTGATATCAACTTTATAGATCGGCGCGCCACCATTGC
>JABDAP010000010.1 GCA_013289065.1 Bacteroidota bacterium | reverse complement strand
CGATCACTATTAACGGAATGATACTCGCAAACACATCCTGTAAAGTTCCGCCTTCTAAAAATAAACCGTAATAAGCTTCGAGGCACCAATGTAAGGGAGATAATTTAATGATCAGCTGAAACGAATCAGGCATTGCAAAAGCCGGTACCATTAACCCTCCAAGCGCAGCCAGTATCACGATCGATACGGCGCCAAAACCATTTGCCTGTTCCTGTGTTTCTGCAAAAACGCCTACACAGACCGCATAACTTACCGCACACCATCCGCAAAATAATGAAACGATAAACAATCCAAACAGGTCTGCGGGTAAATTCAACGCCGGCAAATTCAGGTAAGGAAACAGCCATACACCAATTGAAAAGATCAGCGCTGCCTGCACCATTGTAACGAATAAATAAGTTAGCTGCTTGGATAATAATGCGAGAAGATAATTGGTTGGCAGCGTTTTTAACCGTGTAAAACTTCCGCTTGTTTTCTCGCGCACAATTCCGCTTCCTAACGACAATACAACAAAGAACATAGCGAATATCGTCCAGGCCGGTACATTATGCTGCGAGGCATTGGGTACGGTTCTGCTGCCATCTCTAGAAACGGGAATTTCAGTAATGGGTGATTGATTATTCAGCAATTCATTTTCCATAGCAACGGGTAATTGCTTTTCGTTGATCGAAAAATAAAGTTGTTGCAATACCTGTTTGCTTTCCACCATTTGCAGGGCACTATGCAGCGCCCCATCTACCGAACGCCGGAAAGCTTCCTGTAAAACAGGATGATAATATAAAGTAACCGGATCGGTATTCGTAGTTTTTGCAGTGGATGTATCATTCGCTTCCAACCCAAAACTATTCAGTGCCTTTGCGGTTATTTTTTTTGCCCTTGCACTTATTCTGGAAGAAAAATCTTTTGGCAGGATCAAGGCAAGCAATGCATCTTTCGCATGCATGCGGTCAATGAGTTGTTGGTCGGCCTGGCCCCTGGGAACTTCTACCAGTTTAAACATTCCGATCTTATCAATAGCGGCGATCATTTCCATGCTTATTTTACCGGTATCCCTGTTGGCCAATAAAAGCGCTACTTTATTTTTGTTCACCAGTTCAAAAGTGCTGTTCTGAATTTTTGTGATCACCAGCACTAATAAAACCGGCATCCCGAACATCAATGCAAGGCCGATCTTATCGCGTAACAGAACGCGCAGGTCTTTTAATATGGTGGCCCTTAGTTTAAACATGTCAGTCTCTGTAATGTTTGCCGGTTAAATTCAGGAATAACCCCTCCAGCCCATTCTGTCCATATGCAGCCAATAAATGGTTGAGGTCATCATGCACAATGATCTTTCCTTCATCTATCAAAGCTATTGTATCGCACAGGTCTTCTGCTTCGCTCAACTGGTGAGAAGTGTAAATAAGCGTGGTGCCTTTTTTATTGAGTTCCTTCAGGTAATGAATGATGGCATGTCTTGTCTGAACATCTACGCCAACCGTAGGCTCATCCAGGAACAGGATACCGGGCTGATGTATCACACCGATTGCCAGGTTAACCCTTCGTTTCATTCCGCCTGAAAATTTTTCTACCGGTTTGTTCCTTACATCATTCAATCCAAGCAATTGCAGCAATTCATCGGTTCTTTGTTTGATCTCATGCGTAGTAAGGCCCGACCATGCACCGAAGAATTGCAGGTTTTCAACAGGCGTGAGCTCCTGGTAAAAAGAAAGATCCTGCGGAACAAATCCAAAAAGTTTGTTGACAGATCTGTCTTTCTTTTTCATTTCGTTCCCTGCAAGCAGGATATTCCCCTGTTCGAAAGAAAGTAAACCCGTCATCAGGTTCATCAGGGTGGTTTTACCTGCACCATTGGGCCCGAATAAACCAAACCTGCTGCCCGCCGGTATCGTAAGGTTAAGGCCTGAAAAAAGTTCAGTTGACTGGCCGGGATAAGTAAACCCAAGGTTCTCTATGTTAACAGCAGAATTGTTCATCATTGCCATTTAATTTTTGACAATGCAACAAATGCTTTCCTTTCTATTTCTGCAACTTCCAATAAATAATCTCCCATCACATTAAAGTCTTCCTGGCTTCCGATCCTGCCTTTATAAATACCTGCGGCCTGCACTGCAGCTGTTCGCCACAGGTCGCCTGCCATTGTAAACAGTTGAGATGTTTCCAATAAAATTTCGTTGGGATGATAAGCGAATGCTTCCTGTAAAAATGCTCCGTATATATACCGAAAGCCGCCGCCGCCTGTTCCTATTTCTTCCTGCATCCGTACTAACTGTGCGAGGTATAATCCGGCCGTATGCAAACCCAGTTTATCGCGCCATTTTTTTATTCTGTTGCCGGTAAATCTTATTCCGTTCACACCTGCGATCGGCGCGGGAATGCCGATCATATTTTTAATATTTTTTTTGATGCCTTTTTCTATGCCTGTTGCAATTTGTTCATCAGTAATCACATGCCCTCTTTCAGGATAATACAATTGGCCCTTGGGCGCAAGCGCACCTTTTGCAAACCTTACCCTTTCCAGTTCATAACTGCTGAGCGTGGTAGTATTTTCCATTACCGGGTCGCTGATCAGGTAATGATCATCTTCTTTACCATACACAACCAGGTTATGAGCATTAAAATGAAAACGATATTCCTTCGGAAAATAAGGAAGATAATAAACACCTACCTGGCAGCCGGCAGCCTGTCCGTTCGCTAATGTTGCATCCAGCATCTTTTGTGCGGCTTCTTTTGAATGGAAACGCTGCCTAAATACTTTGATGCCGAGCGAACGGCAGGTTCTTTTAAAGATCAACCCGGGCAATGTGCGAAACGCTATAGCCGGGCCATTATTTATTTTCAGCAAAGGGATGTAAGCATAAAACAAACCTGCACCAATACCAAAAGCCAAAGGTTCTGTTATTTGTGATACGCCTATATTTCTTAATAAATTGGTAGTAACGCCATTTTCACAATGTGCGGACTGGATATGTTCAAAATCGATCTTCATTCAATATTCATACTTTTCAGTTCATCAATACGCACATTAAAAACATCAGCATAACGTTGCAATATTTTATCGTTTAGTTTTTTAAATATTTTCGGTTTCATGTGTCTGGCAATTTGAAATTTCCAAAAGCCCGTATAGCCGGCCAGGATAGAAATATCCATCAATGCTTTTTCCATAAAAAAAAGCAATGGGCTCGCCTCTCCGTTCAATACTTTTTGTTTGGCAGCATTCATCCGTACTTCAATATCACTCCATGCAGTATCCAATGCGGTGATCTTTACTTCCCATCCCTGGCTCAACTCTTTGGTGTATTTACCTGATCCGTCGGTTGCATAACAAACCTCTTTGGTGATCTTACCAAGAGAACTAAGGTCTTGTGGCACATCTTCTTTCTTCATAAAGAATTCCTCGTTACATCTGCTGGTAACACGCTGTTTTGTGACTGTTAGTAATAAGCACATTAAGAACCTTACGGCCATGAACCATGGACTATGGTCTATCAACAAACCGTCAGCATCGCATACATATAAGAAAACCGTCCGCTTTCGGGTACCAGTAATAAAAGCCTTTCGCCTTTTTTCAGTTTCCCGCTTTTGAATAATTCATGTACCATTAAGTAAGCAGAAGCCGCCCCTACATTTCCCATGCTGCTTAAATTCAGGAACCATTTTTCATACGGGACAGTATTGCCATATTTATCCATCAGGTCAAAAATTTTGCTTTTGAAAAATTCACTGGATATATGTGGCATAAAATAATCTACTTCTGTAGACACCATTCCTCTTCTGTCAAAAATTTCTTTGATCTTTTTTCCACCGAGTGTAATGATGTTATCGCTTAATAATTTGATGTCCTGTTTAATACTTAAAATGGATCTGTTCCTGATCTCTTCAGCTGTAAAATCCATGTATCCCTTCAGGCTGCCGTCGGGCTGTTTCTCGCCACCGGCATACATACATGCTTCCATTTCATTCGCATAAGAAACACCTTCTATCCAATCGATCCGGAGGTTGAGCCCGTTCTCGTTCTTTTTATCTGATAATTTAAAAGCGGCGGCTCCATCAGACAACATCCATCGTAAAAATTCTTTATCAAAAGCGATATATGGATTCGCTTTAAGTTCTACGAGCTTCTGCACTTCATCTTCAAAAACATTCGCAACGATCGATCCTGAAAACCTTTCTGAACCTGTGGCAACGGCTTGTTGTACTTCGCCTGATTTAACAGCGAGATAAGCATACTTCAGTGCATGCATCCCTGCACAGCATACGCCGGAGGGTGAAACAACTTCAATAGATCTTGTTTCAGGTAGCCAGCCATGTACCATTACACCATGAGAAGGCAGCAACTGGTCGGGTGAAGAAGTACCGCACGACAATAATTCTACTTCTTTTATTTTTTCAGGGTCATCTGCAAACAATCCTTTCACTGCCAATGCCGTCATTTCAGCATTGGTATGTGTTGTTTTACCTTCTTTTGTCAAAGCATAATACCTTGTCTTGATGCCGTTGTTACGCAGCACGAGCATCCTCGATTTGGAAGGCTTGTCATTTATATACCCGAGATACGATTCCATTTCATCGCTGCTCACGGGTTCATTGGGCATAAAGATGGAAGTATCAGTTATGTAAACATCCTTCAAAAGCATAGTGGTCAATTTATTTGAGGCCCAGGTAATATTGTTTTAATTCTTTTATCTTTTTTGATGAAAAGGGTTTGATAAAGATCGCATCCACGATCAATATTACAGGTGCCCCTATGAATAGTGCAATATGTAAAAAATATTTAAACACAACTAAAGAGCCTGCCCTGTTCTTACTCCTGTTTACTTTATTTGCCCAGGCAATATATTTTGAACCGGCTTTTGCCTCCAGTATCATCAAATGATAATTATACGCCACTGCATTTTGTTTTTCCAACGCATCCTGTAACCCGTTCCACTCTCCGTTTAAAAGATGCGTGAGCAATGTTTCACCAAATTTGTTTGTGCCGGCAATATCTGCATCAGATACTCCCGGCAAGGGAAAAATATTCAACAACTTTGTTTTTTTACCACCCAGCATCCAATGAAAAATGGTAAAGTAGCTGACAGGGTTCCAATGCCTGTCTACCAAAGCAATATTGCCAACATGATCTGCCCCGCTGTCTCTCAGCAGTTTTTTTATTCCCACAAAAGCATTGAGCCACATGTTTCTTGCGCCGGTAATGGTAACCACCGGCGTACCCTTCAATACAGTTTTGAATGAAGGGTCTTGTAACAAAGAATTCGCAGGTATGCTGGGCGACAGGAACCACGATTGGTATCCCAAAATGATCAGGTCATATGCTGTTTCTTTCAATAAAAATGGTGCCAGCGGAACAGGCACTCCTAAAACAGCATCCGGCATAACATCATAAAAGCGTTCGCCGGTCCACGGAAACGGATAATCCTTCACAGGTTTGATACGTATATTCTCAACAGAGATCCCTGCTGCAGTTAGTGGCCTGGTAAAGTTATCGATTATTTCTCCCAGCTGCCCTGTTTGTGTAAAACAAATAGCTAACACTTTTTTATTCACCATACTATGGGAGTTGAAAATTTTCCTGATGTAATACCGTCGATGTTTTGCAGTAATCAAGAATGGCTTTTTGAACAACAGGCGATAGATTTTTAAACCGCTTCTCGAGCAACTGGCTGTCTTTTTCCAACTCTTTATAATACTTTACTACATGGGGCGCATGTTCCTGTATAGTGATACGCAAAAAATGATATTCACCATTATCATTATCGTCCTGAAGCGCAGTTTCCAGTTTTATTCTTCCTTCTTTAAATGCTTTTAATTTATCGTCTGCTCTTTTTAAAAGGCCTGCTTTTCGCATCAATAAAGCCCCTTCGTATGCTTCTTTTTCAGTTACCGATGATCCTTTTACCACCAGCAATTCATTATTGATATCTGCCAGTTTTCCGGCAGCCATGATCGTATAGAATGTTTCTCTGTCAAAATTTTGTGAGGTTGGCTCAGCCAAAACAAACAGGCAGGATATGATAGATAATAGAAAAAGAATCAGCTTGTATCTCATTGTACCTTAAGGTTAAATATACAGAAACCACTATCTTCATTACTTTTAAGATCCGGTTGTTATCATATAAAACAGATTTAAAAAAAGTAAGTGTCTAAAAATAACGAACAATTTTCACATTTGTGGGCTGTCGTCCTCGGGGGCTCAAGTGGTTTTGGTTTTGCAGCGGTTGAGAAACTGGCCCGGCATGGAATGAATATTGCAGTGCTTTATCGCGAAACAGCTGCTGCTGAAAGAACACTGAAAGAAAAATTCATTGCATTAGCCGCTGAAAATAACGTAACCATACTTCCCGGCAATATCAATGCTTTGGATAAGGCAGGAAGAGAATTATTTATTCAGCAATTCAATGAATCGGTCAATAAAAAGCACTGCATCCGTTTACTGTTGCATTCTATTGCAAGAGGTAATTTAAAACCTTTGATCCATGAACAGGCAGATAAACAGGGAGATGAGGATCACCTGCTTTCTATTGAAGATATTGAAATGACCACGTATGCTATGGCTACCAGCCTTCTCGACTGGACAAGAATCCTTTTAAAGGAAGAACTTTTTCACCTCGATGCAAGGGTTATAGGGCTTACCAGCGAAGGTTCGCATAAATATTGGGATAGTTATTCGGCTGTTTCCATTGCCAAAGCTTCATTAGAAAGCCTTGTAACGTATATGGCTGTTGAGTTTAGTAAGCATGGGCTGAAAACAAACCTTATCCAGGCAGGTATAACAGAAACGCCTTCCTTAAAGCGGATACCCGGAAGTACTGAATTGATTGAGATGGCTAAAATAAGAAACCCATTTGGACGAATGACGCAGCCCGAAGATGTGGCCAACGTTATTTATCTTCTCTGCACAGATGAAGCAGCATGGATAAATGGATCGTTGATCCATGTAGATGGCGGAGAACATTGCCGTTAACGAAAATACTTTTTATATACGACTTGAAAAAAACGTACAACGATATTTTAGATCATCTGCCTTACAAATCTTCCTTTCGGTTTGTAGATAATATTTCATCATTGAGTAAGGATGAAGTGGAAGGTGAGTATACACTAAAAGAAAATTCTTTTTTTTATGAAGACCATTTTCCCGGGCACCCGGTAACGCCCGGTGTGATCATCACAGAGATCATGGCACAAATAGGTGTAGTGGTATTGGGGATATACCTGATCCTTCAAGAGCAGGGAGATAAGCCCGCATCATTTGATGGAAAAGTGTTTCCTTTACTCACTGCGATAGATGTTTCTTTTTCTAAAATGGTATTACCCGGCGAAAAGGTAACGGTCATCTCTAAGAAACAATACTTCAGGTTTAATAAGTTGAAGTGTTCCGTGCAAATGCTCAATGCATCAAAAGAGTTGGTTGCAAAAGGGATCTTTTCCGGTTTTATTAAACAACGCTGAAAAGATAAAATATGAGACACCGTGTTGTTGTTACAGGTTTAGGCGTTATCTCTCCCAATGGTGTGGGGGTTCCTGCTTTTTTACATGCTATCCAAAACGGTGTTTCGGGCATCCGGTTCATACCGCAGTACGAAGAACTGAAATTCAATTGCCAGGTGTCAGGTGTGCCTGAATTTGATTGGAACCAGCTGAGAAATTATTTACCTGAAGTGATCTTTCATGGATTGAAAAGCCTTGGTATCGGTTATGCAGTTAAAGCAGCGCTTGATGCCTGGGCCGATGCAGGTTTTACAGTTGAAACCGACCAGCCGCTTTGGGATGCAGGTTGCGTATTCGGCAGTAGTGTTGCCGATACGGATGTGATCAAGAACTCGATCGTTCGCGTTGATGCGAAGGAATCAAAAAAACTTGGGTCACGCGTAGTAGAACAGATCATGAACAGCGGTGTTTCAGCATATGTATCCGGACGTTTGGGATTGGGCAACCGCGTAATTTCAAACTCCGCAGCCTGCGCCACCGGTACACAGGCAATTGTAATGGGATATGAATACATCAAAAACGGATCCGCCAAACGGATGCTGGTAGGCAGCAGCGAACATGTAGATCCTTATATATTCGGTTCTTTCGATTCAATGAGGATACTGTCGAGAAAATTTAATGACCACCCCGAACAGGCATCCCGCCCAATGAGCGCATCAGCCTGTGGATTCGTTCCGGGCTCAGGTGCTGCGGCGCTTGTTCTGGAAGACCTGGATTTTGCAATCGAACGTAAAGCAACTATCTATGCAGAAATAACGGGCGGGGCAACCAACTCAGGCGGACAACGTTGCGGTGGAACTATGACAGCGCCTAATTCCGGTGGCATCATCAGATGTATCAAAGACGCGGTGGCCGATGCAAATATCAGTACCGGTTCAATTGATCTGATCGCCGGCCACTTAACGGCAACAGCTGCTGATAAACTGGAGATACAGAATTGGTCAGAAGCGCTTGGAAGAAAAGGCGAAGATTTTCCGATGGTCAATTCTTTGAAATCTATGATCGGCCATTGCCTGAGCGCGGCAGGATCCATCGAAGCCGTTGCAGCAGTTCTTGAGATCAGTAACCAGTTCGCACATCCGAATATCAATATCGAAGATCCGGATCCGGAAATAGTAGCCATGACGGGGCCTGAAAGCATTCCGTCAAAAATGATACAAAAAGAAATCAATCACATTGCCAAAGCAAATTTTGGTTTCGGGGATGTGAATACCTGTTTAATTTTTTCAAAATATAATCAACATGGATAGACAAGAAATCTTAGAGGAACTGAAAAAAGTATTATTTCCCTACACAGAAAATAAAGAAGCGCTGGCAGGGATAACTGAAGAAACAAATTTGCTGAAAGACCTAAAGGTGAACTCAGCCAATCTTGTAGACATTATTATTGATGCAGAATCGAAATACAATATTGAGATCGATTTCGATTCTTCAGAAAAAATGTTCACGGTTGGTAATTGTATCGATGTGATCGAGGAAAAATTAAAATCCTGAACATGCAAAGTGCCGGAAATGATATTATAGCATTAGGCATGATCAACAAACAACGTAGCAACGACAGCCGTTTTTACACTAAGATCCTTTCTGCCTCGGAGCAGGAGCTTTACCATGCCCGGGCATTTGCACAAATGCCGTTTGAGCATTTTGTATGGCTCTTATGGTCCATAAAAGAATCTGCTTATAAATATCTCAAACGGGGATCTTCCGGCCTGTTATTTTCTCCAACAAAAATTATCATCCAGCATATCAACTTTCCTGCAGAGCAGGAAGTAAACTCATTTAAAGATGCACAATGGCAAGGTTGCGCATCAGGCGAATGCTGCTACTCAGGAAATTTCATTTTCGGGTCCGCTGCTTTTTATTTCAGGTCAAAGATGCATCATGAACTGATTGCCACGGTAGTAAGTGAAGATGAAAATTTCGAGCATACCTGGTGGGGTATTCAGGCAATTGAGCAGGCCGATGCTGCTCATCAGTCAAAAACAGTCCGGATGTTTCTGTTGAATAAACTGAATAACTTATTCCCCGGCAAAGATCTGAGGATAGAAGAAACAACCGCAGGCTATCCGGTTATTTTTGAGGGTGACCATCAACTAAAGCTTCCTGTTTCAATAGCGCATCACGGACATTACGTAGCTTATTCGTTTCTGTCAGGTTCAATATGAACGCATTTTCTTTCTTATTACGCATTGATCAATAATGTTCAGATATCTGTTATACTGTCTCTTAACTTTTGCAGCATCGAATGGTTATGGCCAGACAATAAAACCCGTTCGATATAGAGACGAAGTATTTTCAAAACTGGTCATTCAAAAAAATATTTCTTATTTGAACGTTCCGAACGATCATGCAAAAAAGAATGCTTACCTGTTCGATCTTTATGAACCTTCCGGTGACAGTATTTTACAAAGGCCATTGATCATCTGGCTGCATGGAGGTGGTTTTAAATTCGGTTCTAAAAAAGCGAAAGGTGTACAACTATGGAGTAAGATGTTTGGCATGCGTGGTTATGTATCAGCAGGATTAAATTATCCCTTAAGCAAAAAGAATCCCCTTTTAAAATTTGCAGAACTGAAAAAAGGCTGTTACGAAGCCGTTCAGGCCGTAGAAGAAGCTGTTGCTTTTTTCAAAAAAAATGCCGCTTTATACAGGATAGATACTAGCCATATCATTGTTGCAGGAAATTCAGCCGGCGGCATCATTGCATTGCAGATGGCTTATACCGGTTCTTTGCAGTTAGCCGGTTATGCCGGGTTGCCGGGGGCTGAAACATTTTCAGCAAAGCCAAACCCTGCCGGTATTGCCGCAGTGGTCAATTTCTGGGGAGGAATATTTAAGATCGATTGGTTACAGAATGGCCGCGTTCCCATTTTTAGTGCATATGGAAGTAAGGACAAACTGGTTGCCCCCGGTCATAAAAACACAGACACGGCAATGTATGGAAGCATGGCAATTCACGAAGCGGCAACAAAAAAAAATATTCCCAACAGTGTTAAAGTATATGAAGGATATTCTCACGAACTGCAAAAACACTTTAATCCCCTCTTCCCTGTCAGCGCCAAAACACGCGATCGTTGGCGCGATGCAGGACAATCAGCCGCTGATTTCCTCTATGAGGAACTTTTCAAAAATAAAATCGTATTAAAATAGGCAATTATCCAAATTTCGATTGATAGATGATTGGGGTGGTATGATATTAGCAGGTAACCATTATAATACTCACCTTAAAAAATAGATCATGAAAAAGATAATATCGTTACTGTTAGGTGCCGTTCTCTTAGGCACTGCAGCCAATGCGCAGGAAAAACGCCCGCCCGCAGCTGAATTAAAAGCGCAGACGGAACATGTAAAATCAAGCGGAAATGATCTCCTGCATTTTCGTTTTAAAAAAGCGCACGAAAAGCATCTTGCTGAAGCGCGCCGCCGCAACAGAGGCATCGTAAAAGATATCAATGGAGAAGGCCAGCCATTGCCTAAACCACCGGCTCCAAAAAAACCATAAGATAAGAGGAATAATTCTTACAAACATTGTAGATATCGTATCGTTATCATAGAAAGAAATGTCTTCATCAATGATTGCCACGTCGGATAATCAGCAGGCAGAAGTGTGTGGAAAACATCTGATCTTTTGAGTAAAAAAAATAACCGTTAACCTGAGACTACAGCATATATTAAATAAGTTTGTATCAAGGGCTTCCGATATCCGGATCAATTTATTTACTTGGGGCCTAAAATACAGGCTACTTGAAGATTTTTTACCTTATATTTTTTACCCTCCTTTCCTTCACAGGCCTGGCGCAGAACCGTTATGAATATCTTGCATCCAAAACCTCTGCACAAAGAATTAAGCTATTACTGCCCTTTTATCATTCTACATTACAATATGAAGACTCAGCTGTTATTTTCGCAAAGATCGACAGCATCCGGCAGGTTGCCAATCAACATCACGATGACGACTTGCAGATGGAAGTCTCTCTTTTATATGCACATTATTTTTATTACCGGCAATATTTTCCGCCTCGAAAAGTATTGGCAATTTTAGACAGCGTAAAAAAAGAAGCCATCCAAAGAAAGAAAGTTTGGGCAGAAGCGCTTGCAGAGAATATGGCAGCGCTGTATAATTTCACTACGCTGAATCATTATGAAGTGGCTTTCGAACATCATCAGCGTGTTTATAACCTTATTAAGGATCTTTCTCCTAACGAATTCCCGCATAAACAGAACTGCCTGTATCAGATGGCAGATGAATACTATGTATTTAATGATTTTGAAGAGTCCATCAGGTATAACCGGTTGGCACTTGAGGCCGAACCACCGTTTAAGTTGTATCCGCCGGCTTTACGCATTATCATTCTCAATACATTGGGGCTTTCTTACCAGAAACTTGGCAGACTTGATTCATCGGATTATTATTTGAAGGGAGCCCATGCACTGGCTGTTAAAGAAAACAACGATGCCTGGCAGGGAATCAGCAGCGGCAACCTTGGATACAATGCATTTCTCCGCAGACAGTTCGATATTGCTGTGCCGTTACTCGAAAAAGATGTAACGATTGCATTGAAAAATACAGACTGGGGGCTTGCTTCCGGATCTCTTATGGTATTGGGAGATATCAGCTTGCAGCGGGGCAACCTGTTCAAAGCAGATCATGAATTGTCAAATGCAAGGCAATATGTATACCGATCTGGCCAGTACCAGCGTTTACAGTCATTGTATCCCCTTTTATCTAAACTCTATGCCGCCGAAGGAAGTACTGCGCTTGCTACGAGGTACCTTGATTCTGCCTTATATGTAAAAGACAGTATGGCGCGCAAACTTAATGCCCTCCAGCTATTGCGGGCGAGGCAGAAAGTAGACCTGGAAAAATACCGGTCGGATATGGATAGCATCGAGAACCAGAGAAAGCTTAATATGCTGGAGAGAGATATATTAATTGGCATTGTGCTGCTGCTGATGGGCATTGCCATATATATCTATAAAGAACAACGGAAAAAATACCGGCTGCAGAACGAGGAGTTGAAAACAGCATCGAAACAACTAAGCGATTTTGCCAGAAATATATCCGAAAAAAATGCACTGCTCGAGCTGCTCGAACAACAGCATGGCAATGAAACCAATGAAACCCTCCAGCAGTTAAGACACAGCACCATACTCACCGACAGCGACTGGGAATATTTCCGCGACCTTTTTGAAAAAGCGCATCCCGGCTTTCTCGAGCGCCTCAAAGAAAAGATACCCGGTCTTACACCCGCTGAAACCAGGTTTATCGTGCTGAGCAAACTCAGCTTATCCGGTAAAGAAATGGCTGCCATGCTCGGTATCGGAACGGATGCCATTCGCCAGTTGCGGAGCCGGGTAAAGAAAAAATTGAACCTTGGAGAAGAAACAAGCCTTGAAGATATCATCATGCATATCTGATCGTGAGCCGTCAGTCGTGAATTGTCATCAGTGAACTCACGATCCACAACTGACGACTCACGATTGATTGCCACTACCATCATACATTATCACGCTTTTGTCACACCCGCTGTCACGACATTCTCACGCTGAAAATTTGCAAAACCCTCGCTTAGTTCGGAAACTTTAGCTCATAAAGCAACCCGATACTGTTATGAGGCTAAAGCCATCTACTGCAACGATCACACTCATAGCCCTTATACTGGCTTTTATACTGGCGCTGATATTCATCTGGCTCTGGTACGACCTGAAAATGAAAGAGCTTGACGCATCCAAAGGGAAAAATATCTCCATGCAGATCATTAAAAACCAAAACCCAAAACTGACCCGCTTATGAATCTCTTAATCCATATCCAGAATACCAGGGCAGGCAGGGTGATAGTATCCTGTTTGTTCCTGACAATATTTTTTTCGCAAAAAGCCTTTGCACAGCCAACTATCGGTTCTATTTCACCAACAAGCGCTTCGGTTGGTGCAACGGTAACTATTGCAGGAACTAATTTCAATACCACTCCTGCAAACAATATTGTTTTCTTCGGTACCGTAAAAGCAACTGTTACTGCCGCTTCGGCCACCAACCTTAGCGTGACCGTACCTACAGGCGCTGTTTATGGCCGCATCAATGTTCTTAACCTTGGAACCAATCTCTCAGCAACAGGTTCCCAGTTCTTCACACCGGTATTCTCTCCCAATAAACCCGGGCTCATTGCTGCTGATGTGACCTTTCAGGCTAATCTTGTTAGCGGTATATCTCCAAGGTTATACAGTATGGGTGCAGAAGACCTCAACAATGACGGAAAACCCGACCTGGTCATGACAAGCGGCAGCCCTGGCGATAACAAAGTGTACATCCGTTCCAACACAACTACGACCAACACTATTACTTTGGGTTCCCTGATTACTCTTACGGTTGCAGGCGGCCTGTCAGGCTCTGACGGCCAGATCTCTTTTGGTGATCTTAATGGAGATGGATTGCCTGATGTTGTAGTGCCTGGCAAAGATGCCAATGCATTTGTTATCCTGAAAAATAATGGAAGCCTTAGTTTCAGCAGTTCGATCATTCCATCTGCGTTATCCCCTACCGGCACAGTCATATCCGATTTTGACCTGGACGGGAAACCCGATATTGCAATATCGGCTTACGCCAGCTTGCAGATTTTTGCATATCCTAATACTACTTCCACGCCAACCGCTATTACTGTTGGTTCCGGAATCACTATGACAGGAACACTTTTTCAAGCGACCCAACTGATAGCGGCCGATCTTGACGGTGATGGAAAACCGGAGATCATTGCCCCACACGGCAGTTCAAACGAAATTCATTTTTACCAGAATACAAGTACCCCCGGTTCCATCAGTTTCGCCAGCGACCAATCAGTTGATGCATTTAGCTCCGGCGCACCTTTCCATAATGCCAGTTTCGTAGTAGTAGGTGATCTTAATAATGATGGCAAGCCTGATATGATTGTTACGGATGGCAATAGTGCCAATGCCACTTCCTTCGCTATTTTGAGAAACACCAGCACCATAGGCAGCTTCACTTTCAGCGTTACGACCCAACAGATAGGCACAGCTCCTTATCCACAGACCTCTGCGTCCTTAGCCGATATGAACGGCGACGGGCTGCCCGACCTGGTCTTCGGCCTGGGCAAGGATTTCGGAACAGCAGGTTCCAGGTTCCGGATCGCCGTATTGTACAATACAAGTGTGGGAGACAATATCAGTTTCAGTTCGCCCATCGAGTATGCTTCAGGCGATGCGGCACTCGGATACAACATTATTACAACGGATATGAATGGCGATGGGATACCCGATATCCTGGTGCCTACCGGTAATACAGCCACCATCGGTATTTACCGCGGTTCACCACAGTTTGCGCCCACCATCAGTTCCTTCTCTCCACTGACCGCTTTACCGTCCAGCGGCAGTGTTGTAATTAATGGTACGGGATTCAACTCCACCACAACCAATAATACCGTTGAGTTTGGTACCGTTACCGCAACAATTACGGCAGCAAGTACCACTTCATTGACAGCCAAGGTTCCGATAAACGCTTCGTATGGACCGATATCAGTACTGAATCGAGGTAATACATTATCGACTTCAAGCCCGAACATGTTTGTGCCGGCATTCACGCCTAACAAATCCACGCTTGCTGCTACAGACTTTGTACAACAGTCCATTTTCAGTGTAACCGGCCAGCTATATGGCCTGGCGGCGGGTGATTTGACAGGTGATGGAAAACCAGAACTGGTTGTGACCAACTCTAACGGTAACAGCCTGATCATCCTGCCCAATATATCAACCATCAGTGGGCCGATATCATTTGGTGCACCCACTGTGTTTACACCCACAACTAATTTTGATGACCCCCGCTATGTTTCTATTGTAGACCTTGACGGGAACGGCTGGCTCGATCTGGTAGTGCCATCGTTCAACCTAAGTACTGTTGGAGTATTCCTGAACAGCGGAACGGGTATACTTAGCACAGCGTTTACGCTTACAGGAAGTTTTGCAACCGGTATGGGCCCCATCGGTGTCGCTACGGGTGATCTGGACGGTGATGGAAAACCGGATATAGTTACTTCCAATAACCTTGGTTCGAGCGTATCTGTTCTTCGCAATACAAGCACTAACATAAATGCAGTGAGTTTTGCTGCAAAACAGGATTACCAGATTTCGGCAACAGATGCCCTGTATAACCTGGCCCTGGCTGATATTGATAATGATGGCAAACTCGATATCATTGCCGGCCGTGATATTAACGGCTCGCCTGGCAAGGTCGTCTTGCTTCGCAATACAAGCACTGTCGGCAACATCAGTTTTGCAGCTGCCGTCGAAATAACTGGACCGCAGGCCCCATGGAGTTTTGTACCCGGCGACTTGAATGGCGACGGCCTGACTGACTTTGTAGCCAGTGCGGGTGGTAGCTCAGCCACCCAAATTTTCGCATATACAAAAAACTCAACCGGCGGTGCGTTAACCAATCTCAGCACAACACAACTCAATGTAACAGGTGCTAATATCGCCGTTGGCCTGGCAGACCTGAACGGCGACGGAAAACCAGACCTGATTTCGGGTACGCGCGATGCGAGTCCTGGTTATCATACATATATATATCCCAATACCAGCACCGGTGGCGCCACCAGTTTCGGAACGAGGATCGACCTACCCGCATCATCTCAGCCATGGAGCACACTCGCCACAGACCTGAATGGTGATGGCAGGCCAGATATTGTTATGGGAAATCAACTGCCCAGTCAATCCACTATTTCTATATACCGCAATACATTGATAGCGGCGCCGGTAACACAGGCAACAGCTATAAATCTAACTGCACTTACCGGTATAAGCACTACTTTCTCCTGGACCAATGGTAGTGGCGCTAAAAGAGCGGTGTTTATGAAAGCAAGTAACACCGGAACACCGGCTCCTGTGGCAGGAACGGATTATACAGCGAATACCGTATTTGGATCAGGTACTGAGATCCCGGGCACGGGCTGGTTCTGCGTTTTTAATGGAACGGCAAATGGTATAGGCGTAACTGGGTTGAGCCCATCTACTACCTATAGGATAATGGTAACTGAATATAATGACGGTGGGCTCAGCAATACTGCACAGTACAATTCAAACACCGCAGTTGGCGATCCCATAACTATTACCAGCCGTACTACCATAACGGCTTTGTCAAAAACCGGTACAGCCATAACCAATGCGAATACTGTTGACTATACCCTCTCTTTCGGATCTGCACTAATAGCAAACCCATCCCCATCAAATTTTAGCATAACCATGGGAGGAGCTATAACCGGAGCAACGGTTACGGGAGTAACCGGAGGCAGCAGCAGTTTCACAGTAACTGTAAATACAGGTAGCGGCGATGGGACAGCTCAGCTGAATTTTGCTAATACAACCGGAATAATACCGGGTGTTACCAACACGCTTCCTTATTCTGGAGAAACTTATACAATAGATAAAACCGCGCCCACATTATCAACAGTAACAATTGCATCTAATAACAGCAATACTTCGAAAGCAAAAACCGGTGATGTAATTACACTGGGTTTTATATCCAGCGAAATAATCAATACACCTACCATCACAATTGCAGGCCAGCCTGTTACGGCAGTCAATACTACCGCAAATGTTTGGATGGCTTCTTACACAATGACCGGCTCAGACGCAGAAGGTATTGTAGCATTTAATATCATATACACTGACCTTGCAGGTAATGCCGGTACTGTAGTAACCGCAACCACCAACAGCAGCAGTGTTGTGTTCGATCGGACAGCGCCTGCTTTATCGCCTGTAACCATATCGTCCAATAATAGCAATACTTCCCTGGCAAAACTGGGTAATACGGTTACGCTCAGCTTTACAGCCAGTGAAACGATCAATACACCGGTTGTGGCTATTGCCGGCCATGTGGTAGCTGCCGTGAACAGCAGTGGCAATAACTGGACGGCCACCTATACAATGACGGGCACTGATGCGGAAGGCGTGGTTCCCTTTAGTATCGCATTTGCTGACCCCACGGGAAATGTGGGCAGTACCGTAACAGGAACCACCAATAACAGCAACATTGTTTATGATATTACCGCGCCCACGCTGTCTCCGGTAACGATAGCTTCAGCCAACAGCAACTCAGTAAAAGCCAAAACCGGTGATTTGATAACACTGGGTTTTTCATCCAACGAAAATATTATTCCCTCGGTAACAATAGCCGGGCATACGGTATCAGCCGTGAATACAGGTGGTAACAACTGGACAGCATCCTATACAATGACCGCCACGGATGCAGAGGGAATCATTGCTTTCAGCATTGCCTACACCGATGCATCATCTAATGTCGGCACAATAGTAACGGCTACTTCCAATAATAGCAGTGTAGTATTTGACAGAACAGCCCCAACACTTTCCGCGGTAACCATTGTTTCAAACAATACCAATGTTAGCCGCGCAAAAACAGGAAATATCATTACGCTGAATTTTACAGCAGATGAAGCAATATTAGCCCCGGTAGTGTCCGTTGCAACGCATAGCATAACAGCAGTCAATATCAGTGGCAATGCGTGGAGTGCATCTTATACTATGACAGGTACGGATTCAGAAGGTACGATCCCCCTTAGCATATCTTTCAGTGATAGCAGCGGTAATGCGGGCGCAACTGTTGTTACCACCACCAATAGCAGCAGTGTGGTCTTTGATAAAACTATTCCAACGCTTACATCGGTAATGATCGTTTCAAATAATACCAATACGGTATGGGCGAAACCAGGTAATATCATAACCGTGAATTTTACAGCCAGTGAAGCCATACTGGTACCCATAATGACAATCGCCGCACACAGTATCACGGCTGTGAATACCACAGCTAATGCGTGGACAGCTGCTTATACTATGACAGCTGCAGATATAGAAGGAACTATTCCATTCAACATAGCATTTGCCGATATTTCAGGTAATGCAGGAGTATCCGTCTCAGCTACCACCAACAGCAGTGGTGTAGTGTTCGATAAGACTGTGCCTGCACTTTCTTCGGTAATTATTGCATCCGGTAACAACAACACCGCTTATGCCAAAGCAGGAGATGTGGTAATAGTGAGCTTAACTGGTACTGAAACATTGCTACTGCCCATAATGACCATCGCAACGCATACAATAACATCGGTAAATATAACCGGCAATGCCTGGACAGCATCTTATACCATGACAGGAACAGATGCAGAAGGCGGTATACCATTCAGTATTGCCTTTACAGACCAGGCAGGCAACGCAGGTATTTCTGTAACAGGCACTACCGATAACAGTAAAGTAGTGTATGATATAACCAACCCTGTTTTATCAGTGGTATCGATTGGTTCCAATAATGCCATCAGTTCTGTTGCAAACCCCGGTAATACAGTGGCCATAACCTTTACTGCGAGCGAAGCTGTTCTTACTCCTACAGTAACACTTGCCGGACATACTATCAGTGCAACCAATACAGGTAACAATACATGGGCTGCTGCATATACTATGCAAGCCACGGATAAAGAAGGAACCATCGACTATGAAATCGTTTTCAGAGACATCGCAGGCAATATGGGCACTGCGGTTACAGCCACAACCAATGGCAGCAAGGTTGTATTTTCAGCGCCCGGGCCTAATTTTGCAGGTGGTTCTAACCAGGGGCTGACGATTTGCATAGATGCAGCATTGAGTGATATTAACTCACTCCTGCGCGTGTTCGATAACAGTAGCAGCACAACGATTACCTGGTCAGTACTAACAGCCCCGGCTCACGGTAGCCTTTCGGGATTTAATACTACTGCTGTAACCAATGGCGGCATGATCACCCCTGCGGGCCTGGGCTACCAGCCTTTTGCAGGCTACAGCGGCACAGATGCATTTACTGTTCGCGTATCTGACGGTACATTCAGCGCTACTACCACTATCGGTGTTACAGTGAGTGCCTTACCCTCAGGTAGTATTACATCAACAGGCGGAACCGTGCTTTGTACCGGCTCATCGCTTACACTTACAGCCAGCGGTGGTAATACCTATAAATGGTTTAAGGACGGGGCGCTGATTACCGGAAACAGTTCATCGCAGCTGATAATAACGGCTCCGGCTATTTATACAGCTATAATAGTAAATGCGGCAGGATGCGAAACTCCCGCAGCTAACAGCATCACCGTAACACAATTGCAACAACCCAAAGCGGCTTTCACGCCAGATGTGAATAGCTGTATCAACCTGCCCCTGCAGTTTACCAATGCATCCTCGATAACAAACAGCGGAACGGTCAGCTACCTGTGGAATGATGGCAAAGGCCTTACCAGCACTGCTATATCGCCATCGTTCAGTTATACGCAAACCGGTACATATAATGTAAAACTGAAAGTGATACCGCAGGCTTGTCCTGCCCTGGCAGACAGCATCACCAAACCTATTACAACCGTAGATGCGGCGCCAGGTATACGCAATCCAGTTACAGATGTAGTAAAAAACCAGCTCACACCGTTAACTGTACGTGAGTTACCGGGTGCAACCTATCAATGGTCGCCGGCCACATTCCTGCTCGTACCCAATGTAGCGAGCCCTACCATTATTGCGACAGCAGAACAGGAATACCTTATATCGCAAAAGGTACCAAGCGGGTGCATAACGGTTGATACATTGCTGGTGAGAGTACAGGATAATACATCGGCTTACCTGCCCAACGTATTCACACCGAATGGCGATGGCCAGAACGATATACTGATGCCTAACCTGGTGGGCGTAAAACAGCTCAGGTTCTTCCGCATATTCAACAGATGGGGCAAGATGCTGTTTGAAACCACCAATATTGGTGTGGGTTGGGATGGCAGATACAAAGGAATATTACAGCCTCTGGATACCTATACCTGGTCAATTGAAGGATATGACGGCAACGGATCTTTTGTCAAGCGACAGGGATCGGTTACACTGATAAGATAAATATTTTACCGGCTATAAAACATCATCTGATCATTTTATAAACTGTTTATTATGAACAAACGAATTCTTTCTCTGCTGCCCGTTATTGTAATTATGGGTGCTGCGAATATGCTGTATGCACAGGATGCTTTTCTTTCGCAGTATTTCAGCTCGCCTATGTATCTTAATCCTGCGTTGATTGCGAAAGGCGTGGGCGACTGGCGTTTGAGTGGTACTTATCGCACCCAGTGGCAGGGATCAGGTGCGCAGCCATACACTACGGCAATGGTATCTGCAGAAAAGAACCTGTATACAGGCAGCAGCCGGAATGACTTTCTCGGAGCGGGCCTTATGGTGATCAGCGATGCTTCCAATGCCGGTTTATTAAAACGGAATATGGTGTCAGCAGGATTCTCCTATAGTAAAGCACTAGATGCGGCAGGCAAACAGTATTTTGGCGGCGGACTCAGCATCAACTATTCCCGGCGCATGCTGGATGTATCCAAATTCCTGTTCCAGTCACAGTTCGGCAGCGGTGGTTACCAGCCTTCGGCCCCATCCGGTGAAAATGTACCTGTACCCAGCAGTAGTTATATAGATGTAACGGCAGGACTCCAGTATAGCATCAAAGAAGATCGCTCTGGATTTTATGCGGGAGCCAGCTACTTTCATGCTAACTCGCCAAAGGATGGCGCGTACAGTGATAATGCATACACCATTGACCCGAGGCTGAGCCTGCAGATGGGTTACCAGCAGTTATTGGGCGATAGTAGCGAACTTCAAGTCAGTACCATTTACGATCACCAGGGACAAATAAATAGGTTTACCGCTGGATTACTATATAAACTGCCTGTGAAAGGCAGCCAGTTGAAAGTGAAGACAATGAACCTCGGTGTTTGGGACAGGTTCGGTGATGCCGTATATCCTTATATCGGTATTGAAGCGGGCGGCTGGTTACTGGGCCTTTCATATGATGTGCCGACTTCCAAAATATCAAATTCATTCGGCAACCTGCAGAGTTTCGAAATCAGCTTTACCTGTTTATTGGGTAAAAAGAGATCTGGCCCTGTGTTTGCTTATTGATTAAAAGTGTCTCTATTCATCAGCAAAGGAAACGCCTTTACGCGGCGCTCTCCTTCCTCCTGACGTTGTTGCTGCGGAAGCAGCTGCTGCGGCCGTTGATGGCGCAACACTAGACTCTTCGTCTTCTTCCGAAATTGGTATAGCAAAGCCAACCCTACGAGGTGCCCTTGGCGGTAGCCCTCCCCTTGATGCAGCGGATGTAGAAACTGCAGCAGCGGCTGCCGGCTGTTCGGCAACGGAGTTTTCTTCTCTCACATCTGCTAAATGCCCTAATGCTGACATAGAAACAGAAGCCCTGCTGCTATGTGGCCTAGGCGCTCGTCCTCCTCTAAACGCTGTAGATGTGGATGCCGCAGCTGACCCGGCAGTAGCAGCCGTTGGCCGCGCAGTGGGGTCTTCTATTCCCAATTCTTCCAAAGATCTTGTCGCTGCTATCGCTCGTAGAAACGCTTCGGTTTTATAAGGCTCTGTACCATCCTGCTGCGCGAGCCGAGATCTTCCGTGAATGGTGACAGGCACTCCTCTTCCTTGAGAATATCCATGGATCGGTCCGGGGCGTCCGCTGCCGCCTACGAGTAATGCATGGCGCACCGATGCATAGTCAGGAACCTTGTAGTGAAGAGCTGCCAGCGCATTCCCATCAGGTGGTTCGCCTTCTACACGATGCAAAGGCAAGCCCATTGCAGTGTATGCTGCATTCATATTTTCTTCGAAAGTTTCGATACGGTGAGGCATTGCCAATAAACCTGTTCGATGTCTGCTTCGTATTGCATGAGTTGCATGGTCTGTACTTGCCACCAACCCCATACTATGTGGAATATTAGCAGTGCCGATAACATGATTAATAAACTTAACAAGTTGGCTTCCCGAGTAGGAACCATCATCTATAAATACAATATGGCCAGCGCCTGCCAAACTTCCGGCATATTGCCCGGCTGTCCTGCTATCCAGAATGCCTTTCTCTTTTACCGGTAACGAAATCACTCGTATCGGAGGCCTTCCGCCTAGCCTTCTAACCTGGTCCAGCACTTTACCTGTAAGCCAGAAATTACTTTTTCCAACTTCGGAAATGATACAACTATATGCGCCTACACGCATAACACCTAAGGCGATCTCGTTGATCTTATTCTGAAACTGTCTCCTGCTGATAATTGTAAACTGATCTATATATTGCTGGGCAGCAGCGGGGTATAGGGCATGATCAAAATTCTCAACTTTACTAAGCTCCCTTGCTTCAGGGGCAGCAACAGTAAGCATTGTGTACCTACCCAATGCATCCCATCTCCTCTGTTCGTCCTGGGTGAGCCCACCAACGGGGCCGCCCATAACATGGCCTCCTCCACCCGCTCCGGGCCTTTCCCTGGTTATACCCACGGCCCGTGAGGGTGCAATATCTCCCGCATTTTCCACTTCAATAGTATCCGCTCTTACGTATACATCTGGTGGAACATTCCTGCCGTTCACTGCAAGTACCCTGAACCATCTATTGTTTTGAGGCCCACTCCGGTCATCTTCTGTATGCAATTCCTGGTTAGGCCCTCTGCGTGAGCGAAGTTTTTGTGCGGTATCAATTACCAATTGCATACCATGTTCTACCTGGAGGAAATCAGCGCCTTCAAAAATAGAACCGTTTTTTGCTGTCACAAGATGTGTTAACCCATTGATCCGCGCCGGCACTTCTTGCCGTTGGATCACTGTTCCTGCCAGTGGCGAAACTGATTTAGGCTGAACCACCGCTTCACTATATTGATGTGCCCTGCTTCCCATTACATCTGCCTCATTCTCCAGATGGGGATCATTGTTTACATATATATTGCCCTTCATTTGCATAGTGGGTTTTACACGTCCCTGTTTTTGCTGAACAACATGCCAGGCTTCATGAGGCAAATGTTTCTCCTGGCCGGAAGCCAAATGAATATCCGACCCCTGCGCATAAGCGTGCGCCTGTAACCCGGCAGGTTTACCCGAATGATAGTGCACTTTCACATCATCCATCGAATGTCCTGAAAGGTTTTCTATTCCATTCTTTAGCTGGTCAGGCAAACCGGTACTGTTTGCTTTCTTTTGTACCGGATCGGTTTGTATGTTTTGTTTTAAAATTTTTCCTTTCTGAATAACAGATACCGGGCGGTTATCCTGTAACCGTGGCGACGATCTTTTTGTATCTTCCTTACGCGAAACAACGTTTTCTTTTGATAAGGTTTTTCTTTGCAGTTCTTTGTGGTCACTCATCTTCTTTACATTTTGTAATCAGAATCAGTATTATTCATAAACAACCATCTTATATTTCTCCTGCTGTTTCCAAATGATGGGATGTGTTAGCTTGTTTGACTTTCAAAACTGATGTTTACCGGGCCTATTGCCCCTGAATAATCAATAACGGAACAGAATTCTGCGCCTTGTATATCTTTTTTTGCTTTTTCCAGGTTGGGATCATAATAAGGCAGGTCTATTTTTTCTCCGCAGATCAACTGCGACAGGTAATGGTTATGGTATGGATATTTTTCAAAAAGATCTTCAAAGGATTCATCGGAAGCGATCATTTCTGCTTCGGGTGTGAGGCAGATGCCGGATTGCCTTTGTTTTTCAAGAAACCTGTGTATCTCACGTCTTAGTTTTTCATAAAAGATCATCAGCATCCTGTTAACCATCTCGGGCTGGATAAACCATACGAGGTATAACCTGTCCGAAGTAATGAGATAGCCTTTTATTATCAATTGCTGGCTATTCACACAATAGTTCAATGACCAGGCTATAAAAAGTTTACATTGATATTCGTTGATGATATTTTTCCAGTTACCAATGTTCAGCGTTATGGATACCCTGCGCGCTTTGCCCGGCCAGAATTCCTCCTGCGGATGCTTATCTGTATTAGGTTTTCGGGGCATTGTATCACAGTTTAGTTGGCAAAACGGAGTGTTTTATTTTCCTTTTTGAATTCTTTTCGCAATCCTGTCATCAATTCTTCCCAGTTAACCACCGTATCGTTCCGGTTAATAACAGACATGGCGCAATGCCTGAGCAGGTTGATAATAGAGCCGCCGGTTAATTCGTATTCTTCTGCGAGGCGGTGAACATCAATAGCAGGATCAAGCGTGCAGGTACCGGAAAAAGCATTTTTCCAAAGCTGGTAACGTTCCTGTGGCGTAGGTATACCAAAATAGATAACAGACTGGAAACGTCTTGTAAAAGCATCGTCCATATTACCGCGCAGGTTAGATGCAAGGATCACGATACCTGGAAAGTCTTCTATCCGCTGCAGCAGATAAGCAGTTTGCTGGTTTGCATGCCTGTCGTTAGATGATTCTGTTGTTGTTCGTTTACCGAACAATGCATCAGCCTCATCAAAGAATAATATCCAGTTCCTGTATTGCGCCGTATCAAATATTTTTGAAAGGTTTTTTTCTGTTTCGCCGATGTATTTAGACACGATCATCGACAGGTCTATTTTATAAACATCCCTGCCTGAAGTTTTGCCGATCAATGTAGCAGTTAAGGTTTTCCCCGTACCCGGAGGCCCATAGAACAATGCCCGGTAACCTGGTTTTATCTTTTTGAACAGTTCCCAGTCCTTCATAAGTACATCGCCATGTTTGAGCCATACATTGATCTCATTTACCTGTTGTTTAACATGATCATCCAACACAATATCTTCCCATTCCATGTTGGTAGTGATCCTGTGTGCGGGAAATTCCGGGCTGTTCTCGATGGCAGGCTTTATACCTGTTTGAAAATAAACCAACCAGCGATCGCTCAATCCAAGTATGCCATTCAATTTTGGCAGGTAAGTTTCGGTATCATGCAGAATTAATACCTGTTCTTTCAGCAGGATGCTCTCATGCCCCAGTATTCGCAATACTTCTGTCCGCATAAGCGGATCATTGCCTGTTAACAGGAAAAGTAATGTTTGTCCTGTTGGAAGTACCCCGCCATGGCTTTTATCAGTAATGCCTCCAAACTCCGTGAACGGCCTGTCGTAGAGTTGGTTCTTGCCTAAAAAAATATCCAATACCTGCGGGCGCAGGTGAGGCGTCATAGCCAATGCGAGTGCGAGCCGTTCATATTTACCCAGTTCCCACTGACGGATCAGTGTTGCATACGGGCTATCGTTTTCTGCGAGGTCGGGAACAGGAATATCTTCCCAGTTTTTTTCATGCCCCTCCTGCAACAGATAAGTAATGATCACCTGCTCTATAACATTTTCCAGCCAGTCAATTTCGAGGTTAAGTGTTTCTATATTTATTTCAATATCCATATGTCTGAAAAAATTTTTCAACATCATCCAGGCTGACATCGCTCCACCGGAAATATAATAATGCGGTGTTGGGATTCAATTGGTTTGACTGCATCATATCAAGCACGGATGCTTTTGCCGTTACAGTATCCCGCACAAGATAACCGGGTTCGGGCGGCAGGTCGTAACGGAAAAAAGAACCTGCCCATTCGTGATGGCTTTCGCGGCGATCGATAAGTTCACTGATAAATACATCCAGTTTCTCATCCTGCAATACCAGTTTTTTTGCGCGGAAAAAACAGGGGCGGCCGCCGGTTTCGCGGTGATGGTATTCAATGTCTTTAGACTGGATGGTTTTGGCTGAATGGTGCCCGAAAATATCCACGAGCCCGAAATTTTCCGTATCGGTTGCAATTTCAAGATCTGCTTTGGGGGCGCCGGCTACTGCCAATGTCCAGTCTGATAATGTTACACTTTCTGTAACCACATATAATTCCCTGAAGGAATAAATGGTCTGGGTCATTTTAATGATCAGCTGCTGCTGTAACTCGGCCCAGTTCTGTATTTTAACCGACTGTGGGTCGTTGCCTTTGAACAGAAAACTACCTCTGGCCTCGAAAGCGAGTAATTGTTTACTGAATTCGAATTCACCTACTATCGGCCCATGACCTGTGCCCCTGCCCGAATAAGGTTTACTCAGCCCATCGCTGAATACCCATGATGAAGGGTTGTGCCTGATCTGCCGGCCAAAAGATGTTTCCACTGCTTCTACTATGCCGTTACGGAAAATGTTGCCCAGCATAACCATTTGCCCGTTCACTATCTGAAAAAAATCGCCTGGATAAAAAGCGGTATTCAGCGGTTCGGTAGGTATGAATCCTCCTGTGCGCAAATAACAGTTCCGGTAAAAATTCCGATAAACGCGATCCATGATAGTTTGTTTAAACAGGCAGGTTCCACCAAACAGGGAACCTGCCTGCAGGTTTAAGAAGCGAGCGCTGCGGCATTGGCTGCATTGAGCCCTGACTGCAACGACCTGAGTTGTACCTGGGCTTTGTTGAGCGCACTGGTTGCACGGCTGAGCTGAATGGTAGTGATGTTACATGCTTTCTGCATCTGCTCGAAAGTTGTTTTCGCATTATCATAAGCTGTATCGAGCAATGTGCTGATCGATTGTGGTATTTTCTTTATAACCGGAATATTTGAAGGCACCCGGGAAATAACGATATCCGAAGTTTTGTGAATAACAAACGTGAGTGCATTATACAAACTGATCGACTGCTGATACTGCAACGCTCCCGCGCCTTCTGCCTCGAGATTCGATGCCTGTACTGCAAAAGTAGATTTAAGTGCTACCAATGTAAGCGCTACCGCGTTGTTAGCATCATTGCCAGCTATCCCCACAAGGGTAACCAGCTCATCGGAGATCAGTGGGTTTACGGCTTTTTTGCTGATGACAAGGTTCGAAAGTTTATTAACGACATCAACGCAATAAATCAACTCATCCATTACTTTTTTCAGAAGGCGGGCTAATTGTTTGCTCTTTGCATTTGCTAAGGTTACTTCATCAAAAGCGATACCGGAATTGGCTTGCAGATCCTGTGCGCTTTGTACGAGCTGGTCTTTCATGTTCTTATTGTTCAGCGCAAGCGTGCGGTTGTTATCCGCCACAGCCAGGTACCCCTGAAAATTATTCAGTTTCTGTGCAAGCGATGTAACGATTGCCTGGAATTGATCAACCTCGTGCTGGGCATCCAGTACCTGCAGTACCAGGTTATCTATTTCCGATTTTTTCTTTTCTGTGATACCGTACTTGATACGGATACCCCCGGTTTGCATGTGGGATGACGATTTAGTAGCTATCATAAAATAATTTTTAAATGATGATTTAAGATTTTTTGGCCTGGTATGTGAAATATTGATTTTTCTTATAGCCCATTACACCCGTCCAGTTGCTGGTAAAGGTTTGAGGGTTGGATTCTGTAGGAGAAGGCACCGACAGGATCACCGGGATATATAAATATGAATCTATCAGCGGGTTGCCAAAATTGTCGGTTGTGGCACTGGAGACCGGTACATTAAAATATATTCCTGTGTCATCATCACTCTTCCTGCTTTTGGTTGCAGTAACTTTTGTACCTGTTGCATCTAAAATAGGTATCACAGCATGTGTATAATTTCCGGCCAATACCTGTTGTCCGATCTCGAGATTGAACAGGAAACCGATCGGGCTTACAGGATCCTTGGTATTTATAGCGGCAATAGCTGCATTTTTATTATCCTGGGCTTCCCTTACTTCGTTCATCCACTCATCCAGTTGCGCCTGTAGTGGCGCGATCTGTGCGTTGAGGGCGTCCTGCGGTTCCTGGTTCTCGGTGGAATTCGATTTTTTTGCGCTTTTTTTGAGCGCATCAAGCTGGGTGTGGAGTTGTGTAAGCTGCGATGTTATGTCCGCAATATCTTGCTGGAGTTTTTGAATGCGCGGATCAAAGATCAAAGAGATGTGTTCGAGATCATCCACATCCTGATCCAATGCCTTCAGAGAAGAATGATCCAGTAGATTGCCCGAAAAATTTGCATAGGCCGGCAGGAAAATACACCGGTATTCAACGTTCGGAAGAAACAACTCATCTTCATACGATATAAAACTAATCGGGGCAGGTGAATCAACATCATTTGATACAACTATATCACTTATGTTTATAGCAGCCAGCTTATTGGTAAACGTAAAAGGAGCTGTTGGTGCAGATAAAAAATCTGCATAATCATTCAGCAATTTTTTATAGCTGGTTGTATACTCAGCCATCATAAACACTACATACTTTGCACCGAGTTTCAGTGGTTCGTTATCGGTATCATATAATACATACGATGGATCGGGCGCTCCCGGAACTATCACATTCTGAACATCTACCTTCTGTGTGATCGCGTTAAGCGTCTCATGAGGTTCTGCTATCTGGCTGATATCCGGCGTTGGTAAAATCACCGGTATATATTGTACAGTCGATTGATGTTGCTTCGTTTTGCTTTTATCTGCAGTTACCGGCGGCGGCGTTGTGCTGCTGTCTACTCTTCCTGTAATCAACAGGCTCTCTGCAGTGGCAAGAGAAAATACTCCTTTCTTACTGTCTTTCACTACAAACAGTATGTACTTGTCAACAGGATAATAGCCTATAGCCTGGTCGAAAGGCGCTCTTATGCGTAAGAAATCAACGGTAAAATTTTCTGCCGATGTTACTTGAGCTCTAAGCGCGAGATTGAGGCCATCGTTTGTTGCATTATATGCTTCATATGCAGCCTTCTGATCTACATCGATATCTTCATAGTCGCCTTCAGCTAATTTTTCAGTTGCGCTTACAGAAGCAAGCGTTGCATTATCAGAAGCCACCAGTTGTGAAGCGGTATTGAAATCATCGGAAGCCACTTTCAGCAGATTGTTCATGAAAGCGCTGGTCGATTTTGTTTTATCCAGCACAGTGGAAGAAGATACTTCAGAAGTCTGCATCGAAACTTCCATTGCCTCCTGTGATGCGAGCTCTGCATTATATGCCGTAGTGTCGATCAGGCTGCGGGCCTGTTTGGCAAGCACATAAAGTTCTGTACCCGCATCGGCTGCATGCACAATGCTGTAAACGCTTCCAAGATCGCTGGCCAGCCGTACCACGGCATTGGCTGCCACCTGTACATTAGCCGCACATACCGATGCATTGGTTACCGATTGTTTAACGTACTGGTCTGCCTGTGTAGAGGATTTAAGCAGGTTGTTGGAGATATTGCTATCGGCAACGGCCTGGTTTTTTACATCCGTTTTATCACCCAGTTTAATGGTTGCTTTAGCCAGCTGTTCACTTGCTGTGATGGTGGCACCTTCAGCGTAATACAGTGTAAACATGGAAGCGTTTCTTGCCGCTTTCACTTTTTTCAGATCCAGTTCCTGCGTCTGCAGCGAATCTACCACGCTGGAGTGCAAATTGTCATTGTAAGAACTCATAAAAATGTATTTAAGTATGATTAAAAAAATATGCGGGTTGGGCAGCAGTGCTAACTGCTGTCGATCCCTGTGCAGGTTTCCGGTGTATATGTATTTCTCATCAGTAAGGCCATTTTACATGAAGGGGTTTATCCATCCAGGTATAATTAATAATTGAAAAAGAAAAAGGCGAATGGTTGAAGAGCAGGTCATATGCTTTTCTTTCAACAGTCAGTTCCCATCTTCCTTCTTCTTCCGTAAGTATCCCGTTACGCACCAGCCAGTTCCCGCGAAAACCGTTTACCGTTGTAGTGGCCGCCGATGGCCAGTGCCCTATAGCGGCATCGATCAATCCTTCGATGATCTGCTTATGCGCTTCAGGAATATCGATCCCATCCGTTATTGTTTCACTTAAGGGGACACCGCAAAGGATCTTGTTCAATGTTAAAAAACATTCCTCTGTTTGTTCCTGCCCTGTTACCAGGTATTGCAGGTAATGCACGGCATCATGCCTGGCCGCATCGCTTATAAATTTTCCTTCTTTCAGTGTACCCAGCCTTCCGAGAAGAAGCGGTATATAACTATTCAATATCACCAGGCCTGCATTCTTTATCAAGACCCCATTCTTCAGCACTGTCTTTTTTTTCGTGTCTTCCGTTTTTATTTTTTTCGGCTTAACCGGCGGTGCATTCTCTGCCGGTATAATGCGTTCCATGGATGCCGTTAACGACATCTGTAAAACCGGCGGGAATAACAATCTGCATTTTTGCAGTTCCTGCAGCAATTGTTTTCTTTGAACATTTTTTTTCATGCACACATCCCAGATCAATTCATTCCAGATATTAGCGGCCGATAATAATTTCCAGTTGTTCATCTTCCATGCTGTAAATAATTTTCTGAAAAGTATTTGCTGCAATTCATGTGAAGAAATTCCGTTTAGGGTAATATGTGCAAGCGCTGCATGCATTTTTTCTATGACCGATAACAAGGTCTGGCGGTTTTTTTCTTTTGCAGCTATTGCGGCAGACATTTTTTCAAACTGCAATGTATTGGCCAGCCATTCCAACTGTGTGCCGGTGAGTAATGTTTCTCTGAGAGCAGACAGAAACCTGAGCGGGTGGTCCCGCACGATCTCGTTAAGCAACACACCCGCATCGGGCAATTCCTCCACATCCATCCAAAGCGGTGCTTCTGCGCGTGTGACCAATGCACTTACAAGCTGTTCGAGCATACCGGTATCGTGCCACTTAAGCAGTAGCTCTGTGTATTTACCGGGCCCATCTTCGGTTGCTATTCCCGCGAGTAAAGGAAAATGCTGTGAGAGCAAGGATTGAATAGCAGGGGTAATATGAAAACGATTGTTCCTGAAAACCTGTTCAGCGCGTGCATTGCTTATAGCAGGCGATACGGCAAATGCGCGGAATGATATTTTCACAAGCTGTTCCAGTTGCTGTTGCGACGAGTTGCCTGTTTTGATAAGCAGGCATATCTGTTTCCAGTATTCACCATATACGGCGGCGGGCAGCTTCTCATCAAATAATTCACAGGAAATATTATACAGGTTATCTATCTCCGATACTGCCTGCCGCATCGGGCTGTGGTAGCCTGCAATAAAAATAAACTGGCTGAAAGAAAAAGATTCACGTAAAAAAGCCATCACCTTTTCATCTATCGCCAATGCAGCGATCATACGGCGCAGCTGTAGTGGATCAGCTTCCAGCGCTGCGCTCACGAGTTCGTTTAACTGGAGAACGGTATCGTTATGGACAACAGATGTGCTGCCGGTTTCCAGACAACGGTTCACGAGTACAAAGAGTTCTTTGCCTGATATAGACATGCCCTGCTGTAAAGAATATTTCTGGTTCTGTCCTGTACTGAAAGAGATGGTAATCCTTTCCAGCGTGGTAAGCGATTGCGCAAAATGATATCGCACAGCTGAGCGGAATTCGTTGGCGAATACATGTGCTGAACCATTATGCGCTGCATAATCGAGCACACATTTCCAGAACAATTCTTTCAAACGGCCATTGATCTGTGTTTCCGTAAACTCGTTTGCGGCAATCAATATACCGGTATATTGTTTTACAAGTGTTTCCAGCAGTTTTACGCCACCGGCGAGCAGGTGTTCTATGATGTATATTGCAATGGCATCTCCTGATCTTCTCGATTGCGTAAAACCGGCTTCAGAAAACCGGCCGGCCAGCATGCGTGCAACCAGTAATTTATTTTCCGGGTTATTCTGCAACATTTGTTTTGCCAGCGAAAGCAGTGGCAGGTTATTTGTAAAAACTGTTGCTTCTTTTTTCTCAAATGAAAAACTTGCCGGGTCGCATGAGAGAAAATAATCACTATCAGGTAACTGTTGTATCCACGAATGGATCTCTGTCAATTCAGACCGGGATGCGAGTGAAGAGATTTCCGCCAGTACATGCTTCAGGAAACGGCCACCTTCTTTATCCGGATATAATATCAGGTAACGTGCCGCAACCACATCAAGATGTTTTTCCAATAAGGCCCATACCGATTTGCGGCCGGTATCTTCATGGTATTTATTTGCTGCCTGTTTTAAATGAAACAATATAGCAGTGTTTGTACCCGGTGCAATACGCGTCATCAACAACTCTCCCACTTCGCGGTTAAGCAAAAATGGAAGCAGGTTCTGCAGCGCTTTCTTTTCTTTGTAGCCTGTTAATACAGAAAGCGCAGCAGCAGGATGTAAACGGATGCTTTTTAACAAAGACCGCTGTATTGCAGTAAACCGTTCTTTATTGAAGGGCGCAGTTGCCAGCAATTGGCACAAAGCATCTACCATGTGATAAAAATAGGATGAGAAACTGCCGCCTTTCTTTTGTTCTATGTCTGAACGGAAGATAGATGATAGGTTATGGTAGATATCCAGCCCCTGGGCATTTTTTGCAGCAGGCGGCACTACTGCCGACATCATGTATATCAACAATTCTTCTGCATTGGTATCGCTTTGTTTTTCAATTGCAGCCAGGCAATGCCGTAGAAAAGATTCCGTGTGAAAAGATCCATTGTTCTGCTGAAGGAAAACAACACCCGCTGCCCACAAAATTTTTGCATCAACGGAAACTTCAAGCGAACGGAAAAAAGAGATGCAGGCAGAAACCGTTTCATAATTCCACTCGTCAAGCGCGCATAATATCGTGTCTCTCGATGAGCCTGTGAATTCGCCTGCAAGGTTCTGCCAGCGTGCAGTTGTAATTTCGGGCAACAGCAGAAGTGCGCGGAACCTTTGCTTGTCTTCGCGCGAGAGGGCGGCTACCATATCGTTGAATACTGCACGTGTATACCATTTGGTTGTGTAGCCGCATAACCAGTTTTCAAACAATTGCCACCTGTCTTCTTCTATAGTCAGCGTTTCTTCCGGATCAATGCTTTTTTCACGTGCGGCAAGCTCATTCAATATAGTTATAAAATCGGGTTTAATGGAAGTAGTATTTTTTAAAACATTGAGCGCCTTACTGATCATCTTCAGCAATTCATCGTAAGCTATATTGTAATGCGCCGCCATCTGCCGGATACTGCTTTTTACAAAAGCTATTTTATTGAACACAGATCCGCGTTCGGCATAGAGATAATTAAGTATCCAGAACCAGAGATTCTTTTTGAATTCCTTTTCACCCGTTTGTACAACCGTTGTTTTTTTCTGCATCTTCATTATTTCTTCCGAAAAAACAATTATCTGTGTGTGGTTGTTTGGTTCAAGCCCTTTCAAAATATCCCTGAGGTTCTCTTCCGATAACTGCCATGCCATTCTTTTTCTCACCATTTCTCCTGTTGCGCCGGCTTCTTTCAGCCACGCGATCGTATCCCGGAAAGCTACTGCCAGCTGTGTGGCAAGCATTTCATTTATAGAACCGCTGGTTTCTGTATAATTCCATGGCAGTATACCATGTAGCAGGAAAGCATTCAATACATCGATACATGGCCCGTCCGTTGCGGAGATAACGATATTCGCATTGTTGCCTGCGAACATCAGTTCATCAGAAAGTTTTTCAGCAAGACATGCCGCAAACCTGCGGTTAAGTTCTGATTCGAAATCATCTATATGTATGCTGCCAAGATCAAGTTCCAATTGATCGATCTTCCATATCTGGTCTCCGGGGCATATCTGTCCAAGCTCACGCTCCATCTCTCTTTCCAGGTGCTGCAGATCCCAGCTGCTGATGCGGTTCTGCAATTCAACAGCACGCTCCTTTGCATCAAAAGAAGTGCTCCAGGTTACCTTAGAAACGATATGTTGCTGGTTGCCTGTCATGATTGTTCCGGATGATATTTTTGAATGATCTTATTCAGCCTGCAATCCAATGCCCAGGCACGTGTATGCATCCATTCTGAATGCAGATCCTGTTGCAGATAATCATGCCAGGAAGTATATGCTTTGGTGAGCCTGGAGAGATCGTCAGCTTCGATAAAATAACAGGAAAAACCGAGTCTAGCGGGAAGTTCTGTACGCAGAAAAAACCAAACGCGATCCTTAAATGATTCTTTACCGATAGCTTCCATGAATAAGGGAAAAATAAACAACAGTTCATTTGGCGGAAGAGTGCAGATACGATCATTTGGCATATCAGCATTTGCTCCTGTGAACCGAACCAGCGAGGTCTCGACCATGATCATGCCTTTGCGTTTTCCGATCATCCATATGGCCAGGTTCATGTTATTCTCTATCTCTGCTATTTTTTGAGGGTCTCCTCCATGCTCTTCCAGGAAAGCAATTTCTGCGAGGGATGCTTCGATAAAGTCGTGATAGATTTTCTTAAGGCCGAAAAGCAGGCAAAGCTTCAGCTCTATTGCCGAATAATTGGTGAAATCTTTTTCTGTAAGGCGCTCGATCCGGTTTATTTTTTCGGAATTGAAAATGAAATCTTTTGTTGCTCCGCAAAAAATGTTCGATATAAAATCACGCGGTTTTTCCTGAAGCAGGGGAAACAGATTTTCAGCGGCAGTAAAATTGAATGCCTTGTTCCTGTAGTATGATAACAGCCCGAGGTTCTGCAGGTAAAGGCTTTTAAATATCACTTTATCTCTTGTGCTTTCACCTGAATAAACAGATCCGTTAATAATAGTATCGATCACCAATGGCGATTCACCATGACGTGCCAGCAGGTGATCAAGCATCTCATTCCTTCTGGCTGTATTGATGCTTTCATTCTCCATCAGATCCATTAATCCGTGGATGTATGCGTTATAAGGATCTTTTTTATACGCTTCCCAACTGTTGTTCTCCAATACCTCCGGTGTTTCAAATTCTGTATAATACCCGAGCGCATTATTGTCTTTTAACAGTGGCCTGATATGTGGCACATCATACAACGACTGATAAAAATAAGTTGGTGCAAATGTGATATAAGGAACTGAATATTGCCGGTGCGTTTTTTGGTATGCATCCTGTTGCGCATAATAAGTTTGTACATCAGACGGTGTTCCGGTCATAGCGTTAGTAAACGAAAACAACCGGCCGAGATTTGCCAGTTGCGAAAACTGGTTAGCCAGTACCTGGTCAAAGAGTGTGAGATAGCCTTTCAACTGTCTGGACTGTGCTACCTGGAAAGGAGAAGCGTCGTCTGAAACCGTATCAGAACCCACACGGAAGATCTCAGGAAAAGTATTCTGGATAGAATAATAAGTGTTGATATCACGGTATGTTCCCGAAGGCAAATGTGTTTGATTAGTTACCGAAGCGCCATACAGGATATTTGTGTTAAGCCCCGATGAGCTGTTTGTTGATACCGCCTGTTTGGTTGTCTTCGGAATCCGTAGGGTTTTTCCTTTATACAGGAAAGTAAGATAGGGCTGGTTATCGCCGGATTTTGTTATGATGGTTTCTGCGGAGGCGAAAACATCCACAAACAACACAGTTGGATCCGTAGCAACCGTACTGATCGCTGTGTTTGGTGTGCTGTCGGATGGGGTGCAGAAACAAATATTCGTTACCGATGAAACACCGGGTATCTGCCTGATAAGTTGTACCGCCTGCAAAGCAGTAAGCTGGTTAGCCTTATCACCTAACACATCGGTTTCTATCCAGCCATTCTTCAGTTTCGGGCCGTTGAATACTTCGTCGGCGGGTATGCCTTTTTTGGCAAGATCATCATAACCAACCGGCGATTGCTTTGGAAAGATAGCATCCTGCAATACGGCTTGTACTGCAGTGAGAATAGTATTCAGTTTTTTATCATCATCGATACCAATAGAACCCATGATGAAATAAGTAACCGGCTGCAGTATCACCGCATCATCGAATATTTCACCAAGGTTCCTGCATTTATTCAGGTACAGGCCAACAGCAGTAACAGGGTCATAATCATCCGGAAGTTTGATGGCATCATCGATCAAAAGTGATACCGTATAAATGCCTTTGATATCGGAATCATTTTCCGTGTCGGTTCCGATCTCTGCATTGGCAATGCCATCAACCCCATCTATTAAATATTTCCTGTAATCATCTATTGTTACCGGCATCGTGGTAAGTATATCTTCGGGCAGGTAAAATTGATCTTCTATCTCCAGTGTTCCATCAGCACGCGTAAGCAAATCGGGCACAGAAAAATTATTGCAATAACCCAGTTCGGTCAATGCGTAACAAAGCTGGTCGAGTATGGTAATACCCGGATCGCTGGCGTTCAGATTGGTCCAGTCATTGGTCATGTGCTCCTGGATGTAGGCCAGCCCTTCGGTACGCAGCCCGTCAAAGTCTTCACTTAGCGGCAACGGTTTATCAACGATATGGTAAACTGTACTACTCATGCAACACTTGTGTTTTGATAAATAGCGTGTGTAATAGCCGGAACAAACAAACTATTCGGTGCAGGCAATATGATACAGGGCGAGGGCATGATGATACCGGATGGCCCCACCAAACAGGTATTTAATTGTAACAGCCCAATCTCTGTCCCTGTTTCGAACGATACTGATGTTACTTCAGCCACACCTTCTATTGTACCGATAAAATCAATAACCTCCACATCGCTGATGCCATTATCGATACTGATCTGCTGTTGATCGGTGTTGATCCATGGCGAGAGGAAAATATTCAATGCATCCCCCACCGCTTTCACAACGCCATCCAGCGAATAACCGCTTATGAGGTCTATATAGGCAGTTACTTTTACGTATTCGGGTATAAAATTGGATACGTTTATTTCTGTAAACGCTGATGAACGCTTTGTTAGGAAATCAGCTATCTCCAATTGCATGCATTCGGTAACCAGTGGCAAAAAAGCGTTCGCATCTGTTACGTCGTCAACTGCTTTTACAACATACACTGTTACTTCATCGTCTGTGGCACGTACTGCCTGTGAATAATATATGCTATCAAAATTCTGATCAATAAGACGGTAAAAATCTTCAACGCTCACCGCTCTGTCTTTTGTTTTCATCCGGTTGCTTATACGCAGGTTCATCTGCTCCGCATTTTCTGCCCCTCTTCCGCCGCTGGATGCGAAAAATTGTGTTATCGTTCCTATTTGAGGGATAAATACCAGCGGTTTTGTGATGGAAAGTGCAGGCAATACAGGCGATGTATTGTCTGTTATAAATGCAGTGCCTGTGCGTTGCACCGGAAATCCATTGGTGCCCACAAAAACGGTTTTGCCAAATGCTGCCAGGTTACCTGTTGCAGTGATCGCCAGCAGGGCATTACCATTTGTGAGTAAATTATCTGAACCCTGCGCATTTTCTATCGAAAGCGTAATAATGCCCGAACAACGGAAGCCATTGGTTCCGTCTGAAAGTATCGTAACAGGATAAGAGATGCCGCCGGATATAAAAAAACATGTTATGCTTCCCGCAGAAACATCATTCGTTGCTGCACTGCAACCCTGATTGTCATTCATGTTCACATAACTTGCAGCAAGCTGAAAATACAGGTCGATATTCGCCGGCACCACAATATTGGTGAGGCTCAGGAATAAAGCGCCATCATAACTACAGGACGTAAAAAGTGGTATGCCGTTAACAAATTGGTCAGACGGTCCATCTGTGTTATCATAAACCATCATGGTTGCGGCAGCGGTATATGCAAAGCATTGCACATTACCTGTCGATTGGGGCGATGTGAAAGTGTATGATTGCGATGCTGTATAATCTGCCGAAAGGTTTGTAAGCTTTGGAACAAAAGGCGGATTGGCGGAGTTAACTATATTGTCAGGGCCGGTACACATCTTGCGCATCACAAATCCATTCTGCAAGGCGATATTGGCAACCACGTTGGGATAAAGGGCGGAACCGAACCCAGGATCGGGCCCGGTAAGTGTCATACGCAGAAAACCTGCCGACGATGTATTGGTAAGTTTTAGCGGTGTGTGCTGAATAGATTCATCAGGTACGAAATCTTTAATATGGCTATTGCCAAAATAACCTTTATCACTTATCACATAACTTTCAGGTTCGGCCGGTGGTGGCGGAACGCTGGTGGTACTGAAGAGAAGTGTATGCATGATATCGTCACCAAGATCCTCCGGATTGCCGTTTGTATCGGCCTGGTCAGGTACAGATAATGTTCCTTTCGGTGGAGTGTGTCTAAACATAGCAAACGGTTTCCAGGCACCCAACCTGAGTACTGAAAAATCGATCGTAAAACAGGAATTATTATAGGGGATATCAGGAGGCCCGTCCTCAGTAACAGGGCTGCTGAAAGCCCATTTTATAACCTTGCCTATACCCTTAACTACGAAGGTTACTACCTTAATAACAGGTGCAAATATTTTAGCGATCACACCCCAGATTTTAGCGAGCCAACCCTTTGTTTTAGTTTTTTCAGCCTGTGCTTTTTTACCGGCAGCTATAGTGTTTGACTGGTTTTTTTTGTAATTCTGGAGATAGTTGTTATATGCCTGGTAATAATTTTGAAAATCAGGGGGCAACGTATCCCAGGTTAACGTGATAAACAATGAGTTAAGCTGTTTACTGAATATTTCACTGCTGCCAATCATAAAGCTGTTATTTACCAATGGCATTGGCCCGAAAGCCTGGTAGGGTGTTTTGGTATTCAGTAAACCATAATCATTATATAACTGTAATGTTTGTAGACCTTTCACATCCACTTTGATATTAGCTGATACCAGTAACGGCGGATCAGCGGGGTTGGTATAAGATGCAAATGAGATCTTCAACATGGGCCAGTCTGCTAAAAAACCTTCCGGGTTAACAGGATAACAGTCTATTGGCGGATCCTTCGGGCCAAGGCTGAATGTGAATTGCAGTTTTTTATATAGCGTTATAGGTGTTATTGGTGTTATATCAAAGGGAACAATACTTCCAGGCGGCATGATAACAGGGTACCATCCATTAGCGGTACTCAAAAAATAAGTGGCTTTCTGAAAAAAAAGCAGATCAACAGCATTGTAGAAATCCAGTTCGCAGGTAATAGTTCTTGTTCCTTCTGCCATCAGCAATACCGGTGATGCGATGGCAAAACCGGTTGTGATCTGTGTGGCGTCTTTTGTGGAGATGCCACCGAATGTATCCCATGATTGTAAAGCACCTTGCGGGTCTTTCTGTATCGCACCTGCGCCGGGAATATTGTTCACATAAAATGTAGATATGCCTTCCTTCTCTACCCTGCTTACTGTATACAATGCTGAGATAGTGGCAGGGTTCAGCGTGATTGCATTATCATTTGCAAATACTACCTGGTTACCATTTGCATCAACACCGCCATCGAAAAAAGTATTTGCAGGTAAACGGTAAGTGGCGCCGGGTTTAGCTAATGTTGCGCAGAGATATGCTATATCGGCTGCAGCATTTTTTTCTGTTTGCTGAAGTATGTCTTTATAATAAAACTGCAGGTGTTTTCCGGCCAGTCCATTCTGCTCTGCCTGTTGCACCTGCAGCAAACTGGTGAAAGTGCGCAGCAACGTAGTATCCGGATAGCGGCTCCGGTACCCTTTTATTTTATCATACCCGGGCTTTGCATGTTGCACGATGGTATAAAAAAAACGAAACAATGGATCGGCCGTATTTGTGATGGCCTTGTATGCATATGCGAGCGTATCGAAAATATCTTCGGTAATCTCAATCTGCTCAATGTCCGCAGGTTCGCTCATGCCTAAAACTATCCAGAATGGCTGCAGGTTGGCGCTTTGCTTCCAGGTGATCTCATCGTAAGCGTCAAAAAGCCCATACTCGGCGCGTTCGAGTGGTTCGTGGGGAAATGACAGTGCCACATAATCCTGGCAGGAAAGCATGGCCCATAGCAATGCACTGATATTGTTCTTTACTTCATTTAATACATAGGTACGGAGATCATAACCTGGCGAACGTTGCATGTAATATGTCCAGCGTTCGATACGCATGAAGATATCGGACAGTTGATTAAAAAGATTATTGCTGCAATAGATCGCATTGAATTTTCTTCTTTCTTTTTCTTCTTTCGTTTCGGGCCCATCAGGATGCTTAAGAAATTTCGTAAGCGCAATACTTGTATTCGTAAAACGCGACTGGATATCATCAAACCTGGTTTGTGAAATATGGGCCAGGAGGAAAACAGGGTCTTTTAACAGAAATGGTTTCCAGCTTCCGTTTGCTGTATTCGTATGGTCATAGAAATTGATCAGCGAAGCGAACTCGGATAAAAAGCAAAGCCGGTCAAGCTCGCTTCTTCCGTCCACAAGCGTATCCCCCGGCACGAGTGAACGTGTAAGTGAGCTTATGGCGCTATATTGATCTACTTCTATCATCAGTCAGTTAATCAAGATTTGTTCCTTCATTAATATAGAACGGGAACACATAATTGTGTCTCGTATTTGTTTGATTATATATATAGCTCACAGTAATGCTTACTACTCCGTTCAGTATGTCGGTATCGTCGGCATATTCTACCATTACATCCTGTACAGAGATCCTGGGTTCATTTTGCAGCAATGATATTTTTATCGCATCCGCCATTTCGCCTTGTAATGTGTCATCCATCTTCCTGAAAAAGAACTGTTGAAGCCCGGAGCCGAAATCAGATTCCAGCGTACGCTCGCCTTTTCGTGTGAGCAGAATGATATCAATGGAATCGTTGATATTGGATTCATATGATGTAAGGTTCAATTCGTAGTTGCCTACAGAAAATGACACAGGAAAGGACCAACCGGATCCTAAAAAATTTGTTTCGTATTTGCTTAATTGATTATCCACCTATTTCTACATTAAATGCCCCCAGCATAATAGAACCGCCGTGAGCTGTTAAATCGCCTATTCTTGCCGCCGGCATACCACCTATCATTACGGTTGCCGATCCTTTTACAATTGAGTCGGGAGGGCCTACACATACCAACATATCACCCACGCGGGCAGCCGGCAAACCGGCTATCAGCACGGTTGGTTCCCCCGGGCCGGTAACGGGGCCGCCTACATGCGGTATCGGCACTATGGCCGGTGTCTGCATCGGGCATTCATGAAAATCGGTAAGTCTTGCTGCTGGAGGCATATTATATCAGTTTATCATGATCATGGCACTTTTCAAAGTGAGTTCGGTGCCGCTGTTTATTTTCGCCATCATACTTCCTTCAGCCGAATACTGGCTGTCGGCTGTTTCTTTAATGTTGATACCGGTTGTTTCCACATCTCCGCCTGAAGATTGTACCTGTATACCCTGCGTGCCTTTGATCACCACTTTTTCATCGGCCTGGAAAGTGATCGTTTTAGGGCTTTTGATAGTGATACCCCTGGCCGACATTTCAATACTGTTCAAGTTCACATCCGTTAAAGTGATCTTGCTCTCTTTATCACTTAATACAAATGTGTTCTTTGCAGGTGTGGCAATTGTGAGTATGATGTCTTTATCATTGTACTCCATCGATATGCCTGATTTAGAAACTATGGCTTTGATGGAATTGTCCTGGTTAGGATCCAGCCCCGTAAATGGTTTGAGTTTGGAACTGCTGTACATACTGCCGAGTATGATCGGGTATCGCGGGTCTTCGTTCAGAAAACCAAGTATCACTTCATCACCTACTTCCGGCATAAAGAACCCGCCCGCGGTACTGGTGGAATAAAAATTTGCCAGCCTTGCCCAGATCCCATCGCCATTGAGGTCGAACATGGGTACGGTTACCAATATCCTTAATTGTGAATCAGGGTCTTTACACATCTGTTTAACCGTGCCATTCAGCAACCCCCGCACACCCGGCAACAAACCTGATGCTGGCGGCGCCATTACATCCGGTTCTTCGGTAAACCATAATGGCGAAAGTCCGATGGCAGCTTCTGTTGTCCAGTTGCCGTCAGAGATATCATGTACCACACCTGATACCAGGTGATCGCCATTAAACCTGCTGCCCAGCCCCTGCAGGGTTATATAATTACCCGGAGACACGTCACCCGTTCCCTGGAACTTAGCTTCGCCGATGATCTTTGCGTATTCACTTTTTATCAATTGCGCCTTCGACCAGTTGGTGAGGTCGCCAGATGCGAGCGGTGCAGTAGTTTGTAATTGATAGGTAGACGGGCCAACGATCTCTGAAAGTTTTTTTGAAGATAAATTCCCCGGCCCCGGTGTATCGTTCGTGGCTTGCCCTGATATTACAGCCTGTGTAATAAAATCCCAGCTGCTTGCTTTTACAGTGCCAAGTTGTGTAACACAGTTAAGGTCTGCACTGAACTCGAGTAACCCGTTTCCATAACCTACCGTGAGAACGGAACTGGTGGTTGCATTGGGTTTTACAACGGATACTTTACCATCCATAGCAGTTACCACAAGGCCATTTGCCTCTGCGCGCGAAAGAATAAAATCCCAATCGCTTACATAATATTGAACCTGTTCGGGCCATACGGTTGTGGTAGGAGTGACTTCAGGAGAAATACCTGAATAATTTCCTATGATGGAGCTGATGATATCGCTGTCTTTTTTTTTTGAGAACGTCAGGCATTTTCTTCCCACTACCATTTTGATGGCTTTATCGCGGCACTCCACTTCAAGCATCGATCCGTTAATATTATCGATGCGTAAACCCTGCCGGGTGATAATGCCTGAGTAGATAACTTTATTTGTACCATCATACCCCGCTTCCACTGTAAGTTCTCCGCCGGGCGCAAAAGTATCGGATGAGCTGGCTGCAAAATCGCCGTCATCTGCTTCTCCATCCAGTATGGTGATCTTTGCATAGGAGATCCTGTTCATACGTTTTTCAACACGTACAGCATAGATACGCATGGTATCAGGCACTTCGCTGCCACCCACTTTTACAGTGAATGTTGCGAGGTCGCCGCTGTTTATCATAGCTGTATCTGCCATTTAAGCCGGTTGAATAATGGGTGGAAAAACAAGCTCGGTAACATCTGCCAGGTTCCGGAATTTGTTAAGCCCGTTGTAACGGGCCACCTGTATATAATAAGATTCATCTTTCCATATCTCCTGGCACATTTGCGGAAGGCTTACACCTTCTACTACATCCATCATATGCGTTACGTCAGGCGATTGCAGGTTGTCTTTTTTGCCCAATGTTTTTGGTGAAATATACTGGCTGAAACTGAGCGATAGTTTTGCGCGTAACGGTGTACCATTGGGTTTGAACAAAGTGTAAGAAGTATCAAAAGAAGTAAGAACACCTTTGAAATTAAAATTTTTACCCCATTGAATCGATACGAAATTGGGGCGGTGAATTTTGCCATTGTAAGTGTACATGATATTTTCGAGCGTTGCTATTTCAGAGGTCAGGTTCATGCGTGACAGGTTTACCACACCGGTACAGTCGAGTACGATCTCGAAACTTAGTTTTTCGCTTGGCGTATTCTTGTATTTCTGTGAAGCGGAACTGGTATCTGAAGGTTGTTCTTCATTGTAAGTAACGCTGCGGCTCCTTTTGATCGATTCAGGATTGATCATAACACTATATGGCTTCTTGTATACCGATTGAAATTCTTTATCGGTATACCCTGTGATCTTCATAGGTTCCAGGTTCGCGCTCATGTAAATGCTGTTTTATCTTTTGTAACCGTTTTTGCGGGCGACTTCCTTTACGATCATCGCTCTGCAGGCTTCCAGTAATTTTTTCTTCAGTATACCCATTTCTTTTTCTTCGGAAACAGCCTGCTTGCTGTTAGCGGTGGTTATTTCCGTTTTAATAATGATCTCTCTGATCTCTACAGGCATAATCAGTTAAACAATTTAGATGCTTTAAAGCCTTTCACTACGCTGTCAGAAGCGATCTTGAAATAAGTATACGCGAGTTCCATCGATTCGAGTACCAATCCATTCTCCTGCGATTTCAATTCGGAGAGTGAATACTTCACCGGGTATGCCTTGAAGAATGTCCATGAAAGGCAAACGTTTCCGTCTGCATCCAGCAATCGTACCGTTATATCGTGTGGCACTATGGCTTTGGCAAGGCCATCATCAAGCGTTGCCGCGCACCATGCCAGTAATTGCGAATCTTCGTTGAGCAGCGCCCGTTTGAATACCAGGTTCTGGCTGGTGGTGCCTTTGGGAAGCCGGTACTTGAACCGGTTCTCTCCGCCACAGGCTACTTCTTCCACCCCCATTTCTTTCGCAATACCGGATACTTCCTGGAATGCAGCATCATCGCCTTTGAACGACAATGAAAAATAATATGCTAAAGAATATTTACTTTCCATTAGTTACGATCAATTGCTCATGCGCGATCTCGAGTGTATCGACAGCCACTTCGTTCCCGTCAGACTTAAGATCTGTACTGGTAATTTTGGTAGGCCATGCATTGTTAAGCTGCCATTTCATGGTAACGTTTCCATCCTCATCAAGAAGCTTGATCAGAACGGTTCTGCGTTTTACCACGTTCATTGATATTTCATTGTGCCAATCCCAGAAGGTGTTATCATTCACAAACACGCCTCTTTTCATGGTAATGTTTCCGTACTTGGCAATACCAGGCATTTTTTCGGTTGAAAAAAGCTTGCTGTTGCTTTTACGGTACTCGATGATCTGGTTCTCTACATCCATTCCAGATACTTCCTGGAAGGCTACTCCCTGCATTTCTGTTCCCAGGTCAACTTCAAATCGGAATTTGGGCATAGGCCACGT
>JABDAP010000009.1 GCA_013289065.1 Bacteroidota bacterium | reverse complement strand
TATGATTTACCGATTTCCCGGCCGGAAATCACCATTCTGAAATTATTTTTTCTAATTTCATAAACAGTAAGCCTCTAAATCCAATCAAATGAAAGCTTGTTACGGGATCTTATCGGCCATGTGTGTTTGTATGTGCATTGCCTGTTCTAAGCCCAGCCCCGGCACACCAGTTACCATTACTATCAATCCTATCACCGATTCTTTAATGAAACTGCCCATCAAATTTTCGGCAACGGTTTATCCCGATGTTGAATCGTATTTATGGAATTTTGGTGACGGCACAACTTCTACCGAAACATCGCCTTCGCATACTTACCAGGATATGGGTACTTACAATATTTCCTGCATTGTATACAGATTGGGTGTTGCGCATACCGCAACAGGCAAGGTTCTGGTAAAAGGCGATCCAAGGTTGGTGGCGCCTCGGCATTTTTCCGGCACGTCTACTTACATAAATAATTTTCAGACCCCCAATTCTGTTACAAGGAATCTTGCTGACACCATTATTACATTTACCTGGTATAGCCCATTCAGTTTAAATGGTATGATATGGAACCATGACAACGGTACCGAAGTTCAGTATCAAACATCACCTGTCGCTACATCTGTTTATGAGTACCTGAGATTTTATCCGGCTAATGACAGCGTTTATATTTTTATAAATCTTACCGGCGTACCCGGTTCTGTTTATACGAGCTATTCACTTGCCAGTAAAAAATAAGAACATACACCCGGATCATCTATAAAATATTGCTATAAAAAAAGCCCGGCTTTATCACCGGGCTTTTTTTAAATCTATTAATAACTGTTTATTTTTTCTTCGCACCATCACTCACGGCTTTCCCCGAATCCGCAGGCGCCATCAATTTGCCTGGAATGGTAATACGCGGATTGTACATGGTTTGCATTTCTTCCATTCCTTTCAGGTAATTGTCTGCCATGCGTTTTTCTTCCGACAATGCATCCTGCCTGCTTTGGCTGAGTGAATTATAATACCTCATCTGCTGCTGAAGATCCAGTTTAACAGATGCTGCTACTTTCTTTGCCAACACACTATCTCCTGCCATATAGCAGGCCTGGAGGAACAATAATGAATTCCTGTTATGCTGGTTGCCGCGGCTCGTCATGCCATAATCAAAGTTCGACGGATCCATCATTTTATCGGCTTTCTCAAGTACTTGCCTTGCTCTTACGGTATCTTTTTTATCTGCAAGATCCATCGCAAGTTCTGCATAAGCAGTACGGATAGTATTTAAGTGGCGGCGGTTCTCTTCATCATAATACACTCCTTTGATCTGTGCATTGCCGAAACCGAATTTATTCATCGCTTTATCAAACATCCAGTCTGTGTTCACACGGCTGTTCATCACCGGCACCAGGCGGAAACTCAATCCATCCCTGCGCAGGTATTGATCAAATCCTAATTCTGCCGACGGGCCCGTAAAGTAAATAGGCCGGTTCCATTTGTTTGCGGCGATCACATTCAGCAGGGCAAGGTCGTTTTTAACCAATGCGCCTTTTGGAATATCAAACTTCATTTCAGATACAACACTGTCGGTTGCATTCACTGTTCCGTTCTTCAGCACAAATGCTTTATCAACCGGCACAGACACTTTTTTTACAGGGAATGTATTCAACCCATCTCCATTACCGCCCCTGTCTTCCATCTTCGCAGGGTCGTCGCTGCCAATATAATTTTTCATCATATCGTACAGGTCATAATACCTGTTCTCAGGAATATTTTCTTTGGGGCGGTACATTACATAATCACGTTTGCTTCCTTCGATCTGCTCCGGTGTCCAGATCACATCGATCGGGTCGCTCTGGTTTACTTTGTAACGCAGTTCATTGATGTACCAGTCGATACCCAGCAAACTAAAATTGATCACGCGTATATCAGGCCGTATGCCTTCTACTTCCTGTGCATACCAAAGCGGATAGGTATCATTATCGCCATACGTAAACAGGATGGCATTGGGCGCGCAGCTTTCTAAGTAATCTTTTGCAAGGTCTCTTGGTAATTGTTTTTTACTGCGGTCATGGTCATCCCATTCCTGTTGCGCCATTAAAACAGGAACTGCGAGCAAACAGATAAGTGTTGCCACTGAAGCAGCAGTTACTGCATTTGTTTTTTTACTTAGCCAGTCCCGCACTTTCAATACACCCAAACCTATCCATATAGCAAATGCATAAAAACTTCCTACATAAGCATAGTCACGTTCACGTGGCTGATAGCCGGCCTGGTTGAGGTATATGATGATCGCAAAACCGGTGAAGAAGAACAATAACATATTTACCGTTCCGTCATCGCCCCTTCTTTTGTATTGATAGAATAAACCGATCAATCCCAATATGAATGGCAATGCAAAGAGCTTATTATTTGCTTTATTATTTTTAAGGCTGTCGGGCATGGCGCTCTGGTCGCCGAAGAAAAGATTATCTACAGGTGGTATGCCGGTAATAAAATTACCATCACGCGGATTGGCTATAAAAAGGCCCTGGTTATCATTTTGTTTTCCTACAAAGTTCCAGAAGAAATAACGCAGGTACATCCAGTAGGTCTGGTAGCCGATAAAAAAGTTGATGTTATCCAGCTGTGTCGGAGGGCGTTCATATTTTCCATCGCGTGTTTTATTGATGCCGAGATAATATGCATAATAGTCTGCATGGTTCTGTTCGTTGCTTGGATCCCACACTCTCGGGAAAACCATTTTATCATCAGATGCATACACGTATTTTCTATCCTCGCCTAATGAAATATATTTATCGTTCGATTTCTGGTAACGCATGCCGGTGTTTTTGATATCGGCAGGATCGGCGTTGAATTTCTGCCCGTATAAGATCGGGAAATCACCATACTGGTCGCGGCCTAAATAACCTACCAGGCTCAATGGATTGTCCACATTATACATATCAACCGATGGATTCGCATTACTGCGGATCATAGTGGTCACATAAGTACTGTAACCGATCAGCATAAATGCCAGGCACCAGATTCCCAAACGGAGGTAGGCCCATGATCTTTTTGCAGCGAATTTTAAACCGTACCACAATACTGCGGCAACCAGTATAAAGAAGAAAGCGAAGCCGGTGAAGAATGGAAGGCCAAACCCATTTACAAACCAACGGTCGAACATACCCGCCAGTTTTACTGAATACTGTATCACACCTACCTGCACTACGCCAACCAACACACAACCGATACCAAAAAAGATATAGATCCCGCCATAATATGCTTTCTTGTCTTTAGCCATCCGTTCAATAAGGAACAGCAAGGCAATGGCTATAATCGTTCCGATCACCATCAGGCCGGCCATGGTTCCATCAAGCGGAAGATTGTCGGTAGACTCGCCCGCAGCACTTATCAGTGCGCCGATGAATGCGAGTATGCCACCGATCCCGACCAAACGGATAAACCATTTGCGCATTTTATCGTAATTGAATGTATCCCTTCTTTTAAAGTAATACACCATCACGATCGCAGGTATGGTGAGGAGGTTAAGTAAGTGTACGCCGATCGAAAGGCCCATCAGGAAAAAGATACAAACGATCCATCTGTCTGCACCCGGTTCATCGGCATGCGCTTCCCATTTCAGTATCGCCCAGAATACAATGGCAGTAAAGAATGAAGACATCGCATATACCTCACCTTCCACAGCGCTGTACCAGAATGAATCACTGAACGTATATGCCAAAGCGCCAACAGCGCCGGCTCCCATAATGGACCAGATCTGCGAATTGGTAAGCGTATCGGTGATCTTTACGTTAACGATGCGCCTTGCAAAGTGTGTGATCGTCCAGAAAAGAAATAAGATCGTGAGGCCGCTGCACAAAGCATTCATGATGTTTACGGCTTTGGCGGCAGTAAGCGGATCGTTACCAAAAAGAACGATAAAAATACGGCCCAGCATTACAAACAGGGGCGCCCCCGGCGGATGCGGGATCTGCAGTTTAAAACAGCTGCTCACAAATTCGCCGCAATCCCAGAAACTACCCCCGGCTTCTGCGGTTAAAATGTATACGGTACAGGCGATCAGGCAAACAACCCATCCGCTTATGTTATTGATCTTCTTAAACTGCATTTGTTTTGGTTTTTAAGACTGGCAAACATAACTTTTATATTGTAAAATGGAAAATGAGGATAAGGGATTTAACTATTTTAAGAAAACGTTATAATCAGTCTGGAGACTGGAGTCTGGAGTCTGGAATAGAAACTCCAGTCTCCAGTCTTCTAACTCCAGACTTTCAACTCCCTTATCTTTGCGCCCGAATATGGAAAAGAAGCGTACAGTAGCCTTTCACACACTTGGTTGTAAACTGAACTTTTCAGAAACCTCTACCCTTTCCCGTTTATTGGAAAATGAGGGGTTTGAAAAAAAAGGTTTTGACGACCTGGCCGATGTGTACGTGATCAATACCTGTTCGGTTACGGATAATGCAGATAAGGAATGCCGTCACCTGGTGCGCCGCATACAGCGGAAAGCGCCTGAAAGTTTTGTGGTGATCACCGGTTGTTATGCACAGCTGAAACCAAAAGAGATCGCTTCCATTCCCGGTGTTGACCTGGTATTGGGCGCCGCAGAAAAATTCAATATCGTTCAGCACATCAGCGAATTGGCCAAGGGCGATGCTGCAAAGATCTGCAGTTGCGATATTGAAGAAGTAAGCGGTTTCACCGCTTCGTTTTCGCAAAACGACCGGACGCGTACTTTTTTAAAAGTGCAGGATGGATGTGATTACAATTGTTCGTTCTGTACCATACCGATGGCAAGAGGAAAGAGCCGTAGTGATAATGTAGCGAATGTTGTGGCGCATGCAAAACAGTTAGCGGCAGATGATGTAAAAGAAATCGTTCTTACCGGTGTAAACCTCGGCGATTTTGGTAAAGGCAATGATGGTACCGATACAAAAGAAAATTTCTTTGGCCTCGTAAAAGCTTTGGATAAAGTAAACGGCATTGAGCGTTACCGCATCTCATCCATCGAGCCGAATTTATTAACGAATGAGATCATAGAATTTGTTGCAAACAGTGATAAGTTCATGCCGCATTTTCATATCCCGCTGCAAAGCGGAAGTAATGAGGTATTGGGTTTGATGAGAAGGCGGTATAAAAGAGAATTGTATGCCGACCGTGTGAAGCTGATCAAAACGCTCATGCCGCATTGCGCGATCGGTGTGGATGTGATCGTTGGCTTTCCCGGTGAAACGGATGCGCACTTTACAGAGACCTTCGATTTTTTACATTCATTGGATATTTCTTATCTCCACGTTTTTACTTACTCCGAACGCGATAATACCAAAGCGCTCGAGATCAAACCCATAATACCCATCTCCGTGCGCAATGAAAGAAATAAAACCCTCCGCAATCTTTCTTACATGAAGATGCAATACTTTACCAATCTGCATGCGGGACAAACACGAAAAGTATTATTTGAAATTTTTGAGAAGAACGGGATGATGGAAGGGTATTCGGATAATTATATCCGTGTCAGTACACCTTATAGAAAAGAATGGGCGAATCAGATCGTGGAGTGGAAGATGTAGTAATTTGAAAATGTGCAAATTTGAAAATTGTTATTGTCACATTCGATATGATTGCCAATATAGTTTGAGGAATTTCATAAAATTTTTACGGTTCAGTTACTCCGCATTTTCAAATTATATCGGTGATAGATATTCCGCGGGAAACTCAACCACCATCACCTGCCCCAGGCTTTCCAGTTTTACGTAAACTTTTTTCTTTCCGCCGCGCAGTACGGTTCCTTCGTTGCCCATGAATACGCCGTGGTTCACTTTTATTTTCGTGTCTTCCCTGAACCCTTCCTGCGAAATGATAAAAATACTTGCATCTTTCTCAGCAAGGTATTTCTTGATCAGGTCTATCTCTTCATTTTTAATAACAGCCGGCTTACCGAGATAATGTACAAAATTCAACACACCATCTGTCATTAAAACTTTGGCGCGTTCGGTATCGTCGATCCGCACAAACACGTATGATTTGAACAAAGGGTCTTCAATGATCTTTTTCCTGTCGCTCCATTGCCTTTCTATCTTTTGCAACGGGCACCAGCTTTCGAGCCCTTTTCTGATCAACACACTGTCGATCTTTTTTTCCCAACGGGGCTTTGTATACAATGCGTACCACTTTTTCTCAAGTTGCATTCAATCAAGGTTTCGTCAACAATTAAATCTTCCAATCCGTATTTGCGTGTGCAGCATTATTTGATATCGTATCACTTTATATTAGAGTAAAAAATCGTTAGCCGCAGATTCGCAGATTACCAGTAAAAATCTGCGAATCTGCGGCTAAAATTTTAATCAATTTCAAATTGCTACAATATTCATTTATTTTGAGCAGTCTGTACCTGTGTCTTCGCCATTTCTTTCAGTACATTAACCGTTTCATCAATATGCATGTCATTCTTTAATGCTTTCAGCCATGACTTATAATATTCTCCTTTTTGTGTATTCGGATTATTATAGAACAGGTCATGATCAACCGCCAGTTCAGAAACATTCATATCTTCTTTGATCTTTAACAGGCTATTGTCCTGGTTCACGGTAGAAGTAATTTGTTTCTGGCGGTCGCGGTATTTATTGTAATCCAGGCTCAATGGCAGTTCTCCGTTTTGTGAGAGCCACTGCAGGTTGCTGGATAAAAGGTTGAGTGAAGGATCGCTTTTTATTTTTTCGTTTTCTTTCTTTATTACATTGTCAACCCCATAATTGTTCGACCAGGTCTGGTAAGAAGTTTTAGGGATCTCATCGTATGGCAATGCCTGTTCATTATCTTTCTCGCGCCCTTTATAATACTCATATGCATCAGGAAGAATGATATCAGGCACCACGCCTTTTAACTGGGTGGATGCACCATTGATGCGGTAGAATTTCTGGAAGGTAAGTGTCATGGCGCCAAGATCCGTTCTGGTACTGTACAGGTCATTGCGGTTACCGAAAGGTATCGTTCTCTGAACGGTTCCTTTTCCATAAGTAGATGAGCTGCCTATGATCACACCGCGTTTGTAATCCTGTATCGCACCCGCAAATATTTCACTGGCCGATGCGCTGAATTCGTTTACCATAACGGCCAGCGGGCCATCATATAAAACAGATTCATCATTATCCCTCCAGGTGCTTTGATCAACTTTGCCATCTTTTTCTTTCACCTGTACCACAGGCCCGCTTTTGATGAACAGGCCAACCATTTTTACTACTTCATACAAAGAGCCGCCGCCATTGTTGCGGATATCGATCACGATGCCATCCACATTTTCCGCCTTGAGTTTGATCACTTCCTTGGCAACGTCTTCAGAACAACGGTGTGCTTTGGGATCTTCAAAATTTGCATAAAAATCCTGCAGCCATATATAACCGATCTTATCTTTTCCGCTTTGTATAACGGCACTTCTTGCATTCAGTTCGTCCTGCACAATTTCTTCGCGGATCATGCTCACCACTTTAACCGAGCCATCCTGTTTTTTTATGGTCAGCCTTACTTCCGTTCCTTTGTTACCGCGTATCAGCAATACCGCATCCTGTGTATCATAACCGCTAACATCAACCGGTTCGGCCGATCCCTGTGCTACTTTCGTGATCACATCATTTGCAACGATCTCTTTTGATTTCCAGGCCGGGCCGCCTGCAACAACGCTGGTGATCTTGATTCCGTAATCGTCTTTTCCCAGTGTTGCGCCGATGCCATAGAACTTGCCGCTCATTCTTTCATCAAAAGCTCTTTTTTCCTGCGGCGGAAAATAATCGCTGTGCGGATCCATCATGTTAATGATCACATTCATGAATGTATCGAAACGCTGTTCTTCTTTATACGTTTTTTCGATGCGCTGATAATTATCGTCCATCATTTTCAACACTTTCGCGCGCGCATCTTTTTCCAGTTCGGCATTTGTTTTGGCAACAAAATCTTTCTTGTCTTTATCTTTTTCCTGCTGGTCTATCAGGTCGGCATATCTTTCCAGCGTAAGGAATTTTAATTTCTTTCTCCATCTTTCTTTGCGCTCTTCTTCGTTTGCGGTATAGTTTAGCTTGTCGCCATCGAGTACAGTTGTTTCATCTTTGCTGAAATCAAAAGGCCTGGAAAGAATATCCCTGTATATCGCCTGCACTTCTTTAATGCGCTGATCATAGATCAGGCTCACGGCTGGTGCAAATTCAATAGGCACAGTGCCGTGAATTTCATCATCGATAGTGGTTTCGTATTTTTTCAACACATTGATATCCGACTGAAGGAAATGTGATTTATCCCCATCCAGTTCATCAATGAATTTTTTGAAAACCATTTTGGAAAAACCGTCGTTGATTATTTTCGGGCTATAGTGCTGTTGTTCCAGTATGCGCCCAACCTCAGTCAGTAACCTTTGTCGTTGCGTCATCAGGATATCTTTCCCGCCAATACCTGAACTCCTGAAAGCAAAGAATAATCCGCCAAACAATATGATGGCAAGAAGTAATAACCCTTTTCTACTCTTCATAAATTGCGTAAATTTTTGCATGATAGCATGATAGATAGTAAAAATAACCTAAAAACCTTTTTAGCCATCAACCATTTGCGCCAATTAACAAAGGTTTTGATGACCGGTAATTTAGGAACTGTAGAAAAAGACATGCCAAGTAATCGTGATTTGCCTTATTTTTGCCGACTGAAAAACGGAGGTCGTAGCTCAGTTGGTTAGAGCGTCAGTTTGTGGCACTGAAGGCCGGGGGTTCGAGACCCCTCGTCCTCCCTGATAAAACCTATAAGGTTGCCCCTTATAGGTTTTTAATTTATCAAAGAATTCGATTCCGTCTTGCTGGATGATCCAAACCAAATGCATCTTGCCACAAACCGGGAACCGGGAACCCGGGAATATCCAGAACAGTGCCGCTTATTGAGGAGCATTTCGCGTGATTGCCGACCATTTTGCAGCGATCACCGACAAAAAAGACAAATCATGGCTGTGGCAGAGCAACTTTGCCCATTCAGATTTGCCATATTACCGTTTGTATAATGAAAAAGGGCGTCGAAAAAACGACATCGCAAATTTGCATAATATAATATACACTTAAATGATCATGAGAAAAATTTTATCTATTACTGTTTTGAATCTTTTGTGCTTTGCCGCTTTTTCGCAGCCACCGGCCGGCGGACGCCAGGGTGGCGGTGGCCAAAATATGAACATCGGCCATTTTTATGGAAAGATCGTTGACAGCAAAACAAACAAAGGCATGGAATCAGTAACCGTGCTTCTGACCGGAAATAAATTTGATACTGCCACCAAGAAAATGAAGGATGCGGTTCTGGGTACTTTAATCACCAAGGCGAACGGGGATTTTAGTTTTGATAACCTTCCTGTTTTTGGCAATTATAAACTGAAGCTCAGTTCCCTTGGTTATAAATCAATTGACAAACCTGTAAGCTTTGGCATCAAACTTCCGCAGGGCGGCGGTGCGAATGCAGCCGGTGGCGGACAGCCCGGCGGCGGTGCACAGCAATTGCTGAGTTTGGCTGATAAAGACCTTGGCAATATTAAAATGGAAGAAGACGCTGCCAATCTTGGAAACGTAACCGTTACGGCTTCTTCAAGGCCACAGTTTGAACTGGGTATCGACAGGAAAATATTCAATGTTGATAAGAACCTCGTAAGCACAGGGCAAACAGCTACCGAGATCATGAAAAGCATCCCGTCGCTGAATGTGGATATTGATGGCAACGTTACACTGCGCAATGCAGCGCCAACGATTTTTATTGATAACCGCCCGACCACGTTAACGCTTGACCAGATCCCGGCTGATATCATTGACAAAGTAGAACTCATTACCAACCCCGGCGCTAAATATGATGCATCGGGCGGTAATGCAGGTATTCTGAATATCGTTTTAAAGAAGAATAAAAAAACAGGTTATAACGGCAGTATCAGAACGGGTGTTGATTCGCGCGGCAAAACAAATTTCGGCGGCGATATCAATATGCGCCAGAGCAAGATCAATTTTTCACTGAGTGCGAATTATAACCAGCGTAAATCGATCTCTGATGGTATCACCAACAGGGATAATATCCTTGTACCGCCAAGCAATGTGTACAATACCACACATGGCGAGAACACAGGATATTTTGGATTCTTCCGCGGCGGCCTTGATTATTTTGTAGATAACAGGAACACATTCTCTATTGCAGCGAATTATAACAAAGGGCAGTTTGATAACGCACAGACACAGCACGTAGATTCAACCATTCAATCTGTATATACGGACTATGATATTATCGGCACAACCAGTCATTCGAATTTTGAAAACTTAGGCTCACAGGTAAGTTACAAACACAATTTTGCAAAGAATGGCCACGATATCACGGCTGATTTCAATTATAACTCGAGCAAGAACGATAACAATTCATTTATAGGTACACAAACCTATAACCCTAATGGCAGCAACAAAGGGCTGGCGCTTTTACAAAATACCATAGGGAACGGTACCACTAAAAATTATACTGCGCAGATCGATTATGAGAACCAGATCACTGACGATACAAAATTTGAAGCCGGTGCAAGATCCGCTATCCGCGATTTCAGTAACCTGAGCGATCAGTATGCTTTCGATTATCCAAGCAGCAAATATGTATTGGTGCCATTGATCAGTAACAAATACAAGTTCCATGATGAGGTAAGCGCTGCGTATGCTACGTATAGTTTTAAAGTGCGCAAATGGAGCTATCAATTAGGTTTGCGTGCAGAGAGTTCGAACTATACAGGTACTTTATTGAATGCAAAAGGAATTGATTCAGCCACTTTTAAAGTTGCCTATCCATTGAGCCTTTTCCCAAGTGCATTCGTTACGTATAAGATAGATGAGAAACAGGATTTCCAGCTGAACTATTCACGCCGAGTGAACCGCCCGAACTTCTTTCAGCTGATGCCTTTCCCTGATTATTCTGATCCGCAGAATATCAATATCGGTAATGCAGGATTGAAACCTGAGTTCACCAATTCATTCGAAGTATCGTATAACAATGCATACAAACGCGGTTCGAATTTCTTAGCCACTGTTTTCTTCAAACACACAACCGACCTGATCACACGTTATGTGTACAGGGATAAAAATGGTTTAAGTACTGGCGACAGCGCTTATTTCAATACCTATATCAATGCCGATTACAGTTATTCATATGGATTGGAACTGACCAATAAATCAGCGATCACCAAATGGTGGGATTTCACTGTTAACGTGAACCTCTTCAATTCAAAGATCAATGCAACCGTACCCGGACAAAGCCTGAGCAATTCATTGATCAGTTGGTTTGGAAAAATGAACAATGCCTTTAAAGTATCGAAAGGGTTGTCTATCCAGTTCAGCGGCGATTACCAGGCCAAGAGTGTTATCCCGCCAAATTCAGGTGGCGGCGGAATGGGTGGCCGCGGTGGTGGCGGTGGCGGAATGTTTGGCGGCGGCGGGCCGCAGTCTACTTCGCAGGGATATAACCTGCCGCGTTATGGATTTGATCTTGCCATCCGTAAAGACTGGACATGGAAGAACGGGCAGAGTGGGTCTTTAACGTTGAGCATGAATGATATTTTCCGTACGCAGGTTTTCAAATCATATTCTGAGAGTATCTATTTCACACAAACGAGTGAGAGAAGAAGGGATCCGCAGGTATTGCGTCTTAACTTCAACTATCGTTTTGGTAAGTTTGATGCAGTGTTATTCAAACGCAAGAATACCAAGGCCGACCAGGGTGGCGCTACTGATATGATGGGAGGACAGCAATAAGAAATTTATAATAGTTTGAAAGCCGCTCAGTTTTTATTGAGCGGCTTTTTGTTTTTAGTCTGGAGTTAGGAGACTGGAGTTTACATTGATATTCTTAAACTTCAGTCTCCAGTCTCCTAACTCCAGGCTTTTTAAAAACAAGTCCAGACAAAGCAATCAACCCTAACAAAGGCCCGATGGCAAGAATTAAATAGATATGTTCCGGGTCAATGACTGTTTTCAATGCATTGACCGATTCTATGCTGATGATGGAAATAAGAAAACCCATGGAGTTGGTAATAGTTAAAGCGGTTCCTTTTGATTCTGCAGCAGCAGAGTTGGCAACGATGGTGGAGAATTGCGGGGAATCGGTTGTTGCTGATATGCCCCACACAAAAAGCAACAGCAGAAAAAAAACAAAAGAAAAATGAAACAGGAACGGAGATAATAAACAACAGATAAAAGAAGTGGCCAATGCAACAAATGCAATTTTGCTGTTCCTGAAATATTGAGAAAGATAACCACCCAGCACGCAACCGATACTGCCGCTGGCAATCACAAAAAATGAGAATAGCGACACGGGCATATTTGTATCAACATGCAATGCAGTGTACGTGGTGAGTAATACCGGTATGAATGCCCATAAAGCATACAACTCCCACATATGCCCGAAATAACCGAATGCTGCGAGGCGAAAATTACGGTTACGGAAAATTTTTGCAAATGCAGTAAGGTCAAATGTTGTACTGCGGCCGCGATGCGGGCCATCGGGTACAAATAAAAAGATCATCAGTCCGCCAATAACAGAAAGTGAAGAGCTTACCGAGATCACGATCTTCCATGAAAGTGTTTGTGTGAATGAATGAACGAGATGAGGGAATGCGGTACCCAATACCAGTGCGCCAACCAGCCATCCGAGGGCTTTGCCTAATCCCTCTTTGTTATAGTCTGAAGCGATCTTCATGCCAACCGGATAGATGCCGGCTAAAAATAAACCGGTCATACATCTTGACAGCATGATCACCGGCAATCCATCTGCGAAAAAAATAAGCAGGTTAGATAACGAAGCTGCTATCGAACAAATAAAAAAAATTTTGGAGGGAGAATAACGATCTGAGATCGTAAAAACGGCAAATAATAAAGTGCCTGAAATAAATCCTAATTGAACAGCTGAAACCAAATGTCCCAGTGCATCCGGCGCCAGAGAAAATTGTTTGATGATATCCGTGATCACAGCATTACCCGCGAACCAAAGAGAAGTACAGGCAAATTGAGCGATGACGATAACAGGCAGGATATACTTTTTGTTCTGGTTATTCATTTGCGCTGCCGGTTAAAAAATGTGCCGGCAAAAATTTACCGGCACATCAAAGATATTTATTTTCTTTTTCCCGTGAACGGGATCACCATCGGCACTTTCTTTTTGTATTCCGCATATTCAACAGGATGCGCTTTTAATAGATCGCGTTCTTCAAAAAATTTCACTGCGATCAGGATGTACAAAGTGGTTGTGATTGAAAAAACAAGATGCCCTAATGTCATAACCGGTGTTGCCCAGAATGCAATGATAAAACCGAGCATAATGGGGTGGCGTACGATACCATAGAAATAATTTATTTTGAATTCACCCGAAGCGCTTTGTTTATCGCGCAGGTTATCAAAAACCTGTTTCAATCCAAACAGGTCAAAGTGGTTGATCATAAATGTGGAGAGAAATACAACAAGCCATCCGAAAAAATAGATCACGTTCCAGAACATTACGGCTGATGCATTGTCTGTTGACCAGATAATTGTTTTCATCGGAACCCATTGCCAGTAGATCAATAACAATGCGAGGCTGGATAACAACACATATGTGCTGCGTTCAACTGCCGGGCTGATAAGGGTAGTCCACCATTTTTTAAATGCCGGCCTTGCCATGATGCTGTGCTGCAATGCGAACACGCTGAGTAAAGCCGCATTGATGAGTACAGCCTGTGCAAAAGAAGATTCTGTTCCGGAGTCGATAGATTTTGGTACAAAAAAATTTCCAACAAACCCGATCGCGTAGAGAAATGCAACCAGGAATACCATGTATGATACCAAACCATACAGGAGAGCCAATGATTTTTTCATGTGCAGGGTTGTTTTGGTTAATCTATAAATCTATAAACTAAAAAGCGCAAATGCAATAGGCAGCCGATTTAACCGCGCCTCCGCGCCTTTGCGTACAAATATTCACACAAAGGCGCGGAGGCGCGATTTGATTATCTTACCGCTAATTCTTCTTTGGAGACATGGCAGCCAAGACAAAGAAGATACCGCAGAATGTAAATGATTCGCAGAGGCCCATTCTGTCGCCGGGATTATTTGTATCGGCCAGGAACCTTGGAATATGCAATAATGCAAACCAACCAAGTAACATAATACCTGAAAGCAATGCGGCTAATCTTCGTGTTTGCGGAATGATGATACCAATGCCGCCTGCAAATAAACAAACACCACAGAAGTACGCCCAGAAAGCATGAAAAGGAATATAGGCAGGAATGAAATCTATTAGAAATGCTTCATATGCAAAATGCGCGTAACCGCCTGCTATAAAAAAAGCAGCGAGTAATAAACAGCCGGTAAATACAATACCATTTTTCAGGTTTGTTTTTGTTGCATAGGCGGGATAGGAACAGGCCACTATTAAAGCGCCGCCGAATAATGCCATCGATTTAAATGCCGCGAGCCAGTTGGCCGTGAAGTTTGGCAATAACCTGGTTAATGAAAAGCATATAATTAAAATAGCAACCTGCAAAGCGGCAACGCCTGCCTGTTTTCTTACAAGAATGATCATACCTGAAATGATCATAACAATGCCGGTTATATAACCCAATACAGGATTAATGGCCGCATAATCCGCGGGCCATGCCGGCGGGCGGCCAACAATAAAATCTTTCATCAAAATACAAAGAACACCCAGTGCGATGGTTCCGGTTGCAAAAATGATGCGGCCGGGTTGTAGCAGTTTATTCATTGGTTAATTTTTTAAATTATCAAATTTTGCTTCGCCACAGAATAGACAATTTTTGCATTTTAATTAAAGCGATACAATATAACCATTCCGGTTCTACCTGTTCCTTCCGGTTAACATTGGTACAAAAGAAAACTGTTCAAAGGCTTCTTCTTTCACAGTGCCGTCTTCGAGTTTGGTGAGGCGGAGCATGCGTTGTGTTTCCCCTTCGTCAACAGGTATTACCATCATACCACCTACTTTTAATTGCTGTACCAGTTTTGGCGGGATAAATGGCGCTGCTGCAGTGATAATAATTTTATCAAAAGGCGCATATGTCTGTAATCCTTCAAATCCATCTCCGAAAAAAAATTTGATGTTGGGGTATTTATTGCGGAAATAATATTCTTTCTGAAGATCGTATAATTTTTTCTGCCGTTCGATCGTGTACACCCATGCTCCCATCTCAGCCAATATGGTTGCCTGGTAAACACTTCCGGTTCCGATCTCTAAAATTTTATCTGATCTTTTTACCTGTAATAATTGTGTCTGGTAAGCAACGGTGTAAGGTTGTGAAATAGTTTGGCCGGCAGCTATTTCAAAGGCCCTGTCTTCATAAGCGATCTTATCAAAAGCCGAATCGAGAAAATAATGGCGCGGGATGGTGTTGATGGCATCTAGTACATTTTCATCGGTGATGCCTTTTTCGCGGAGCAGGCCTGCTAATTTTTTTCTTAGCCCCTTGTGCTGGTATGTATCCTCGTACTTTCTCATAGCACAACGAATATACGGTAACCGTTGGCGGGAAGATGATTGTGAACAGAAAAATAAAATCGAAAAATTCTACACATTGAAATAAAAGATTGCCACAGAATACACAGATGTGCACAGAAAAACTGTGTCTGTCTGTGCCTTCTGTGTCAATAATAGTTACTTCAACTTCATATCTGAAATAATACTTTTGATCCTGTTTTCCAGCGAAGCAAAAACGGTATCAAAATCTTCGGCACGTTCCAGTTTGGTATTTACACTGAAATAGAATTTGATCTTGGGTTCTGTTCCCGATGGCCTGGCGGATATTTTTGTTCCGTCATCGGTGATAAACTGCAGCACATTGCTTTTAGGCAGTTCGATCTTCCATGTTTCGCCGGTTGTAAGGTTGGTTCCTTTCTGTAACTGGTAATCGAGCAGCGTAGTTACTTTGGCGCCTGAAATAGTTGCCGGCGGATCTTTGCGGTACCCTTCCATCATATCGGCAATTTCTTTTGAACCGTTCATTCCTTTCTTTGTTATGCTGATCAGGTTCTCATAATAAAAACCGTATTTGATATACAGCTCGATCATTTTATCAAACAATGTTTTTCCCTGTGCTTTTTCATATGCCGCCATTTCGCACATCAATGCAACGGCGCTTACTGCATCTTTATCGCGGATCTGGTTTCCGATCATCAGGCCAAAACTTTCTTCTCCGCCGATCACATAATTTTTTTGCCCGTCGAGTTCTTTTATTTTTTCTGCGATCCATTTAAAACCTGTGAGCACATTATAACATGCCACATCATTTTGTTTGGCAACCTGGTTGATCATTTCCGTGGTAACGATGGTGGTGATCACCATATCATTCGGCTGCGCAATACCTTTGGCTTTGCGCGCTTCCATCATATAAGTAAATGCGAGTACGGCTGTCTGGTTCCCGTTCATCAGCACCCATTCGCCTTTGTGGTTTTTTACACCGATGCCAACGCGGTCGGCATCCGGATCGGTTCCGAGTAAAATATCCGCATCCATTTCTTTGGCTTTCTTCAAACCAAAGCTCATCGTTTCGGCTTCTTCGGGATTGGGATAATTTACTGTTGGAAAATTTCCATTTGGCGTTACCTGTTCCGATACAATGTTCACGTTAGTAAAACCAAAACGTTTTAATGTTTCGGGAACCAGCATGATACCGCTTCCATGAATGGGCGTGTATACAATTCTAAGGTCGTGTTGTTTGGTGATCACATCAGGATATACACTTAATGCCTGCACCATATCCATGTATTTATTATCCATCTCCGAACCGATCAATGTAATATTAGCGTTGCTGCCCTCCCATTTTACATCGTTCACATCGGTGATGGCTTCTACTTCTTTGATCACATTGCCATCATGCGGCGGCACAAGTTGTCCGCCATCGTTCCAGTAGGCTTTATAACCATTGTATTCTTTGGGATTATGCGATGCCGTGCAAACCACGCCGCCTTTGCATCCCAGCGTCCTGATCGCAAAACTTAATTCGGGTGTGGGGCGCAATGATTCAAATAAAAAAACTTTGATCCCATTCGCTGCAAAAACACTGGCAGTAGTTTGCGCAAAGAAGCGGCTGTTGTTGCGGCTGTCGTGTGCAATGGCCACTTTTATTTCTTCGCTGCCATATGTTTTTTTCAGGTAATTGGCAAAGCCTTGTGTGGCCATGCCGATCGTGTATTTATTAATGCGGTTTGTGCCAACACCCATGATGCCACGCAAACCACCGGTACCGAATTCGAGGCTTTGATAAAAGGCATCGGCCAATTCATCGGGATGTTCTTTTTGCAATTTGTTGATGGTATCTTTTGTGGCCTGGTCGTAGTTTCCGTTGATCCACACATTTACTTTTTCCTGAATGGCAGCGTCCATAATACTGGTTTTTATTTGATGATGCGATTAGACGGCAAGTTTATGAATATTTTTTGCATTTTCAACCTAATCAATTAAACTCTGTTGATTTAGTGATGTATGTTTGAAGTAGTGAAGAAACTACTGCTTATACCGGCGCTGCTGTGCTGCCTGTGCGTGTTTGCGCAGGATTCACTTATGGTTGCACATCAGCCCCCAACTATTTCCGCGAATAACAAAACGCGCCTCTATCTCGCAACTGCCGCAAGTGTGGTTGGTTATGGCGGAAGCCTGGTTGCTTTATCGAATGTTTGGTATAAAAAATACGCCCAATCATCTTTTCATTTTTTTAATGATAATAATGATTGGTTGCAGATGGATAAGGCCGGCCATTTTTTCAGCGCATATACAGCCGGCAGGTTTAGTATGGAAGCGTGGAAATGGGCCGGCGCTTCGCGCAAACAAAGTATATGGATCGGTGGTTTAAGCGGTACCGCTTTTTTAACTGTAATAGAAATACTGGATGGCTTTTCGGCAGAATGGGGATTCAGTCCCGGTGATATGCTCGCCAATCTTACCGGCAGCGCCACATTCATTTCACAGCAACTTGCATGGGATGAACAACGGATCCAGATAAAATTTTCTTTTCACCGTATTGATTATGGAGATGCTTCTCTGAACCAACGCGCCGACCAGCTTTTTGGCAACCGCCTTGTTGAAAGAATGCTGAAAGATTATAACGGCCAAACCTATTGGGTAAGTGTGAACCTGAAAAGTTTTTTTAAACAGTCACATCTTCCCTCCTGGTTAAATATTTCTTTGGGTTACGGCGCTGATGGAATGTTTGGCGGATCATCGAACACAGCAAAAGATAATAATGGCAACATCATATTCAGCAGACAGGATATTTCCCGTTACCGCCAGTGGTATATTGCCCCGGATATAGACCTGACGCGGATCAGGACAAAAAGCAAATTCCTGAGAACAACTTTTTATCTCTTCAATTCAATCAAATTTCCAACGCCGTCGATTGGTTTTTCGAAGAAGGGTGTGGAGTGGAACTGGATACACTTTTAGGAGTTAGGAATCTGGAGTCAGAAGTCTGGAGTCTGGGTAAAAAATCACTTCAGACTTCTAACTCCAGACTTCTAACTCCAGACTCTAAATTATATAAGCTCCCACCACTTCCCCATCCACCACTTCCACCTGTATATGTTCCTGCATAGTAGTGGCTACGGATAAGCCTACATAATCAGGGTTTACGGGAAAGAGCTTGTGCATTCTTTCAACCAGCACCAATGTCTGTATGCTTTTTGGATGAAAATCGAGTAACGGTTTCAATGCATATAATAAAGTACGGCCGCTGTTGGTAACATCATCGGCGATGATGATATGAAGGTTATTGAAATCAATTTTTTTGCTCAGCTCAACAGATGTTGGATGCGCTTTATCCATTGTGAGCGAGATCACTTCTATATTATTGGGTATATAATTTTTTAATAACGCGCCGGTCTTTTCAGCGATCACTGTTCCGCTGTTGCGGATGCCGATAATAATTACAGGCGCCGCATCACCGTTCAGGTGTTCGGCCAGCTCGAGCGACATACGGTGTAATTTCTGTTCAGCGCCTTCCTTATTCAGGATATAATTTCTATCTGCCATAATACATTATTTGATCACCAAAAATAACAACAATAAAACTCCCTTTTACAACTACACAAAACTATTACCTTAGCAAAATAACAGATTACTATGCATTATGTACAACAGGCAGCATTTGTGGCGCTTCTGGCAACTGCCAGCTGGCTGTTTGCCAAAAAGGCCGGTGAGATCAGGCGTAATATTCTGCTGGGCAAAGATGAACAGCTCAATGACCAGCCGGCAAAACGCTGGAAGAACCTGCTGTTACTGGCACTCGGACAAAAGAAGATGTTCAGGAATCCATTGGTTGCTGTAATGCACCTGGTGATCTATGTTGGTTTTATTATTATCAATCTCGAAGTGCTCGAAATCGTGCTGGATGGTTTACTTGGCACGCATCGCTTATTTCTGCCGTTACTCGGTATCTCTTATAACTGGCTTATCAATGGTTTTGAATTTTTAGCAGTTGGTGTGATAACAGTATGTATTATTTTCTTAGTAAGAAGGAACATCATCAAACTCAAACGTTTTATCAGCAAAGACCTTAACGGCTGGCCGCGCAGTGATGCAAATTATATCCTGATCTCCGAGATCATTTTAATGAGCCTGTTTTTAACCATGAATGCTACCGACCAGGTGCTGCAGGCAAACGGCAGTGAACATTATCACCAGACAGGTAGTTTCTTTTTTTCGGGGATATTATCTCCTTTGTTTCAAAACATGCACACCACAACCCTGATCGCCATTGAGCGAACCTGTTGGTGGATGCATATTACAGGCATATTTATTTTCCTGAATTACCTGCCGTATTCCAAACACCTGCATATTTTACTGGCATTTCCCAATGCATATTATGCAAGGCTGGAGCCCGCAGGTAAAATGAAGAACATGCCCGCTGTTCAGAATGAAGTATTGTATGCAATGAAACCGGAAACGGCGCCAACAGATGCTGCACCTCCCGCACATTTTGGCGCAAAGGATATTTTTGAACTGAGCTGGAAAAATTTATTAGATGCATACAGTTGCACGGAATGCGGCAGGTGCACTGCTGCCTGTCCTGCAAACATTACCGGCAAATTACTCAGCCCGAGAAAGATCATGATGGCCACACGCGACAGAATGGAAGATGTGGGGAAAAATATTGATCAGCACAAACAGTTTGTTGCTGATAATAAAACATTGCTGCATGATTATATCAGTGTGGAAGAATTGCGCGCCTGCACAACCTGTAATGCCTGTGTGGAAGAATGCCCGGTAAGTATTTCACCGCTCGATATCATTTTGGAACTGCGCCGTTCACTGATCATGGAAGAAAGCAATGCGCCGCAGGAATGGAACGGAACATTCAGCAATATTGAAAATAATTTTGCACCGTGGAAATTTTCGCCGGATGACAGGGATAAGTGGGCAGTAGAGAATTAAAATTAATAGTTAATAATCAGAAGAATTAAGCATGCGCTTCTCTCCTTTTCCATTTTCCATTACTGATTTTTCAACCATCGATCCTGAAATAAAAAAAGGCGAAACGGGTTTTGCAGAATGGAGAACTTTATTTCGTGATGAAATACGGATACGGCTCGTAACCTATTCGCCTGGTTATTTTGCTGACCATTGGTGCAGTAAGGGGCACATTATTTTTTGCCTGGAAGGGTCGATGGAAACTGAATTGGCAAACGGCAGTAAACATTTACTCACCAAAGGAAACATCTATACGGTTGGCGATAACAGCGATGCACACCGGAGTTTTTCAAAAGATGGATGTATGATCTTTATTGTGGATTAATTATTTTTTATATATTCCATGTTCAGTAACCAAAACTGCAACATGAGAAAGATACTTCCTGTTCTTGCCTGTCTTGTTTTCTATTCTGTAAGTGCCCAAAAAAATTTCAAGAATGGCTGGGTTGTATTAAATAACGGTGATACACTGAAAGGACAGATAAATTACCGCCAGTGGAATGCAAATCCAACACAGATCGAATTCAAGGCTAACAAAACTGTAACCTACACTGTTAATGACCTCAAAGCATTTACAGTAAGCGGAGAAGATAATTATCAAAAGTTTACAATACAATATCATTACCTCCTTCCGGTTATTGAGTCGGTAACAATTCCTGAGGATGATAATCAGACAAAGGAAGCTACGGTATGGTTGCGGATAATTGCACCGGGCAATTATTCGCTTGGAGAGTATACAACGCCCGACCGATCATTTTTTTATGTGATCCGCGATGGAAAGCCGGAAGAACTCGTGTATGGAACGGGCATCAAATCTTTTGTTGACGATAAACACAAAAATGATCCCAACTACGACAAAACAGGTTTCTGGAAAAACGAATTGTACAAAGACCAGCTTACCAGGCTGCTCAGTACAGTAAATCCTTCCGCTGCACTTTCAACAAAGAACCTTTCGTATTCGCGTGAAGATATCAGTGCTTTTTTCGATAAAATGAATAATAATAAGAGCAGCATCGCAGACCGAAAAAGTTTTAAAGGAAGCTGGGGGATATTACTGGGTGTTTCTTATTGCAGCAGTACACCGAATGATGATCCCAACGGACAGTTTCACAACGGAACAGCAACTAATAATTTTTTTCCAACTGCAGGTGTGGATTTTACACTTCTTTCCCAAAGAAACCTTTCCCGGTTCGGGATAACAGTTGGCCTTACTGTTGACAATGTGAATTCAGTGATCATAGCGCCTGATAATGGCGGAGTGAGTTATGAGACGCATTTGAATGATTATTACGCAAGCCTGTCTGCGTCTGCGTTCTACGTCATGAATCCGCTTGACAAGGCAAAATGGTATATAGGGGCCGGCGTAAGCGGTTCGCTATTGGTTTCGAAAAATAATTACGTTCTTGTTAAGAATACCATTATTGCAAATACGCAGAAACGGGATGGCCAGCCGGATGTGAATGGTTTTGTTGCGGCTCCCTTTATAAGCAGCGGCATCAAAATAAACCGGCTCAACTTTTTTGCCAGGTATATATTGTCAACGCAAATTACGAATACTGTTTATTCGATACTTAAAACCAGCCGCCTTCAGGCAGGTTGTATCATTTCTATCAGTAAATAATTGAGAAGCATATTCAGATCCATGGCTGATACAACATACGGTATAACTGTATCAGGGCGGTGATGATAAAGATCACACCCATTACTTTATTAAGTGTCTGATTACTGGTTTTCATTTTTGATACGAGCCAGTTTCCTCCATAGATATAAACGGCAAGGCCTGATAAAGTTCCTGCACCCGCACCGGCTGTAAAAAGATTGAACGAAACCGCTTTAACCGGTAAAACTTTTGTTTGAATAAAGGTGGATGTCCATAAAAACCAGAAAGGGATCTGTACAGGATTGAGAGCGCTCATCATCAAACCCAATACAAACCGGTTCAGTTTATTATTCAGTATCAATGCTTTTTTTTCTTCTTTTTTTTGTTTCCTGGCGCTGATGAATGCCATTACGCCCAAAACAAAAAACATTACTACCGTTAACCATCCCAATACAATAAATGAAGTGCGGTGGCGAACGATCCAGTCCATACCTGTCAATGCAAAACGCAGGTAGATCATTTCAACTATCGCCACACCGATCGCGAACTCCCATGCTTTGGTAAAGCCTTCCTGTATGCAAACCTGCGTAGAAGTAAAGCTCATATTACCCAATGGCAACTGGCCAAGAAAGCTGACAAGGAAACCGAGGAAGAGAATGTAGATCATGGAATATTGAAAATACGAATGTTTATTTTAAATGCTGAATGATGGATGCACTATTCATTCAACATTCATCATTCAAAATTCAAAATAGTTCAACTACTTTCGTAAAAATCTTTCCGATGAAAGTGAATACAATGGCTGAAATGGCTGCAAACGGCGATACACCGGATATTTTATTCTGGGTTGGCTGTTCCGGCAGTTTTGATCAGCGCGCACAAAAGATCACTAAAGCATTTGCCTCCATTTTAGATAAAGTGGGAATAAAATATGCCATACTCGGCAAAGAAGAAGCCTGCACCGGCGATCCTGCACGGCGTGCCGGCAATGAATTTTTATTCCAGATGATGGCGTATCAAAATATCCAGGTATTAAATGGTTACGGCATCAAAAAAATTGTTGCTACCTGCCCGCATTGTTTCAACATTTTAAAAAATGAATATCCCGAACTCGGTGGCAATTATGAAGTGATCCATCACACCAGCTTATTGCAACAGCTGATCGATGAAGGCAGGATAAAAATGAAAGAAGACGGCAGTTTCAAAGGCAAAAAAATTTCTTACCACGACAGCTGCTATCTCGGCCGCGCCAACCATATTTATGAAGCGCCGCGCAAAGTACTCGAAGCGCTCGATGCCGAACTGGTTGAAATGAAACGCTGCCGCAGCAATGGTTTGTGTTGCGGCGCCGGTGGTGCACAGATGTTCAAAGAAGATGAGCCCGGCGATAAACGTATCAATATTGAACGCACGGATGAAGCATTGGCTACCGGTGCATCATTTATTGCATCCGCCTGCCCGTTTTGTAATACGATGTTAACCGACGGCGTGAAGAACAAAGAAAAGGAAAGCGAAGTAGCCGTAATGGATGTTGCGGAACTGGTTGCAGCATCAATGGTTTAATTGGCGAATTGACGGATTATGGATTAGCAGATTATTTATTTATCAAAAATTCGTCAATCCGCTAATCCGCTAATCCGTAAATTTGCATTATGAATTTCGAATACCAACACCTTGTTCCTGCTGATTTTGATGATGCTTCCCGTGTGTGGATCTACCAAAGCAGCAGGCTGTTCTTTATCAGCGAAGCCTTGCAGATAGAAGACATGCTGAATGATTTTGTGGCGGGCTGGAACAGTCACGGAGCAAAAGTAAAAGGATATGCAAATATTTTGTTCGGCCAGTTCGTTGTATTGATGGCGGATGAAACAGCAGCGGGTGTAAGCGGGTGCAGCACCGACAGCTCGGTTCGTTTGATCAAACAAATAGAAGAAGCCTTTAAAATTGATCTGTTCAACCGGCAGAACCTTGCATTCGTGGTAAAAGAAAAAATACAAACTATTCCGCTGGCACAATTAAAATATGCATTTGATAATAATTTTATCAATGCAGACACTTTGTATTTTAATAATCTCGTTGCTGATAAAAAGGCTTTCCTCTCGCAGTGGATGGTGCCTGTAAAAGAAAGCTGGCTGAGCGGAAAGCTGGCACTCGTGGGGAATGGTTGATAGATGATAGTTGTTAGATGACAGATTTTCGGCGCCGCATCTTCCTATATAATTTATGCAATGCCCACACGAATCGGTTCCATACTATTTATCCTGTTTATTGCAGCAATCACATCTGCCTGCCATAAGCAAAAAATTGTTTTGCAAAAAGTGCAATGGCTGCCCGATTATTTTTCTGAGAGCCAGCATTTTGGTTCGAGTTTCAAATCGCTGGAAGAAAGAAACGAGTTCCTGATTGTAACAGGCAAAATTGATACCACTACAGAAGTTGCCCCGCAAATATTAGCAGTGATCATGGTTGATAAGAAGGAGATCTTTCTCGATCTTATTAAATGGGAAAAAAATAATGGAGCGGTCAAACGTTTCTACAAAGGCAGTGGATATGAATTGATCCTTACCGATAGAGAAAAAAAAGATGAGATGCGTATAACCAGTGTGGGCATACCTTTCGAGAAAATATCTTATGAAGGCACTGCGGTGGTCAAACATGGCAACGATGAATCTGAATATAAACTGGCGGGGGAGCCCGGATATCATTAGATTTTCAACAAACGGAAATGAACGGATCGCTTTGGGATCTGATGTTTTTATTTTGATGATCATTTATATAACGTCCGCAATTTAAATTGATATTGTATGAAACTCGATTACCTCACTCCCATGCTATGGACCAATGATATCAAGGCTTCCATCGATTTCTACCAAAACTTTCTCGGTTTTGAATTAGACAATTATAATGAAGGCTGGGGCTGGTGCCATATGCATAAAGACAAAGTATGCGTTATGTTCACAACAAATGAGCACGCGCCCAATAGAGAGTCGCTAAAATTCACAGGCAGTTTTTATATCTATACAAAAGATGTTGATGAATTATGGAACGAATTAAAAACAAAAGCAACCGTATGTTATGAACCAGCCAACTTCGCACACAACATGCGCGAATTCGGCATATATGATAACAATGGATACTTGCTGCAATTTGGCCGGGAACTGGAAGAAGGAGAAACAATAGACGACTGTGACTGATCTATTTACTGTTCAGTTTATCCAATGCATCTTTTTTCTGTTTATCATCCAGTTTACTTTTGATCACCACCCGGCTTAACTGGTAAGCGATGGATAAACGAAAGTTGCGTGTGTTGCTTTCGCTATAACTTTCCACCATAAAATTGGTTCCGGCGCTGTAACTATGGTACTTCTGTAACCCAAGCGGGTCGATCGCTGCGATGCCAATGATGAGCCGCTTATTAAAGAATTTTCTTTGTGCACTGATACTCATATTAATGTTGCCGCGTGAATAACCCTGCGGGCTCGCAAAACGATTATAACGGTTACTGGCTTCGATCACAGTAAAATTATCCGGCGCATAACTGTAATTGAATGCAGTATAAAAACTTCCTCCATCTATATAATTATACAATTGTTTTTCCCGCGTACTGTATTTATTAAAATAATAGCCGCCGCTGATACTAACCCTGAATTTTTTTGCAAGCGTAATACCCATCCACATGCTTGCCTGGTATTCTTCCTGGTCGGAAATGTTTTGATAAGTGATCTGTGTTTTACCGCTGTCGATCAAAGTGCGTATCGAATTAAAAACATTTTTCACACGGTTATAACCCATGGATCCGTTTATGCTGAAATCCTTTTTAACGTAACTCACATTCAGGTCAAAATTATCGGTAAGTGATGGCTGTATATAAGGGTTCCCGAAACGTATATTATACGGATCACTGTAATCCACGCTGGGGTTGAGTTCTGTAATACCAGGCCGCCGTATCGTTTCCCTGAAAACGAGCGCCATATTCAATGCATCATTGAATTCTTTACGCAAAGTAAGGTTAGGCAATATGCGCCAGTAATGATTACCTGCCGCCGGTGCATTTCCTTTGATGAACTGAAAATCAGTAATGGTCTGTTCTGCCTGTGCGCCGGTGATCAGCCTCCATCGGTTCGGCAATCCAAGGATCAAAGCAGCTCTTGCAGTGAAAATGGATTGATGAAAATAAAAATTGTTGCTTAAAAGATCATTGCCAATGAATATCTGGTCAGGTTTTCTCAAAAAACTTGTGTTGAGAATATTATGATAGGTGTTTGATGAATAAGAACTGCCAACTGATAAAAAAGTGGTGCCCGTATCGTTCAAAGGTTTATTGTAATTCGTGTTCAGATAAAAAGAAGTAATATAATTATCTGTAAGCTGCAGTTGTGTAGAATCCAATCCTGTGGGCAAAAAATCAGCCTGCAGGAACTGCTGGTAAAAATCCGCATCATTATCATTCTTACTAAAACTCAACCCGCTGTATACCTGTAATTTTTCAACAGGGTTCTTTCCTTTCCATTGGTAAGAGGCGGAAAAGCCTTGACTGTAGCCGGTTCCATCATATTCATTATTTCTTGAACTGGCCTTGTATATATTTGTAAGGCTGTCAAGATTTGAATATAATTTGTTCGTGCTGTTATCAAAATAATTTACGTTGCCCTGGTACACAAAACTGAAGTTGGATTTTTTAGTAAAATCGTAATCCGTCTGGAACCGTGCATTCGGATGAATACTTTTATTAAAAAAAGATGACTGAGAATAAAAATAATTCACAGAATCAGGATAGATGTTTTCCCTGTGCGACCACGAATTACCTTTTACTTCTCCCCTGCCAACACCAATGTTTGTGCTGATGTTCAATTTACTGCTGCGGTAATTTAAATTATTTGAGATGGCTTCTTCGCCTTTGGTGCCATCGCTGATGCTTAATCTTTCATAAAGCCCTACGCGCCCTTTTTTGGTGATGATATTGATCACACCGCCGGGATATGTAGCATATTCAGGCGGCGGGTTAACCATGATCTCTACTTTCTCAACCACATTGGCAGGAAGGCTTTCGAGCAGGTCTGACAACTGCTGGCCGCTCAGGTTCACCGGTTTTTCATCCATCAATATCATCGGTTCTTTTCCGCGCAGCAATAATGTTCCATCGGGATCGGTATTCATCAAAGGAAGGTTCTTCAGCATATCTGCTGCATTGCTGCCGTTGTTGAGCGGGCTCTCCGCTACATTGTAGATGAGTTTGCCATCCCTGTTTTCGATCAGCGGTTTTTCTGCATACACGACCACTTCGTTCAAAGAAGCTGTGGCAGAATTTAATTTGATATCGCCAAGGTTAATATCAACCCGCTCAACATACACATGAATGCTGTCGATATTCATTTTCGCAAAGCCAACCACATTAACCGTTAAACGGTAATAACCGAATGGAATTTTCTCCAGGTCAAAACCGCCGTTCTTATCTGACAGGATGGAAACTTTGTGCGGGTTATCCTGCCCGGTTAAAATAATATCCGCAAGCGGCAAAGGCTTACCTGATGCATTATCCAGCACATTGCCGGTGATACTGCCAACCTGTGCTTTGGATCTGTTGCCATTCTCCTGTGCACTGAGTGAAGTATAAATACAAAAAATAAAAATGAAAAAAAAGGATCTCAACATGTAACGATTGCTTAGTGGCAAAATAAGCCATCTGTGTTTATTTACTCAAATAAGTATACACATATCGCTAATTTTGCGGAAACAATCGGTCAATATGTATATCGTTTATGGAATACCTAACTGCGACACTACTAAGAAAACACTTAACTGGTTAAAGGATCATAAGGTCGCTTACACATTTCATGATTATAAAAAAGAAGGCATTTCAGAAGAAAAACTGGCATCCTGGTGCAAACAGCTGGGATGGGAAAGCCTGTTAAATAAACGCGGCACAACCTGGCGTGAATTAGATGCGGCAACACAATCAACCATCACCAACGAAAAAGCCGCTATTCATTTGCTTGCTGAACAAACGAGCATGATCAAAAGGCCGGTGATAGAGAAAGCCGATAAAATTGTTGCGCTGGAATTTGATGAAGCGGCATATCAAAAAATATTTAAAAAGTAACATGTTGTGCTATTAAACATACTCAGCGCCTCCGCGGTTATTTTTTTCACCGCGGAGACGCAGAGGCGCTGAGCATTCAAAAAAAATAAGCCGCTGAGAAATTCAAATTCAGCGGCTTTTTTATATGAAGAAGTTTATAAAAAACTATTTCAGCACTTCCTGCAATTTCCTGTTTAATTCTTCGCCGCGGATATCGCGTGCAATGATCTTGCCGTTTGGATCGATCAGAAAATTAGCCGGTATACTGGTGATATGATACAACTGCGCTACAGCATTGCTCCAGTACTGAAGATCGCTTACATGCGTCCAGGTAAGGTTATCTGCTTTAATAGCTTCTACCCAGTTTGGTTTGGCCTGGTCGAGCGAAACACCAAGCACTGTGAAATTCTTATTCTTAAAATTCTGGTAGGCGCTCACTACATTAGGATTTTCAGCCCTGCAGGGTTTGCACCAGCTTGCCCAAAAATCTACCAATACATATTTACCCCTGAAAGATGCCAGTGATATGGGTTTGCCGTCAACATCCTTCTGTGTAAAGTCCATCGCCTGCGAACCAACCATACCTATTTTTCCTTCCTCAATTTTTTGTTCGATCGCTCTTGCATACACACCTTTTTTTGCAGACGGCTGTAATGTATTATAAGCCGCTTCAAGCGAAAGCGGGCCGTCAAACAAAGATACCACAGCAAATAATGCGAGTGAACTCACTACCGAACCCGGTTTCTCTTTTGTAAAACGTAAAATATTACCAAGCAAAGGGTCCTTGGTAGAATTGTACAAACGTATCAGTGAATCTTTTTTTTGCAGACTGCTTTCAATCTGGATCTGGTTGCCGATAGTTTGCAGGTTCATAAATACCGGGTTAAACTGTGCACTGAAATCCTGGAAGTCATCTTCGATTGAAGAACCCTTGATCTTTACACTTTGTGCATTGGCGATATCACCGGTTATGGTAATGGCATCATTAAAAATAAACATATCAACCGCCTGCGGGTAACCTGCAAAACTCAACCTGAAAATAGCAGGTGCAGGCAGTTTCCCTTTTAACGTAAATGCAGACTTTGCTACTTTTCCTTTCGCAACAACAGTCTTTCCGTCATCACCACCTACCAGCAACACTTCGGTGCTGTCTTTCACACCGGCAATATTTCCCTTGATCACAAAACCCGGGCTTGCCTGCGGCTGGTTCATTCCAAAACCCAGCCCGCCCTGCGCCATACTGAATAATGGCATCAACAGTAATGGTATTAATTTTTTCATATTATTTATGGTGACGTTTTTGAAGCACATTCATTACGCTTTGCAAGTTATGGCCTTTGGCGTTAAGCAAAAGTAAATAATGGAACAATAGATCGGCGGCTTCATTCAAAAACAGTTCATCGTTATCGTCTTTGGCCTCGATCACAAGCTCTACGGCTTCTTCGCCTACTTTCTGGGCTATTTTATTAATGCCTTTGGCAAACATCTTTGCCACATAAGACTCTTCAGGGCTGCTCTGTTTGCGCAGGCGGATGATCTCTTCGAGATATAATAAAAAATTATCATCCGCATTCCTTTCGCTCCAGCAGGTATCGGCGCCTGTATGACAAACAGGGCCCAGTGGATGGGCTTTGATCAGCAAAGTATCATGGTCGCAATCTGCCGCCATGCTTTTTACTTCTAAAAAATTACCGCTCTCCTCGCCTTTTGTCCATAACCTTTTTTTTGTGCGGCTGTAAAAAGTCACTTTGCCGCTCTGTTCGGTTTGTTGCAATGCAGCTTCATTCATAAAACCAAGCATCAATACTTTATGCGTGGTAAAGTCCTGCACGATTGCGGGAACCAATCCATCTGAATATTTTGCAAAATCTATTTTCATGTTTCCGGCTTGTGATTATTAATTGGGCATTGTTGCGTCGCACACTTGTGCGTTCGGTTCGTTGTTCGGCTTTGCCAGCCGTGAGTCGTCAGTCGTGAATCGTGAGTGGGGTAATGAACATTCTACTCACGATTCACGACTGACGATTCACGACTGGCGACTCACGATTCACACCCTCACAACAATCCCATTCGCATTCAAATATGTTTTCAACTCCCTTATCCCGATCTCTTTAAAATGAAAAATGCTCGCCGCCAATGCAGCGTCAGCTTTTCCATTGGTAAACACATCCACAAAATGTTCCATCGTTCCGCCACCGCCTGATGCGATCACTGGTACGGTAAGTTCCGTAGCCAAAGTTGCGGTAATATCCAATGCAAAACCCTGTTTGGTACCATCGTGGTTCATAGAAGTGAGTAATATTTCACCGGCGCCCATATCCACGGCCTGCTTAGCCCAATCAATACAACGCATTTCTGTTTTTACCCTGCCGCCGTTCAGGTAAACATACCATTCGCCGTCCGCTTCTTTTTTTGTGTCGATCGCAAGAACCACACACTGGCTGCCAAACTGTTTCGAGAGATCGGCGATCAGTTGCGGGTTTTTAAATGCGGCGGTGTTCACAGATATTTTATCGGCGCCGTTTTGTAACAACACACTCACATCATCCACACTACTGATCCCGCCACCCACCGTAAATGGAATATTGATATGGTGCGATATTTTATTTACGAGTTCGCTTAATGTTTTTCTTTTTTCAACAGTAGCAGTAATGTCTAAGAAAACCAATTCATCGGCGCCCTGTTGTGCGTATAAAGCGCCCAGTTCAACCGGGTCGCCTGCATCGCGGATGTTTTCAAAGTTCACACCCTTGACCGTTCTGCCGTCTTTGATATCTAAACAGGGTATGATCCTTTTTGTGAGCATTGAATTTGAAATTTGAAATTTCTGATTTGAGATTATATTCTGTCTTTAAATTTTTGGCCTTTGATGGCTGACCTGTTTAGATAATTTATAAATCCTGCAATATTTGATGCCAGTTTTTCGTAGCCTGAATAAAGATCATCGAATTCATCCTGTGTTATATATCCCTGATCAAAAGCCCGGTAACATTGAGAACGTACCTCTCCGGCCGAGCCTTTTGCAAAACCTAAAAAATTTACAAACTCTAATCTGCCGGATCGTTCAAAACCTTCAGCAATATTATCCATCACTGATCCGGCAGAAGCCTTTATCTGGTCTTTGAATTTATATTCCCGTGAGAATGTTTCTTTTTGTGTTATTTCAAAGATGCATAAAGAAAGCCGCCTCGCTTCTATCCATATTTCAAGATCTTCAAATCGTTTTATCGTAGCCATAATTTCAAATTTCGAATCTCAAATCAGAAATTTCAAATCAGAAAGCCTGATCCTTCCTTCATAGATCGCCTTGCCAACAATAGCTCCGCTGCAACCGATATTTTTCAGTTCTTCCAGGTCGGTTATCGAACTAACTCCGCCGCTTGCAATAAAATACAGCGAAGGAAATTTTTCAATGATGTTCGTGTACATCTCGATGGAAGGGCCTTCTAATTTTCCGTCTTTCAGAACATCCGTACAAAATACCTGCTGAATGCCTTTGTGAACGTACTGCTGAATAAAATCATACACATCAATATCCGTTGTTTCCATCCAGCCATTTACTGCGATCATTTCTTTTCTTACATCGGCGCCTAATAAAAATTTATTGCCGCCGTACTTATCTATCCATTGTACAAAAGTATCTGCATTCTTAACCGCCAGGCTGCCAATGGTTGCCAATGCCGCGCCTGATTGAAATACAATGGTGAGATCCGTTTCTTTTTTTATACCGCCGCCAAAATCGATCACCAGGGAAGTATTCGATGCGATGGTCTCCAGTACTTTCCAGTTTTTAACAACGCCTGCTTTGGCGCCGTCAAGATCAACAAGGTGCAAACGCTGTAAACCCGCGGCCTCAAACTGTTTAGCCACTTCGAGCGGTGATTCGCTGTATTCGGTTTTCTGGGAATAGTCGCCTTGTGTCAATCGTACACATTTGCCATTAATGATATCAATTGCGGGAATGATCTGCATGGGATAATTAGACATTAAAAATTAACAGTTAATAATCGGGTTGGGTTATAATTGAAGGAAGTTAATAAGAATTCTTTCACCGGCATCCGAACTTTTTTCCGGGTGAAACTGTACACCATAAAAATTATTCTTTTGTAATGCACTGCTGAAACGCACGCCATATTCTGTAACAGCGGCAGTTTCTTTACAAAGTTCTGCATAATAACTATGCACAAAATAACAATACGGATCGGTTGTGATGCCGGCAAAAAGCGGTTCGGAAATATTTTCTACCGTGTTCCATCCAACCTGCGGGATCTTTAATGTACCGGAAAATTTTTTTACCATGGTATCAAATATCCCTAAACAGGTTGTATCATTTTCTTCACTATGACGGCACATCAGCTGCATGCCAAGACAAATACCAAGAACAGGCTGTTGCAGATTTCTGAGAACCTTATCCAATCCTCTTTCCTGTAAATACTGCATGGCGGTACTTGCTTCGCCTACGCCGGGAAAAATTACTTTATCGGCCTTCTGTATTTCACTATGATCATCCGTTACGGTTGCTTCCATGCCTATACGCTCCAATGCATATAACACTGATTGAATATTTCCGGCATTGTATTTTACGATTACCAGTTTCATGATCTGATTTTATTCTTCTTCTTTTCTATACAGCACACCCAGCCTGCCGGTTGAGAATACCTTGTTGATTGTATCGCCTTTTTTGTAACGGTTGTAAACATAATCGGAAACGGTGAATTGCGTATCATGATTGGCCGAATCGGTCACAGTAATAAAGTAGGTGCGCTGGCCTCTTCTGCCATATTGTATCCTTTCGTAAGTAATGGTTCCCCTCACAACCGTTTGAGCAAGCGTGCCCGACCTGTTATAAAAGGAAAGCTGTCCCTGACTGTATACAAAAGAGAAAACAAAAAACATCACGCCAAAACCAGCAGTTTCAGAAATACGTTTCGACCGGAATTGCGTAATGTCTTTCCGGGCGAGCCAATAAAAATCTTTCTGTGCCTGCCATACAAGAAAACTAAAAAAAACGGAAACAAGCAGCAACAGCAGAAGGATCATTCCGATATGTGCATCAGCATAATCCTGTATCCTATAACTGACAACAAAGCCATGTGGAAACATGCCCATCAATCCGATAACCATATAGGCAAATGCAAAAAAGAAACACAATGCAAATCTCATAATACAGTTTGTACAAAAGTTTTTACCCGTGTCTGCAATGATCCCGCATCGCTGTTTTCCAACGCTTTGATAAATGCCGTTCCGATAATTGCACCGTTTGAAAACTTACAGGCGGATCCGAATGTAGCTTTATCCTTTATGCCAAAGCCTACCAATACAGGGTTCTCCAATTCCATTGATTGTAATCTTTGCAGATATTTTTCAACAGCCGTAAAATCTTTGTCTTTGCCGGTTGTTGCCGATGAGCTCACAGCATACAAAAAACCGCTGCTTAACGCATCGAGTTTTTTTATGCGTTCTTCAGATGTTTCGGGTGTTACCAAAAAAATAAAATCAAGCCCATGCTTTTTTATGATCGCGCCATATTCCGTTTCAAATTCAAATTCAGGAAGGTCGGGAAGTATCAAACCATCAATACCTAATTCAGCCGCGGTTGCACAGAATTTTTCAAAACCATATTGCAATACAGGGTTCATGTAACCCATTAATATCACGGGAAGATTGATTTCTTTCCTGAAGTTTTTCAGCTGTTCAAATAATACTTCGATCGTCATGCCGTTCTCCAAAGCCTTGCTGCCGCTGGCTTGTATTACCGGGCCATCGGCGAGTGGATCGCTGTAAGGCATGCCGAGTTCTACCAGGTCAACCCCATTATCCTGCAATGCTTTCATGATACTGAGTGTATCATTCAAATGCGGATAGCCTGCCGTGCAGTAAACATTCAGAACGTTATTTTTTTTCTTTGCAAATAATTCTTTGATCCTGCTCATATCATTTAATATTGTCCATTGCATTCATGTAGGTTGCCAGATCCTTATCTCCTCTTCCGCTTAAACAAACCAATACACGGTCCGTATCTTTTAAATGCAGTTTCCCTAAAACAGAAAATGCATGTGCGCTTTCCAATGCAGGAATAATACCTTCTGTTTTAGCGATATGAAAAGCCGCCTGCAATGCTTCATCATCGGTTGCACTTAAAAAAGTTCCGCGGCCGCTTTCAAAAAGATGCGCATGTAAAGGGCCAACACCCGGATAATCCAGCCCGGCTGAAATGCTGTGTGGCTCTACCACCTGGCCATCTGCTGTTTGCATCACCAGGCTTTTGCTTCCATGTAAAATACCCGGTTTACCTAATTGTGTTGTGGCTGCGCTCATACCGCTATGCACGCCATGGCCCGCAGCTTCAACTGCAACCAATTGTACACTCAGCTCATCTAAAAAATGATAAAATGCACCGGCTGCATTACTGCCGCCGCCCACACAGGCAAGAACATGCGTTGGCAATTCATTTCCTGTTTTTTCTTTCAGCTGCCATTTCATTTCTTCACTGATCACACTTTGAAAACGCGCAACCATATCGGGATATGGATGCGGCCCCACCACGCTTCCAATAATATAATGTGTATCAACCGGGTTATTGATCCAGTCGCGTATCGCTTCATTCGTGGCATCTTTCAATGTCCTGCTTCCGCTCATTGCAGGAATTACTTTTGCGCCCAGCATTTTCATCCGCGCAACATTCGGCGCCTGCCGCTCTATGTCTTTTTCACCCATGTATACAATACATTCCATTCCTTTCAATGCACAAACCGTTGCAGTTGCCACGCCGTGCTGGCCTGCGCCGGTTTCAGCAATGATGCGGGTCTTGCCCAGTTTCCGCGCAAGTAAGATCTGGCCGATCGTATTGTTGATCTTGTGGGCGCCTGTATGACAAAGATCTTCCCTCTTCAAATAAATAGAAGCATTAAATTCTTTACTTAATCTTTCCGCAAAGAACAAAGGTGTTGGCCTGCCCACATAATCTTTTAATAAAAGCTGAAACTCTTTCTGAAAAGAAGTTTCATACATGATCTCGAGATACCGCGTTGCCAATTCTTCTACATTCCTGTGCAACATTTCAGGAATATATGCGCCGCCGAATTTTCCGTAGTATCCGTGAACATCGGGGTGCTGGTATGTTTGTGTTGTTGTCATTTTATTTTTTACTTAGCTGTTGTATTAACATTAAGCTTTGTTGCGTCGCACACTTGTGCAATACCTCTCTGCTCAACTTAAATTTGTTTTACCGTTTCAATAAATTTCTGTAGCTTCTCCATATCCTTCACACCCGGCGATGTTTCAAACTTACTGTTCACATCAATTGAAAAAAGATCCTTCGCCACGGGTTCTTTGGCAAAATCCTTTAATTTATCCGTATCATCCGGTTCAATGCCACCGCTGAGAAAAAAAGGCTTGCCGATATTCAATCCTTTTAAAACGTTCCAGTCAAACTTTCTTCCCGTTCCGCCATAACCCGCGCCTTCGGTATCAAACAGGTACATATCGGCGATATCGTTGTAATCTTTGATCTTCCATAAAATATTATCCTCTTCGCGTAAACGGAAAGCTTTTACTACCGTTACATAGTTTGCGATCTTCTCGCAATACTTTGGCGTTTCATCGCCGTGCAGCTGCACAATATATAAACCGCAATCATCAACCGTTTCCAGTACTTCTTCCACCGTTGCATTTACAAACACACCCACTTTATTGATGCCCTTGCCTTTTATTTTTTTGATCTCCGGCCTCGGCATGAATTTGTATACATAACGCGGCGATTTGGGATAAAAGATAAACCCCGCAAATTCAACACCCATTTCATCGAGTTGAAGAACCTGTTCAGCGCTTGTCATGCCGCAAACTTTTATACGCATTATTTTGCTTTTAGTTGATTAACAAAATCAGCAAAAGCAACCGAAGGGCTGGCCTGTTTCATAAAATTTTCTCCGATCAAAAATCCTTTGAATCCGGCGCTGCGCAAAGTTACAATAGTATCTACATCACTGATACCGCTTTCCGCCACCGCAGGTTTTTCTTTGGGTATCTTGTTAATAAGATCGAGCGATGTATTAATGCTTACTTCAAATGTTTTCAGGTTCCGGTTGTTAACCCCAACCAGGTCAACCGCATCGCAGATATGGCCGAACTCTTCTTCATTATGCACTTCGAGTAATACTTCCATTCCCAGATTCTTTGCTGTTGCTGCCATTTGTTTTACTTCGGCGGTAGTTAAACATGCGGCGATCAGCAGTATTACTTCTGCACCAAAAGCCTTGGCTTCGATCAGCTGGTATTCATCGATCATAAAATCTTTCCGTAACAATGGAACCGCATTGATAGTGGCCGCCAGCAAATCATCCAGCGATCCGCCAAAAAATTCCCGGTCAGTCAGAACAGAAATTCCTGATGCGCCATATTTTGCGTAAGCCGTAGTAACTTCTTCCACTGTTACTTTATCATTGATGACCCCTTTACTCGGCGACTTTCGTTTGAACTCGGCAATGATGCCTGTTTTATTTTCGTCGAGCAGAAAAGATTTCAGAGACAAAGTTTTATCTGCAAAGAATTTTCCTTTCTCCAGTTCGGCAACAGGAGTTGTTTTTTTGCGCTCGGCAACTTCTTTTCTTTTATGCGCTACTATCGTGTCTAAAATATTCATCTTACTGCAGGCTGATTAAAGTTTGCAATGTTTGATAGGTTTTACCGCTTTCCAGGCTTTCCACTGCGGCGTTATATGCTTCCTCATAATTTTTATACTGGCCGGTGCATTGCAGTGCCATAGCTGCATTGGCCATCACCACTGCATTCTGTGCCCAGCTGCCTTCGCCTTTTATGATCTTTGTAAATATTTTCGCGGCTTCTTCAACACTGTTCCCGCCATAAATATCTTCGGCGGCAACCATGCGTTTGCCCAGTTGTTCGGGTGTCATTATTTTTTCGCCTTCATTAGTGATCACTTTGGTATCGTTGGTAAGCGAGATCTCATCATATCCATCAAGGCTGTGAATAATGGTAAATGCTTTACCCGTTTGCTGCAACAGGTAATTATAAATACGCGCCATTTCTAAATTATATACACCCACCAGCTGAAATGCCGGCGATGCCGGATTTACCATTGGCCCAAGCATATTGAAAAAAGTTCTCACACCTAAATTTTTCCTGATCGGCCCAACGATCTTTAATGCGGGATGAAATAAGGGTGCATGCAAAAAACAAATGTTTGCCATTTCAATTTCTTTACGCAACCTGTCGGTATCATTTTTAAAAACGTACCCCAGTTGTTCCATAACATTTGATGAACCGCTGATGGAAGAAGCGCCGTAGTTACCGTGTTTGGCCACTTTTTGTCCCGCACCCGCCACCACAAAACAGGAAAGCGTTGAAATATTGAATGTATTCTTTCCATCACCGCCGGTACCAACAATATCCATCAGCTGGTGGCCGCCGAGATCAACCTTTACAGAAAGTTCCAGCAATGCATCGCGAAAGCCCTGGAGTTCTTCAATGGTAATACTTCGCATGAGGAACACGGTAATGAATGCCGACATCTCGCTTTCATTATATTGCCCGCGCGACATATTCAGCAATACTTCTTTTGCTTTTTCACGCGAAAGCGTTTTGTGTTCAAATAAATGTTGCAATATTTTTTTCATGTCATTTTTTTTACCGTAGAGACGCAGAGTTAAATCTTAGCGCCTCTGCGTCTCCGCGGTTATTTTTTTAACCAGTTTTTTAAAATCATCTCGCCTGATGGGGTCAACACGCTTTCCGGATGAAACTGAACACCCTGCACATCAAACTGCAAATGCTGCAAACCCATAATAAATCCATTTACATCACGTGCGGTAATTTCCAGTTCGGCAGGGAAATTCTTTTCATCCACTACCCAGCTATGATAACGCCCCACATCAAAAGTATCCGGCAACCCTTCAAATAATTCACTTCTCACTCCGGACTTCTCACTCCCGACTTCAATAGGCGTTGCCACTCCATGATACACAGTAGACAGATTCGTCAGCGTTCCGCCAAAAGCCTCGCCGATTGCCTGATGCCCCAAACACACGCCCAGTATGGATTTGCTCGCGGCGTATTCTTTGATCAATGGCAATAACATACCCGCTTCGGAAGGGATGCCCGGGCCGGGAGACAAGATAATCTTATCATATTCTTTCACTTTTTCCATCGGCAATTCATCATTACGAAAAACATCCACTTTAGTATGCGTGATCTTTTCCACGAGATGAACGAGGTTGTAGGTGAATGAATCGTAATTATCAAATACTAATATTTTCATTTGCTGTTTTTTTTCAGTCCATAGTCCATGGACAATGGTCTATGGACTATGGACATGGCCTATATTTCTTCTCCTATCACGATCGCTTTTTTCAATGCGTTCAGTTTGTTATTCACTTCCTGCAATTCGTTTTCAGGAACGCTTGCTGCTACTACGCCTGCACCTGCCTGGTAAACCAATGTATTGTTCCTGCTTAAAAAAGTACGGATCATGATGGCGTGGTTGCAGCTTCCGTCGAAACCGATGAAACCGATACCGCCGCCGTAATAACTTCTTGCGGTGGGTTCATATTCATCAATGATCTCCATGGCTTTGAATTTTGGCGCGCCGCTCAATGTGCCCGCAGGAAATGTTTTTGCAAGCAGCTCGAACGGGTTCTGATCCTTACGCACTTTGCCGGTTACTTCGCTCACCAGATGTATCACGTGGCTATAATATTGTACCTGGCGGTAATGGCTAACTACCACATCATCACAGGCGCGGCTGAGGTCGTTACGCGCGAGGTCGACCAGCATCACATGTTCTGCATTTTCTTTTGCATCATGCAAAAGTTTTTCAGCCATTTGCTGATCGATGGTATCATCGCCGCTTCTTTTGAATGTTCCTGCGATCGGGTGAACAATGGCTTTACCGTTTTGAATGATCAATTGCGCTTCTGGTGAAGAACCCATGAGTTTATAATCGCCATAATCAAAGAAAAATAAATAAGGAGAAGGGTTCACACTGCGTAAGGAACGGTATACATTGAATTCATCGCCCGTAAACTCCTGCTGAAAGCGCCTGCTCAGCACTATCTGAAACACATCGCCGCGCATACAACGCTGAATTCCTTTTTGTACCATTTCTTTATAGGCATTATCCGTCATGTTCGATGTTTCTTTGCCTTTTATTTTAAAAGGAAATACAGGCACATCTTTGCTTCTGATCAGTGATTCAACAATGGCGAGGTCAGATTCAATGCCAGGTATCACATTTTCACAGATATACAGTTCGTCTTTAAAATGATTGAATGCGATCACATATTGATACAAGCGGTAACGCATCAACGGAACAACAGGTTCTGCGCTGTTGGTTTTATTTAAAGAAACGGTATCAAAGAACTGTACAGCATCAAATGCCGTATATCCGAATAATCCCTGCGCAAATTTCCCTTCTTTGGCATCCGGTGCATGTACCTCAAAACGCTGCATAAAATTCCATAGTTGGTCAGGCACTTCAGCAGTATGATTAATAGCTATTCTTTCCGGTTTCTGTGCAGGCAGTTTGAACTCAATGCTTTTGTTAGACGTTATTTCAATACCCGCAATTGCATTGATACAGATAAAAGAATAACTGTTCTCCGCCGAATGATGGTCGGTACTTTCCAGCAATACCGTATCGCGAAACCTGTCGCGCACGCGCAGGTAAATGCCTACCGGCGTAAACACATCGGCCAGTATTTTTTTGCATTGGGTTTGTAAGTCTATTTTTTTCATATTGTTTTTTCTTTTCACCCTAAATCAATTTTCTTTTTCACCCTAAATCCCTGAAGGGACTTTAAAGTATCTCTATCTCCCTTTTAGGGGCGGGGGTAGATAAGTGCTTTTTCTTTTTCACCCTAAATCAATTTTCTTTTTTTACCCTAAATCCCTGAAGGGACTTTAAAGTATCTTCCTCCCCCATTAGGAGCGGGGGTAATATAGATAATCAAATAAAAAACCCCAACATATCTGTCGGGGTTCTGAATATAATTCAAAAAAGTACTGGCTATGCCATTACAATCCCCGAACGGAGTTTGTATGCCACCACCAATATTTATTTATTACCTGTTTCATTTCAATACAAATGTGCAGGAGAAAAAGGTTATAAACAAATTTTTTTTATGCGGCTCTTTCTTACCCCTACCTTCATAGTAACAATATTGCTATGAGAAAATATCCCCTGACAGTAGCTTTTATGCTATTGCTGTCCATTGCGGCAACCGCACAAAGAACAGACACCGCTATTTTATTAAAGCCCGACCGCGTATTTGATGGTGAAGCCATGCATACCAACTGGGTAGTGCTTATCCAGAGAAACCAGGTAGTGGCAGTTGGCGATGCTGACGGAATAAAACCCGATGGTATCTATACAACCATTGAACTCAAAGGAAAAACAGTATTACCCGGGTTGATCGAAGGCCATTCGCATTTATTCCTGCATCCCTATAATGAAACCAAATGGGACGACCAGGTGATGAATGAATCAAGGGCAGAACGTACTGCACGTGCTGTTGTTCATGCAAAAAAAACATTGATGGCAGGATTTACCACTGTGCGTGATCTTGGTACCGAAGGCGCGGGTTATGATGATGTGGGATTAAAAACAGCCATCGAAAAAGGGATCATACCCGGCCCGAGAATGATCGTTGCCACACGCGCCATCGTTGCAACCGGAAGTTATGGGCCGAAAACAAAAAATATCGACAATGAATTGGTCAAAGGCGCTGCCGAAGCAGATGGATTGGATGCATTGATCAAAGAAACAAGAACACAGATAGGCAATGGCGCCGACCTGATAAAAGTGTATGCCGATTACCGATGGGGTGTTAACCAAACATCCACACCCACATTTACAGTGGAGGAATTAAAAACAGTGGTGGCCGTTGCAGCCAGCGCAGGCCGTAAAGTGGTGGCACATGCAAGTACAGAAGAAGGCATGCGCAGGGCAATACTCGCCGGCATTTCTACCATTGAACATGGCGATAACGGCACTGAAGAAATATTTGATATGATGGTGAAAAATAAAGTTGCTTATTGCCCAACATTGAGCGCAGCCGAAGCAACATCGGAATATGCCGGTTGGAAAAGAGGCTCCTTACCCGAACCGCAAAGAGTAACCGTGAAAAGAAAAAGCTTTGCGATCGCTTTACAGAAAGGTGTAACTATTTGTTTTGGCGGCGATGTGGGTGTATATGCGCACGGTGATAATGCACGCGAACTGGAAGCAATGGTTTCTTACGGAATGAAACCCATTGATGCATTAAAAAGCGCTACGTCTGTTAACGCCGATGTATTTGGTTACGGCGACAGGATCGGCAGGATCAAAAAAGGTTTGTATGCAGATGTGATCGCTGTTGACGGTAACCCTGCGGAAAATATTTCTGATATCCGCAAGACTGCATTGGTGATCAAGAATGGTGTGATCTATTTCAATAACTCGCCAAAATAAATCTCTCTGCGCCTCCGCGCCTTTGCGTGAAAAAAATGTGCACGCAAAGGCGCGGAGGCGCAGAAATAAAATATATGAAAAGAAGTTTTGTCTTTATTATTGGTATCCTTCTGTCAACAGTAGCCATGGCTGCCGGAACTGATGATATTGTTGGCGTATGGCTCACTGCAAAAGGGCAGAGCGAGATACAGATCTATAAAGAAGGCAATAAATATTTTGGGAAGATCGTCTCGCTCAAAGAACCCAACGGGCCGAAAGGCAACCCGAAAGTTGATGCAAACAATCCCGATGATAAATTAAAAACACAGCCCTTACTTGGTTTGGTTATCCTCCGCGATTTTATTTATGATGATGGCGAATGGAACAGCGGCCGCGTATACGACCCGCAGAATGGCAAAGAATACAAAGGTTATATGAAGCTGAAGGACCCAAATACATTGAGTTTGCGGGGTTATATCGGATTTTCTTTATTGGGAAGGACGGAAGTGTGGACGAGGATAAAATAAAAGTCTGGAGTTAGAAGTCTGGAGTCTGGATTAAAAATACTTCAGACTCCAGACTTCTAACTCCAGACTACACTAAAGCATTCCTTTCGTCGAAGGTAAGTAATTTGACAACGGATCCCTCTTCACCGCCATGCGTATTGCTTTGGCAAATGCTTTAAAAATAGCTTCAATTTTATGGTGTTCGTTTTCGCCTTTGCATTCGATATTGAGATTGCATTTTGCTGCATCGCTGAATGATTTGAAGAAATGGAAAAACATTTCTGTTGGCATCTCGCCTATTTTTTCCCTTTTAAATTCTGCATTCCATACGATCCAGTTGCGGCCCCCAAAATCGATCAACACCTTTGCTTCCGCTTCATCCATCGGCAAGGCAAAACCGTAACGCTCCATTCCTTTTTTATCAACCAGCGCCTGTGCAAATGCTTCGCCGAGTGCAATGCCGGTGTCTTCGATGGTGTGATGTTCATCAATATGCAGGTCGCCTTTGGCAAGGATAGTAAGATCCATTTTTCCGTGACGCGCGATCTGGTCGAGCATGTGGTCAAAGAATCCCATGCCTGTTGAAATATTGGTTTTACCGCTGCCGTCTAAATTCAGTTCAATATGGATCTTTGTTTCATTCGTATTTCTATCATGCACCACTTTACGCAGGCCAAGTTTTAAAAATTCATAGATCGCCTGCCATTTATCCGTTTCCAATGCGATCGTTTCGCGTAATGCCGAATCCTGTTCATCAGTTAAACTGTGTAATGGTGAACGCAGGTAAATGGCTTTGCATCCAAGATTTTTTGCGAGTTGAATATCGCTCCACCTGTCGCCGATCACAAATGAATTGGTAAGATCGTAATCGGGGTTACCGATAAAATGTTTGAGCAAAGCAGTTCCCGGTTTGCGTGTTGGCTGGTTGTCTTTCGCAAAAGTTCTATCGATGATCATTTCATCAAACACAAATCCTTCGCCTTCTAATGTTCGTAACATCAGTCCGTGATACGGATGAAAATCAAATTCAGGATACGCATCTGTTCCCAATCCGTCCTGGTTAGTTACCATCACTTTGTAATAATCCAGTTCAGCAGCGATCCTTGATAATGCAGTAATGGCGCCGGGTACAAAAGATGTTTTATCGATAGTATCTATTTGAAAATCGGTTGGCGGTTCCTGCAGTATTACGCCGTCCCTATCGATAAACAATATCCGCCGCCCCTGCCCTCCCGCCAAGGCGGGACTGGCTCCGAAGGGCGAGTTATAAGCATCGCTCATTGCTGTTGCATCGCTCATATGCTGTTTATTTGGTTTTTACGCGAACTGCTTTTACTTCTGCAACAGTAACTGCGGATGCTTTGTTGTTCCAATTGTTCCTTACATAAGTGAGTACATCTGAAATCTGCTGATCGGTTAATTCGGGATGCGGCGCCATAGTATTATTATAGGGTTCATCTTCGATATCAACTCCTTTCATTCCTTTTAATACAATAGTGATCAGTTTAGCTTTGTCTTTTCCAACAACTGCTTTTGCTCCGGCCAATGGCGCATTCATGCTGGGTACGCCGCCGCCATTTGCCTGGTGACAGGCGAGGCATTGCTGCATGTAAACCATTTTGCCTCTGTCCATTATAATTTGCATCGTGTTAACCGGTGCAGCGGCCGGTTTTGTTGTTGGCGTTTGTTTTTTGGGCGCTGTTTGAAAACTCATCAAAGCCACTATCAAAACAATAGAACCTATCGTTTGTTTCATCAATATTTTATTTACCGTTATAAATTATTCTATAAATAGTTCCCTTTGTATCATCTGATACATACAATGATCCATCAGGGCCCTGTGCCAATCCGCATGGGCGGTGTTTGGCATCGGTTGGATTTACGATTTCTGTGATACCTGCAAAGCCATTGGCAAATACTTCCCATTTGCCTGAAGGTTTGCCGTTCTTAAATGGAACAAACACTACATAATACCCTTCCTGCGGAAGCGGCGCACGATTCCATGATCCATGAAATGCAACGAATGCACCATCCTTATATTTGGCGGGGAACATATTGCCGGTATAAAACAATAAACCATCCGGCGCGAGATGTCCGGGAAATGCAACAACCGGGTCGATCGCATCTTTGCCACCTTCTTTTTTGCCATCGCCGCCATATTCAGGCGCTAATATTTTTTTATGCTGGATATGATCATAAAAAATATAAGGCCATCCTGCATTGGATCCCTGTTTCAACTCATACATACACTCAGATGGCAACTCGGCGCTTTGTAAAGAATCAAAATATTTTGGCCAGTTTTGAAACAGTTGATCCCTTCCATGTTGCATTACAAAAAGTGAATTGGTTTGCTGGTTCCAGTCGAGCCCAACAACATTTCTTAACCCTGTTGCATAACGGATCCCGTCAGACTGTTTTTGATTTAACTTATCTGCACTGTATTGCCAGATCCCTGCTGCATCATTCAATACCGGGCAAGGCATTTTTCCCGGCGATTCAAATGTTCTGTCAACTTCCTGGCAGGAATTTGAATATGCGCCCTGGTTCACATAAATATGGCCCGCATTATCGAGCACCACTGATTTTGACGGGTGCTGCCCGGTTCCCAAACCTGTAACGATTTTTTCGGGCGCATCCGGGTTAACCACTTCATTTTTATCATTCAGTTTATAACGGAACACTTCTGTGTTGGATGAAGCGTAGAGATAACCATTTTTAATGGTGATACCTGTTCCTCCATAATTTCCGAAACCGGTTATCACATCAGCTTTGCCATCGCCTTTGCTGCTATGCAAAAGAAGAACGCCTTTGCCGTTAACGGCGCGGTCAAGTTTTACATACAGGTCGCCTTG
>JABDAP010000008.1 GCA_013289065.1 Bacteroidota bacterium | reverse complement strand
CACATGCAAAAGATCGAGGTCGTAATTAATGATCACATCTACCATCGTACTGGCCAGCGCCACTTCATAAGGCGGATAATCAAACAAAGGATATGTTGGAACCCTTACTTCATGATAAAAGATATTCGCATTGAATACATTTAACCTGACGGGTTGCTGGTAAGTAATAAAATGAACCTGATGCCCTTCATCGGCAAGCGCTTTGCCCAATTCTGTTGCGAGAACACCACTGCCACCAAAGGTGGGATAACAAACGATCCCTATACGCATAGAATTCTTAATTAGAAGTCTGGGGTTAGAAGTCTGGAGACTGGAGTTAGAAAACTGAGATGATTACTCCAGTCTTCTAACTCCAGTCTCCAGACTGAATTACCCGCAAGTAACAATTATTTCTTCATTTACCCTTTTCCGTTTATCCCTCTTGTTCAAACACAACAATTAGCTAACTTTATCGCTATGAAAAAACTAACTCTCGCACTGCTGCTTTTGCCTTTTCTGGGTAAGGCTCAATCTGCAGATGAAGCCATGATCAAAAAAATTTCCGATGAGATATTACGCAATGGTAAAGCGTACGACCTGCTTCATCAACTAACCAAACAGATCGGTGGACGTTTGGCCGGCTCGCCGCAATTTGCCAAAGCGATTCAATGGGGCAAAACAACTATGGAACAGCAGGGCGCTGATAAAGTGTGGCTGCAGGAATGCATGGTGCCGCATTGGGTAAGAGGCGGGCAGGATAAAGCCGTGATCATTGAAATAGATAAAAACAAAACCTCACACGCGCTTGATGTATTGGCGCTTGGTAATTCGCTTGGCAGCGGAACAGTGACTGCTGAAGTTTTAGCAGTGGATGATTTTGCAGAACTGGATAGAAGAAAAGATGAAGCAAAAGGCAAGATCGTTTTTTATAACCATGGATTTGACCCAACGAATGTGAAGCCTTTTATCTCTTATGGGCAAACAGGCATTTACAGAAGATCGGGCCCGAGCCATGCGGCAAAATATGGTGCGGTGGGTGTGATGATCCGCTCGCTTACCGAATCAGCCGCGAATGATCCGCATACCGGGGCGATGGCGTATAATGATTCTTTTCCGAAGATACCGGCTACGGCTGTCGGCCCGCGCGATGCGGATGATGTATGGGCGATGAGTAAAAAATCAACTTTGAAAATGTCGATGACAACTAACGGGCATTTTCTTCCTGATACGATCGGCCACAATGTGATTGCCGAATTGACCGGCACAGAATTTCCCGACCAGTATATCACCGTTGGCGGACATTTAGATAGCTGGGATGTAAATGAAGGCGCGAGTGATGATGGCACCGGCGTGGTACATACGATTGAAATAATGCGTGCACTGAAAGCGATCGGTTATAAACCCAGACACACTATCCGTTTTGTTTTGTTTGCGAATGAAGAGAACGGTTTACGCGGCGGTACAAAATATGCGGAAGAAGCAAAAGCAAAAGGAGAGAAACATGTGTTTGCATTGGAAAGCGATGCCGGCGGGTTTACGCCAAGAGGTTTTTCATTGAGTGTTACCAAAGAACAGATGGCCAAAGCGCAAAGCTGGCTGCCGCTGTTATCGCCTTATGGAGCTTTTGAATTTACAGCTGATGGCGGTGGTGCAGATGTTAGTCCGTTGAACAGAACATTCGGTATTCCTGTTGGCGAATTAAATCCCGACCAGCAACGTTACTTCGATATTCACCATGCAAGAAGCGATGTATTTGAATATGTAAACAAACGCGAACTGCTGATGGGCGCCGTTAATATGGCAGCATTGATCTATCTCGTTGATAAATATGGCTTGTAATGAAGAAGGCCATCTGGATCATATCAACAATTATTGTTGCTGCATTACTGATATTTATTTACTGGCGCTATTATTTTGTACTGGCCGATGGAACGCAGGCGGGTACACTGAATATTTTTCAGAAGAAGGGAATCATCTTCAAAACCTATGAAGGAAAAATAATCCTGAGCGGGTTTAAGGCCAATGTACAGAGCAATGAATTTTCTTTCAGCGTTATCAATCCACAGGTAGCAGAGCAGTTGTTCAAAGTTCCGGGACGTGAAGTAAACCTTCATTACAAACAATACTTCGGTTCATTGCCGTGGAGAGGTATGCAGAAATTTATTGTGGATAGTATTTATGAAGTGAGGGGAATGCAGGGCGAAACGATCATCAAACCCAAATAGAGATCGTATCAATCAGCGATCAGTAAAAAGATCGCGAGCCTTTTATGAATATCCGTTTCCACCTGTTTCCATTGCTTAATGGTTTTGGTTTGTATGGACTCTGCTGCTGATGTAATATCTGCCGCAATACAAAACTTTGTTTCATCCCTGCCAGTCTGCAAAACATCTTTAATGAGTTGATTGTTGCGGTATGGTGTTTCAATAAAGATCTGCGTACAGTTGTTTTTATGCGATTCGCCTTCGAGCTCTTTAATTTTTTTTCTTCTCTCCATTGAATCGATCGGCAGGTATCCATGAAACTGGAAACGTTGCCCGTTCATTCCTGATGCCATTAATGCCAAAAGAATAGAACTCGGCCCCACCAAAGGTTTGATAGTTGCGTTTATTTCCTGTGCCGCTTCAACCAATATCTGCCCGGGATCAGCCACACCGGGACAACCCGCTTCGCTGATGATGCCGATGTTTTTTCCGGAGCGGAGTATATCAACAAATTGTTTTCTCACTTCCAGCTCTGCTTTATGTATCGCGAACCATTGGTGGTCATCGATCACCATTTCTTTCCAGATCTTTTTTAAAAACCGCCGCGCCGTTTTTTCATTTTCTGCAAAAAAAACCGGGCAGTCTTTTACAGCATCCGATATATAAGCAGGAATGGTTTCCAATGCATCATCGTATAAAACAGTTGGTATGAGATAAACTTTACCGGGATGCATAGACAAGATTATAAATCGAAAAATTATTTTTCACTTTGCTTCAACGGGTACATACTTAATGTAGCCGCTACTACGGAATAAGCAGGCGCCAATATCCAACCAATGACCGGAACCAGGTGCATCATATAAAACACCAGGCCATTTCCCACTGCGAGCCCTTTGTGTGAGCCGATAAAAAAAATACTTTCGGCGGGTGTTCTTTTATGACGTTCCATACTGTAATCGAGCATGGAGAAACCGTAGTAATAACATTCAACCAGCACAGCCAGTATCGGTGTAAGCCATCCGGCCAGCGGAACCAGGCTTAATAAAAGAATGGAAAGCGTATAAACGGTTTGCCATAAACTGTTTCTTGCAGCAATAGCAACACCGCGTTTCATGTCTTTTAATAACTGCGAAAAACTAAACGGAAAATCTTTCCCTTCAATAATGGCTTCTGTTTTTTCACTCAGGTAAGCAAACAGCGGCGAGCCAACGATCAGGAAAATGTATTTGAACAAAGAAAAATAGAACAATAAAAGTATCAGCCAGAGTAAGAGGCTGCCCATAATAAAAAGAAAACCCAGGAAACTGCTGTTGATCTTATTGAGCCATGTACCAAGTCCTGTTTTTACACTCATCCATTCAATAAAATTGCCTGATGTATGGATAAAGAAATACATGCCTATTATGAACAGGGTTGTATAAATAATACCCGGTATCAATATCCATTTCCACAGCTTATGTTTTTGTATAAACCGGTGGGCCTGGAAATAAGCCTGTATGGCAATGATCATTTCTTTCAGCACAATGAGGGGATTTTGCTGCACAAAGTTAGCACATTCGTAAATTTAGGGTTATGAAAGCTATAACGCCCGGACATTACAATAAATTGCCCTTATCATTTTACCGTAAGAAAAATGTCTGCACCGTAGCAAAAGCTTTGATAGGAAAAGTACTGGTCACTTCATTTGATAATATGGCCACCGCGGGCCGTATCGTTGAAACAGAAGCCTATAATGGTATCGTTGACAAAGCCTCGCATGCATGGAATGGCCGCAGAACCAACCGCACAGAGATCATGTATGCAGGCGGCGGTGTTTCATATGTGTACCTGTGTTATGGTATACATCATTTGTTTAATGTGGTAAGTAATATCGAAGATGTTCCGCATGCCACATTGATCAGGGCGCTGGAACCATTAGCGGGTATTGAACATATGTTGTTCCGGACAAAAAAAATAAAAGCGGATCATTCATTAACACGCGGGCCGGGAAACGTATCAAAAGCAATGGGTATTGATACACAACATACCGGAATTGATCTTTTGGGCGATCGGTTATTTATTGCAGATGATGGTTATAAAATAAAGCCTTCGCAAATTATTGCCACGCCAAGAATTGGTGTTGATTATGCTGCGGAAGATGCGTTGTTGCCTTACCGGTTTATTCTGAAAGATAACCCTTACATAAGCGGTAAGAGATCCTGAGAAGAAGTTTATATTTGATGTGTTCTGCTATTAAAATACTTTGTGAAACTCTGTGCAAAACTCCGTGCCCTTTGTGGTTTAAAGCGTAGGAATTAACCAAAGAGTACGCAAAGGAACAACGCGCAGAGCGCACGAAGACACACGATATTATGTAATGACTGCTTTTAAAATGATTAAAATAATGAAAAGAAAAAATATTGCGTTGCTTGTTTTGAGTTTTGTATTAACTGTGTCACTAATGGCACAGGAAGGAAAACTGATCCGCTTCACATCGGCCAATGCTATGTTTCCGGATACTGCAAGAAAGAACGGCCATGATTATGATAACAAACATTATGATGTATTGGCCAACTACAGCGACAGCAGCATACTCATCTATGTACCCAAACATTTTTCTGCAAAAGGAAAGATCAATCTGGTTTACTGGTTTCATGGTTGGGGGAATAATATTGACAGCGCCTGTATACAATATCATTTGCTTGACCAGTTTGATGCATCAGGAAGAAACGCGGTTTTTGTTTTTCCCGAAGGGCCAAAAAATGCGCCCGACAGTTATGGCGGAAAACTGGAGCAGCCCCAGGTTTTCCAGGCGCTGGTAAAAGAAGTGGTCGAAAAATTAGCAGAGAATAAAGTGATCAGGAAAATGCCTGCTTTTCAAATTAATGATTATGATATTACGCTTGCCGGCCACAGCGGCGCTTACCGCGTGATCAGCCGGATCATTAATAAAACACCTGTTAATGAAGTGATATTATTTGATGCGATGTATGGCGGCAATGATGCTTACCTCGAATGGCTCTCGGTTCCGGAACACAGGTTCATCAATATTTATACAAAGAACGGCGGAACATTTGATAACAGTCATTGGATCATGAGTAAACTGACTGATTCATTACATGTTCCCATGATCTCCGTTGATGAAGAAGCCGTAAATGAATCTTTGTTACGCAATAACAACAAAGTTTTTATGTACAGCAGCAAAGCACATAATGAAGTAATAGCCAACAATCAGAACTGGGCGCGGTTTCTACGGTATATACCTGCTAAAAATCAGTATTAACACGCTTGCACATAAAAAACTATTCTCATAGATTGACGCATTAAATTTTATATATGCGTAAATCTATTCAGGGCTTTCCCGCGAAAGTGGTAAACCGGATTTTTTTTATCAGGTTACAGAAAGTGATGTTTGACTTTGATCTTGCCGAAATGTATAATGTTGAAACGCGTGTTTTAAAACAGGCGGTTAGAAGAAATAGTCATATGTTTCCCAAAGACTTCATGTTTGTATTAAACAACAATGAAATTGCAAAAATGGTATCACAAAATGTGATACCATCAAAAAGTAGTTTGGGCGGTGCAAGGCCGATGGTGTTTACAGAGCAGGGCGTATCGATGTTATCAAGTGTTCTAAAAAGCGAGCGTGCAATAAAGATCAATATCCTCATTATGCGCGCATTTGTAAAAATGCGGCAAATGCTCGAAAGCAATAAAGACCTTACTCAAAAAATAAGCGAACTCGAAAAAAAATACGATACCCAGTTCAAAACAGTATTTGAAGCGATCAGGGAATTGATCCATCAAAAACAGGCCCCACGTGAAAGGATCGGCTTCATAAAAGATACATTATAAATAAGGTTATCACAATTTGTGATAACCTTATTTATAATGCGCTAATATGTTTGCCGAATAACGGGATGCCGTACAAGTGTGCGACGCAACAAAGTTCAATAACGAACCTGCAGCCGGGTAAATAAAAAAATCTATAAAGGATCTGCTCAATCTGCGATCAGAATTTAGGGCATTTTATTCCTCTTGTGGTGCTCGGTATCCTCTGGTAGATGAGAGATACTTCCAATCCGCCGCGCAGGTTGGTTGCGGCTTTTAAACTGCTCGTGTTGATATCATATGTAGCACCAAAACGCAGATCGCCCATTTGCAATCCGAGGTATGGAATGATAGCATCGTTGAGGCGGATCCATCCGCCTGCATACAGACTATTGGTTTGATCGATCATACGCTCAAACGCGCCGCCGAAAATAATTTCAGTTACACTGGACTGCGTACTTAACAAACCGCTCAGGTGCAGGTTCGCACTTTCACCTAAAGAAAAATACCCCCCGGAGTTGATGGTAACCCTTGGCTGCAATAAATACAATGCACCGGTAAATTGCTGTTTGGGCCTGTTTATATGATAAGCGCTGGCGCCGATATAATAATAATTTTTGTCGGATGAACTTCCCGAATACAGAAAACCGGCATTAACGTCAACATATTTTGAATTAAGCGAGGCATTGTTGAAGACTTCTGAACTGACATTGGTAAAACCATTCACTGTAAGCTGGTCTTCAAAATGCAGTTGTGAAGTGTTGATCAGCATGTTTGCATAGGTGATCTGAAAACCCGCTCCTATTTGCTCTGACCCTTCTTCATCCAAACCTTTGTGAAACGCTGTTCCTACCGAAGCATAATTAAAATTCACGGCCCCGCTTGCACTTTTATCGGTATAACCCATAAAGCCAACGCCCCAGGTATCCGCTGAAGAAATATAATTCTGCATGATGTGAAAATCAACCGATGCTGTTGAGGTCTGAAAAGCCCGGTCGATAACCTGCCACTGGCTTTTAAAATTGCCGGTTACCCTTACCGTTCCGTCAAATTTTCCTATAAATGCCGGAGAGATCGTAAGCGGCGAAGAAAAAAACTGTGAGTAATGCGGATCCTGTGCCGAGATATTTCCCAGCAAAAAACAAGAAAGGCAGATGCAGATCAGTTTTCTCATAAAATCACAGAATAGTCAAATTAAGCAAATCTGCCGATGTAGATGGGATCATTACCAAATATTATAGCTGTGTTAACGAATCGTATGAAAGAGGATATGGATAAAAAAGTGTTATGCCTGCATTTTGGTACCGAAAGCAAGATCGCCTGCATCGCCAAGCCCGGGAACGATATAACCTTTGGCAGTTAATTCATCATCAATATCGCCGCACCATATTTTTATATCATCGCCGCATTCTCTTTTAATAAATTCAATACCCACGGTACATGCGATCGCTACCACCACGTGTATGTCTTTGGGAGACCCTTCTCCTTTCATGTACTGGATGGTTTTTACAATGGATGCGCCTGTGGCCAGCATCGGGTCGCTGATAATAATGATACGGTCATCGAGCACCGGGCAGCTCATGTATTCAAGATTTATTTCAAAACTGCCATCGCGGTGGTGTTTGCGGTAAGCTGAAACAAATGCATTATCCGCTTTGTCAAAATAATTCAGCATGCCATTATGCAATGGCAAACCGGCACGAAGAATGGTTGCCAATATAGGCTGCGATTCGAGTACCTTACTGTCATGCGTTCCAAGCGGGGTGGGTATTTCAACGGATCTCCATGGTAACAAACGGCTGATCTCATAAGCCGCAACCTCACCAATGCGCTCAAGGTTGCGCCTGAAGCGTAAACGGTCGCCCTGCACATTCACATCTCTTAATTCAGACACCCAGTTACTTACCAGGCTGTGTTGCTCGCTTAAATTAATAATCATGGTCTCAGGATTGCGGTGGGGTATAATGCTTCAAAACTAAATTCTATCGGTTATAATTGAAAATTTATGTTTTGATACTGGAAATGGCTTTTATACGGACCGATAACCTTTTTTTAACGGCTGCATTGCCTGATATTGCTTTTCTTTAATGCCCGAAATCTGAATTATGAAAAAGACCGCTTTTATCCTGCTGCTCGCAACAACCTTTTTTGCCTGTAATGATGATAAGAAAGATAAAAAATTTGATACGGCAACGTACGAAAAAGTAAAAGAAACACTGGCTGATAAAGAGAAAAAAAATCCTGCCAAATTTTTATCTGTAACCGGCCGCCATCGCAAGAACCTGATCGGGCAAACAGTAGTGATCGGCAATATCACCAACAATGCCACGGTTTGCTGGTATAAAGATGTTGAGATCAAACTTTCTTTTTTCAGTAAAACAGCGGTTAAGCTGGATGAAGGAATTGAAACAGTTTATGAAAACATCGCACCCGGTAAAACGATAAAATTCAAAACCAGGTATTTTGCACCAAAAGGAACCGATAGTGTGGCGGTGATCGTTACAAAGGCAACCGGAGAATTAAAATAAAACTCCGCGCCTCTGCTGTAAAAAAGATCGCAGAAACAAAATCACACAAACGAAAACGCATCTCCATCAAACAAACCCTTATCACTTAATTTCAAATGTGGTATAACAAGCAGCGCCATAAAACTCAATGTCATAAAGGGCGCCGCTAAAGATGAGCCCAATGATTTTGCCATGGCATCGATAGCTGTATATGCTTCGGCAACTTTGTATCCGTCACCGACGCTCATTAAACCGGCAACGGGTAGCGGCAAAACTTTTTCTTCTTTTTTATTGCAACAGCTTACACCACCTTTTTCTTTTATCACGAGGTTAATGGCCCTTACTAAACTTTCATCATCCACGCCAACGGCAACAATATTATGACTATCATGCGCCACCGATGAAGCGATCGCACCTTCTTTGAAACCAAAATTCTTAATAAAACATTTTGCAACCAGCGCATGATGATAGCGGTTAACCACTACCATTTTCAACATATCCTGTTCCAGATCACTCGCCCATTCGCCATTGACCTCTTTGCCGGTTAATTGCAGGCGGTTGGTAATTAATTGTCCATCCAATGCTTCTATTACCGGGATCTTTCCATCAGTTACGGGATAGTCTGTTACTTTTATTTTTACATCATCCGGATGTATTTCCTTGCAATCAAATTGGTTGATGGGTTTTGATGCAACGGATTTAATAAAGGACGTTCCGTTTTCAGCAACCAGTTCTCCGTCAATATATGTCTGCAATATTTTAAAGCTGATGAGATCTTCAGCAATAATAAAATCTGCCGCATCGCCTTCTCTTAATAAACCGATATCTAATTTATAATGCAGTACAGGATTTACACAGGCCGCACGCAACACATTAAAAATATCATGTCCCTTCGCTATTGCTCTTGCACAGAGTTGATTGATGTGCCCCGCGACCAAACTGTCTGGATGTTTATCATCACTACAGAACATGATCATCTTTGGATAATCCTCGAGCAATTCGATCAGCGCTTCAAAATTTTTGGCGGCGCTTCCTTCACGTATCAGGATCTTCATGCCATGTTGTAATTTATCTACCGCTTCCTCTGCTGTAAAACATTCATGATCGGTAGAAATGCCTGCTTCAATATATTGTTTGGCTTTATCGCCGCGTAATCCGGGTGCATGTCCATCAACCGGTTTGCCGGCTGCGTGTGAGGCGGCAATTTTTTTCATCACTTCTTCATCCTTGAAAAGAACACCTGGAAAATTCATCATCTCGCTCAGGTATTTGATCTCGTCTTTTGCCAGTAATTTTTTTACATCATCGCTGTTCAATGCAGCGCCAGCCGTTTCAAAAACAGTTGCCGGCACACAACTGGGCGCGCCGAAATTAAATTTGAACGGAACTTCTTTTCCATTGGCGATCATGAATTCAACGCCTTCCATACCGCATACATTGGCGATCTCATGCGGATCGCTGACAGTACCAACGGTTCCATGTAAAACGGCCAAACGCGCAAACTCACTGGGGATAAGCATACTGCTCTCTATATGAGCATGGCTGTCTACAAAACCAGGCAGAATAAATTTGCCGATTGCGGAAGCCCCGTCACCGATTTTTTTAATTGACGCGATCATTCCGTTTTCAACAGATATCTCAGCAGGATAGATGGTTTTCGTCCAAACATCAACAAGATCGCCCGTAATACTGAATGAACTTCTATGCATATAATTTCTTAAATGATGTTTAATTTAGTTGGCAGCGTGCAAATGAACCGCGTTAAGCAATTACATTTGATCAATTAAATCAACAACGAAAGTAAGTATATGAAAAAAATATTCGCCGGTTTGTTTTTATTAGCAACCGCTTTTACTGCAAAGTCGCAGACTGCTGAAGAGATCCTCGCCAAATACGAAACCGCTTCGGGCGGCCGCGACAAATTACAGGCCATTAAACAACTGGAAGTAATAGGCACGCTTAAAATGGGAATGATGGGTTCGAACATTGAGCTGCCATTAACATTGGTTCGTGAAAAAGGAAAACTTTTTCGCAGGCAGATCGGAGGCGTGATGGGTATGGGAGATAGCTTTACCATTATTACCGACACAGCCGGATATATATATGTTGCCGCTGTGCGTGGTTTTGGCGGTGGTGGTGGAGGACGCGGCGGCGGTGGCGATTTTGGCGGCGGCCCCGGCGGGCCAGGTGGCCCGAACAGTGTGCCAACCATTACAAAATTAAAACCGGAAGAACTTACTGCCGAAACATATGAACTTGATTCGGAAGGGCCGTTTCCTGAGCTCGTAAATTCTGCAGCAAAAGGGCATACCGCGCAATTAGTAGGAACAGATAAAGTAAATAAAGTTCCCTGCTATAAAATAAAAATGACTTTGAAAACGGGACAGGTAATAACGTATTATATCGATCAGCAAACATCATTGGTAAAAGAAGTGGAAGCAACAGGCGATATGGCGCTTAACCTTACTGGCTTTGGCCCCATGATCAAAGCATTCGGCAGCAACTTTGGAAAAAATACCAAAGCAGTTATTATTGTAAAAGAAAATAAAGAAGTAAAAGGCGTACAGTTTCCGTTAAAATACACACTGTCTTTCGGCCCGGTTGAATCTGAAGTGGAAAACACTACAGTAAACGTTAATGAAGGGTTGGAAGAAAAATGGTACCATGTTAAGTAGTTAGGCGAGGTTAAAAAAGTTAAACTGGTTAAAAGGGTTAAAAAGGTTTGGTATTATACCGGCCTTTTTAACCCTTTTAACTTTTTTAACCTGGTTTAACTTTTTATTCCTCATCTAACAGATCCGGCCTCCGCTCTTTTGTCCTGAGCAATGATTGTTCATGCCGCCATTCTTCTACTTTTTTCGGATCGCCCTGTAAGAGCACATCGGGTACCTTATTGCCACGAAAATCTGCGGGGCGCGTATATACCGGCGGTGCGAGTAAATTATCCTGGAACGAATCAAACAGCGCAGAAGTTTCATCATTCAATACACCGGGTAATAAACGGCCGATCGCATCAACCACTACTGCAGCAGCCAGTTCGCCGCCACTTAATACATAATCGCCGATGGAAATTTCTCTGGTAATATATTTCTGCCGGATGCGTTCATCAATGCCTTTGTAATGGCCGCAGATGATCAGTATATTTTCTTTGAGTGATAAACTGTTTGCCGTTTTTTGATTGAATGATTCTCCGTCAGGCGTCATAAAAATAATTTCATCATACTTTTTTGCCTGTTGTAATTCATCGATAGCATTGGCTAAAGGTTCGGGCATCATTACCATTCCTGCGCCGCCACCGAATTGATAATCGTCAACCTGCATATGTTTATTAATGGCCCACCTGCGCAGATTATACAGGTTTACATTGAGCAATCCTTTTTCCTTTGCACGTTTCATGATGCTGTGATTGAAAGGGCTCTCTAATAATTCAGGAACTACCGTGATGATATCGATCTGCATGCTGTAAAAGTGCTGAAAAAAAATCAAAAGCTATTGCTCCACATAAAACTCAGCTTTTGCCTGCGTTGATCAGTGACCGGTTTTCCATCCTGTGAAGCAGGTTTCCATTTAGGGCTTTCGGTAATGATGCGTACTGCTTCCTTTGCTATTGCGGGATGAATATCTGCCAGGTTCTCTACAACAATATGCATGGTCTGCCCTTCCGTGCCTATCTCGAAAAGTAGTTGCACTGTTTGTTTAACAAACTTCTCCCCTTTGGGTATGCTAAGATATTTATGTGCGATCTCCCGGTTCATATTTCTCTCCAGGTATTTTATCCATTGCGCATTACCGCCCGGAAACTCAGCAGGATGTTCAGGATGTGCTATGCTTTGCATCACCTCTGTGCTATCTTTCTTTTCCTGCGAAAAGCCGGTAAAAAAAATTAAAGAAGCTATGATCAAAGAAAAGATTTTCATACGCCATTTAATTAAATACAAAAGTGGAGACCTGCCGTTTCCGATAAGTAGAAGCTTTGCCGTTTAATGTGGCGGGGATCCATTTTGGAGAAGATCTCAATACACGGTAGATCTCATTTCTAACGGGCTGGCTTATCTGCCCTTCAATATTGATCAGCCCGATCGTTCCATCTGCCAGCACATTAAAAGTATACACTACGCGTTGTGTGCTGCCAAACCTATCTTTTTCTTTTTGTGTCATTTGCGAAGACATCAGTTTTACATGAAAACCTGTATCGAGGTATTGTTGCCAAGCAGTATCTCCACCCGGAAAAAATGCAGGCGTATTATTATCCTGCGCCTGAATGCCGGTGAAAGAAAATAATACGATCAGGAATGCAGCTGTTTTTTTCATCCTATTTTAATCAATTCACAAATGTCAGCGATTGTTTGTGACGGTATGGAACCGGTTTGCCTTTATCAAAAGCAGGTGACCAATTTTTGCTGCTGAGTTTCAGTATGCGTGTAAATTCTGCAGCTGTGCCATAACCCGGATCTCTTTCAATTTGTATGTCATGAATGGCTCCTTCAGAATCAATCAGGAAATTACCGATCACCGTGTAACGCCCGCCTGGTGCGCCTTGCCGGGTTAACAGGTTCCTGTCGAGATTTGTTTCCAGAAATTTTGACCACGCGTTCAGGCCTCCTTTGAACTCAGCCCTTTTTTCAGGATTCGCAACAGCGGCCACTGAATCTTTGGTATCCTGAGCATAAGTTTTGACAGCTGTTAAGAACATCGTTACAATAAACAGCAGCAGTAATTTATTTTTCATACTAACTATTTTTTATTGTTCCATAAAACCACCCAGGTCTCGCCTTTCTCTTTTTGTAGGCCGGCCTATTTTACTCATGCGTTTACCTGTTTGAAAAGTTGCCGCATCAAATTTAATACGATCCAGTTCTTCGGCGGGCGTAATATCCATATAATATTTTATGGCTTCTGCATATTGAACGCGGCTGTGTAAAAGGCCGGTAACCCGTATCACCCATTTGCGGGATTCGGTTTTTACATCATACTCATCGCCGATGTTTACAATGCGTGAAGCTTTCACTGCATCGCCTTTCATTTTTACTTTGCCTTTATCACATGCATCACCCGCCTGGCTTCTTGTTTTAAATAAACGGATGGCCCAGAGATATTTATCGATGCGTAATTTTTCTTTTGCGTCTGCCATGATAAGAATAATAGTCCATTGACCATGGTCCATGGACTATGGTCTATAAACTATGAACTTTTCATTTCTGTATAAAACCGATGAAAGTATGGGATCGTTTCAATGCCTTTATAAAAATTAACGAGATCAAATTTTTCATTCGGGCTGTGAAGGTTGTCGCTATCTAATCCAAATCCCATGAACACGATCTTCAATCCCAGTTCTTTTTCAAACAATGCACAGATAGGAATGCTTCCGCCACCGCGAACAGGTATCGGGTCTTTTCCAAAAGTTGCGTGAATGGCTTTGGCTGCCGCTTTGTATGCATCGGAATCAATTGGTGTCATATACGGCTCACCGCCATGATGCTCTGCTGCTTTTACCGTTACGCCGGCCGGTGCAATACTTTTAAAATAATTCAGTATTTTTTCTGTGATCCTGGTTGAGGATTGATCCGGTACGAGCCTGCACGAAATTTTTGCAAAAGCTTTTGATGGCAAAACCGTTTTTGCGCCTTCGCCAGTATATCCACCCCAGATCCCATTTACTTCAAGTGTTGGGCGGATCCCGGTTCTTTCATTGGTTGTGTAATTTTTTTCGCCCCAGAGATCGGTTACACCCAGGTCTTTTTTATATGCATTTTCATCATAAGGCGCCTGCGCCATTTTTTTTCTTTCTTCATCGGTTGCATTTACCACATCATCATAAAAACCGGGGATAGTGATATGATTATTTTCATCATGGCAACCCGCAATCATTTTTGCCAGCATCGTGATCGGGTTTGCAACAGCGCCGCCATATACACCGCTGTGCAGGTCGCGGTTAGGCCCGGTTACTTCCACTTCAATATAACTCAATCCGCGAACGCCGATATCAATAGAAGGCGTATCAATACTTAACATAGAAGTATCGCTGATCAGTATCACATCGGCTTTTAGTAATTCTTTATTTGCTTTTACAAATGTGGCGAGGTTAGGGCTTCCCACTTCTTCTTCCCCTTCAATGATAAATTTAACGTTGGCCTGCAGGGTGTTTGTTTTTGTCATAGTTTCCAATGCTTTTACATGCATATAGAACTGGCCCTTGTCATCACACGAACCGCGTGCAAATATCTTTCCGTCTTTGATCACCGGCTCAAAGGGCCCGCTGTTCCAGAGTTCCAGCGGATCGGCAGGCTGCACATCGTAATGCCCGTATACCAATATGGTTGGTTTAGATGCATCAAATATTTTTTCTCCATACACAACCGGATGGCCGGCCGTGGGATAAATGGTTACGGTATCAGCGCCCGCTTCAAGTAATCTTTTTTTAACTGCTTCAGCACAACGCAACATATCTTCTTTGTGCTCGCTGCGTGCGCTTACACTTGGTATGCGTAACAACTCCAGTAATTCGTTTAAAAAACGATCCTTGTTTTGTTCCTGATAATCTTTCCAAACCTTCATGATCTTGATTTTGAGATTAATTATATAATTGATGATATTTAATTATAAACAAATTTACAAAGGAAATGATGTGCTATGTAAGATTTTGTAAAAGGTTTTGCGTGAGCCGTGAGTCGTCAGGCGTGAGTGAGATTTTCTTTTACTCACGTCTCACGCCTCACGATTTTATAAATGATGTTTTTCATTCGATATGATATTCTCCAAAGTCCATTGCAACCTTTTTTCAAAAACATGTTGCCGTACCGGGCAATCGGTTTTGATACAGATAGGGCAACCTGTGGGAAGACAACCATCTGTATGCACAAACAACTCGCTCGCGTCGCCAAACTGCTTTTTAATTAATATATGAAGCTCATCTATCTCAACATGTGCTTCATTGATATTTAAATACCATGGAACGGTAAGATGGCAATCAAAATGCAATAATGAGCCATACTTGATCACACGTAGATTGTGAAGATCGATCCAGTTGGCGCGCCTGTTCTCATTCAGTATTTTGATGAACTGGTTCAACAGTTTGATATCGGCTTCATCCATGATACCGGCAAGCGATGAGCGGATTATTTTATAACCGTTGTATATGATCAGCACGCCCATTCCCAGGGCAATTACTTTGTCGAGCCAAAACAGATTGGTCAAAAGTATAATGATCAATCCTGCAATAATGCCTAAAGTAGAATACGTGTCAACCTGTAAGTGTTTGCCGCTTGCCTGTAATGCTGGCGATGAATTTTTTTTGCCTATATTAATGCAAATAGTTCCTGCAATAAAATTTACCACAGCAGTGATCACGATCAGCCACAAACCAATATTTAGTTTTTCAAGCGGGCTGTGTTGTACAAAATTTAAAACTGTTTCATAAATGATCATGATGCCTGCGCCAACGATCAGCCCGCCTTCAATTGCGGCTGAAACGAATTCGGCTTTTCCATGTCCGTATGGATGATCGAGATCGCGCGGTTTGGCGGCCACATATAAACTATACAACCCGATAAAGCCTGCCATCACATTCACAATACTTTCCAGCGCATCCGTAAGAATAGCGAGAGAATGCGTAAACTCATAAGCGATGATCTTGGTAAGGAACAATACCACACTCAGTACCGTGATCCAGAATTGTACGCGAAAGTTTTGTTTGGAAGAATGCATGTAATTTGAAAATTTGAAAGTGTGCAAATTTGAAAATGGGATTGCTATGAAAATTTTCAAATTTTCTCCCGCCTTGCGGGATCAAATTAATTCTATTGTATAATTGATCGCACAATGTTTGGCAAGCATGGCAGATACACCGCAATATTTTTCCTGCGATAAACTTATTGCTCTTTTTACTTTGTCAAGATCATCCTGTTTGGCATCGATCTTATAAACCATGTTGATCGACTTATACACTTTCGGATGATCTTCTGTTTGTTCGGCTTCTGCTTCTATTTCCAGTTTGGTAAAATAAACTTTCATTTTTTTTAATATCTCCACCACATCCATTCCGCTGCAACCGCTCAATGCGCCGAGTACCATTTTTTTTGGGTTCATGCCACTGCCTAACCCGCCGCCTTCAACAGATGTATCAATACGAACCGTGTGGCCGCTGTCTGCGGTTGCATCAAATGCCAATGCATCCACCCATTTTGTTATCGTCTTCATGTATATCAGTTAAAATGAAAAGTGAATAGTTAAAAGTGAAATAAATGACTATTCACTTTTAACTATTCACTTTTAACTTATTTCTATGCGGTCTCGTAACGCTTCTGCACAAAATCCCAGTTCACCACATTCCACCAGTTTGTGATATAGTCGGGCCTTTTGTTTTGATATTTGAGATAGTAAGCATGTTCCCAAACATCCAGCCCTAATAATGGCATGCCTTTCAGGTCGGTTGTATCCATCAATGGATTATCCTGGTTAGGTGTTGAACCAATTACTAATTTTTTATCAGGGGTTAAGATCAGCCATGCCCATCCACTGCCGAAACGGTTCTTGCCGGCATCTGAAAACTGTAGTTTACATGCATCGAGTGAACCAAAATTTTGAGTGATGGCTGAAGCAAGCGCTCCTGAAGGATTGGTTGCCGTACCGGGTTTCATGCATTGCCAGAATAATTCATGGTTATAATGCCCGCCGCCATTGTTGCGCATTTTTGGCGAATATTTTGAAATGTTACGCAATACATCTTCCAGCCGCGTACTGTTTGGATCAACTTTTTCGGCGGTACATGCTTCAGCTAAATTTTTTGCATAAGCGCTTGCATGTTTACTGTAATGTATTTCCATCGTCATTGCATCGATCACCGGTTCGAGTGCAGTGTAACTATAAGGCAAAGGCTGTTGTGTAAATGTATTGCCAGCAGTAACCGTTCCTGCATGTAATACCGACGGCAATCCTGCAATACTGATACCTGCTGCGGCGATGCCGGTAGTTTTAATGAACCTGCGGCGGCCTGAATTATGCGTTGACATAAATAAATGGTTTTAAGATGATTTTTTAGTGAACCTAAAATTAGCCAAAAAACTCCGCAACTGTTTGAATGATCTGTAATAGAATTCCTGGTTAAATAACTGCGAATCCCGCATGGCTTTATAAATAAGGAAAACAGCGATCGGGGTAAGTATAAAAGTAGACATCCACATACCCACAAACGGGCTTGCCTGGTCGGCCTTTACAAATTTTTCACCAAAAGTGTTGAAAAGATAAAAGGTCACAAAAAAGATAATGGCAAAAACCAATGGCGTACCCAATCCGCCCCTTCGTATAATAGAACCCAATGGCGCACCGATCAGGAACAGGACGAGACAGGCAACCGACAGGGTAAACTTCCTGTGCCATTCGATCGCATGTAAACGCAACGATTTTGTTTTTTCCAGATAATCAGTTGCCAGCACGGCGATATTATTTTTTGCACTTGAAACCTGGCCCGCGGCAGCATCATATACATTTTGCTTGATGCTGTCTGCGATCAGTTCATCGAACTTTTTTACTTTTTTTATAGAGTCTGCCGCAATCACTGCCCAGCCGGTATCGAGATAATGCGAAAATCTCAGGTAGGGAGAGATATCCCTTATAGATTTTCTATAATAGAAACTGTCTAAATTCTCCAGCGAATCTATCGTGCTGTTAAGCTGCCGCAGGCTAAGCATTTTGGGATCATAAAAAGAACTGTCGCCCGATTGTTTTAACTGAAAACTTTTCAGGTCGAACATTTTTTTATATTCACGAAATCCCATACGCGTAAAATCAGTATTGATCGTTGAGCGGCCGCCTTTTTCTTCATAACGCCAGCCGTTGTGTAAGATGAATTCAAGAAAGCGTTTGTCTTTACTGATCCGCATCACGCCGCTTTCAGCCATCAGCATATTATCCTGCAGCCCGTTCTTTTTTTCAAAAATGATCACATTCTGAATTACGCTGTCGTTCTTTTCTTTCTTGCCCAGTTTGATCACATAACCTTCCATCTTATCGAAAAACACACCTTCCTTAATATCAAAGGCAGGCTTGGCAACAATGATATCATATTTTAATGCCGATAATTTTTTTTGTGAAACGGGAATGATATTATTTGCAAACAGAAAGGCCAGGCCACTCATAAAAATGGCGATCACTGTTAATGGCCGCATAAAACGCAGCAATGGTATACCGGCCGCTTTAATGGCAACGAGTTCAAAAGATTCGCCAAGATTGCCAAAGGTCATAATGGATGCAAACAGTAAAGCCAATGGCAGCGCCATCGGAACATCTACCAGGCTCACAAGCCCGATCAGTTTTAAAATGGTAAAAGTATCAAGGCCCTTCCCGATAAGGTCATCAATGTATAACCAGAAGAACTGCATGGTTATTACAAACAATGAAATGCAGAATGCAGCAATAAAGGGACCGATAAACGAACGGATGATGAGTATATCAAGTTTTTTTATCACTTTGTCCTTTCTTAATATTGTCTGATGAGCCCCGCAAAAGTAACGCTTTCGCCAAAGGAACTGGAACTGGTAACAGATGCCGGTTGGATTTTAACAAAGAACGGCGTGATCCGCAAAGTGTATACGCTTTTTGGCCAGCTGAGTGAAGTGTATAAAAATGAATTGGAAAAATATCCCACCCTGGTGTGGCAACAGGCTGATTTCCGTTCACCCAAAATAGCGAAGGGCGAACAATATGAAGGGTTGCCCTGGGTGATATTGGATCATCCGCGTCATTTTACTTCAACTGATTGCTTCGCGATCAGGAGTTTTTTCTGGTGGGGAAAATTCTGCAGTATCACGCTGCAGTTGTCCGGCAGCTACCAGGAAAGATATGCAGGCCCCATTCAAAAATATTTTGATTCGGATAAAAAGACCGGTGAATGGTTCATCGGAACAAATGATGATCCGTGGCAACATCATTTTGAGGAAGACAATTATCAGCCGATTGAAAACCGGAAAGAAAGATCCTTTTTACAATTACCTTTTCTTAAGATCGCAAAAAAGATCCCATTACATGAATGGGACGGCTTGCCCGTATTTTTTGAAGAAAATTACCGTGAAATATTAAAGATGCTTGGCGCAGTGTGAAATACTATGCGCCGCCCAGCCTGTGAAACAGGTCTTTTAACTGGTACTGCCATAACTGGCTCTGATCCTTGATCTCATTCTTTTCAGCAAAATCTTTTACCACCAGGATAGTTTGATTGGAGATCTCTGTTTTTTCAATGCGGAACTCGAAGTATTCATTTTTTTCACTGTGCAGCCAATGGAACCTGATAAATTTATCTTCTTCTTTATCCAATACTTCCGCTTTATCGGGTACACCGCCGCCCCATGAAAAACTGTACACGTTTTCCCATTCATCTACTTTATCAGCAAACCATTCCTGTAAACCTGCGGGAGTAGCTAAAAATTCGAACAAAATAGTTGGTGAACATCTGACCGGAAACTCCAACGTAAATAGTTGTTTCTTACTCATTACAATCTCTTTAACCTACAATTCATCGTAGAGCTGCAATAATATTAAATAATCCATCGCTTCCAAATGTTTTTTTGGTAATGGCGATTGATTAAATGAGGCAAATAGTTGTTTTACAAAAACATCTGCCCTAAAGCACTGTTTTTCAGTTCTTTGTAAAAAGATATTTTTTTTGATAAGTTTTGGAAATTTGTTAAATTGCTACACAACCGAACTATGTGGCGTAGTGTTTTGTTCGCTCAACCTTTGTAACCCGGGTTTATTTACCAATACTAACATACAATCAAAACCTGTTTATTATGAGTATGCGCCAACTCAAAATAACGAAGTCTATTACCAATCGTGAATCTCAAAGCCTTGAGAAATATCTGCAGGAAATAGGCAAGGTTGACCTGATCTCTCCAGAAGAAGAAGTAAAACTGGCCATGCGTATACGCGAGGGCGACCAATGTTCGTTAGACAGGCTCATCAAAGCCAACCTGCGTTTTGTGGTATCGGTTGCCAAACAATACCAGAACCAGGGCCTCACCTTACCCGACCTGATCAATGAAGGGAATCTCGGGTTGATCAAAGCCGCTCTGCGTTTTGATGAAACGCGCGGGTTTAAATTTATTTCTTATGCCGTATGGTGGATACGCCAGAGTATTTTGCAATCCCTCGCAGAACAAAGCCGTATTGTGCGTTTACCATTGAATAAAGTTGGGCTTACTAACCGCATCAGCAAAGCATACCAGCAACTGGAACAGGAATTTGAACGTGAACCCACACCCGAAGAACTTGCCGAAATTTTAGAGATCGGTATTGAAGAAGTAACCGCCACCATGAGTGTTGGCTTCAGGCATATAAGTATGGATACCCCTTTGTCTGACGGGGAAGACGGTACCCTGCTCGATCTCATGGAAAATCCCAATGCAGAAAGAACAGATGAAAACCTCGTACATCACGAATCATTGCGAATGGAGATAGAACGCAGCCTGCGTACTTTAACAGAAAGGCAAAAAGAAGTGGTTTGTTATTTCTTCGGAATAGGCGTTGACCATCCGCTCAGCCTCGAAGACATCGGCGCACGGTTTCATTTAACAAGAGAAAGAGTGCGGCAGATAAAAGATAAAGCGATCACAAAATTGCGAAGTACTAACCGTTCTAAACACCTGCGTTTTTATCTCGGCTAAACTTCAAACCGGAAATTTTTTGCCACAGAAGGCACAGAATAACACAGAATGGTCTGTGCCTTCTGTGTATTCTGTGGCAATTTTCTTTCAGTTATATTTGCAACCCAAAATGAAAAGTACCCGTATTCATTTTTATTTGTGATACTATCAAGAAATCTGTGATCCATGTTTAACTCTCTCAGTGAAAAATTAGAATCGGCGTTCAAGAACCTCAAAGGCGAAGCGCGCATCAACGAACTCAATATTGCCAATACGGTAAAAGATATCCGCCGCGCATTGATCGATGCCGATGTGAACTTTAAGATCGCCAAAGAATTTACGGATAAAGTAAAAGAGAAAGCTACCGGCGAAAAAGTAATTAATGCGATCAGCCCCGGCCAGTTAATGGTAAAGATCGTGCAAGACGAGCTAACTGAATTGATGGGTGGCACCGAAGCGCAGTTCAACATCACCGGCAACCCGGCGATCATACTGGTAGCGGGTTTGCAGGGAAGTGGTAAAACAACATTTACCGGCAAGCTTGCCAATTACCTGAAAACAAAAAAAGCGAAATCTGTTTTATTGGTGGCGGCTGATATCTATCGGCCCGCAGCGATCGATCAGTTAACTATATTGGCCGAACAGGTTGGCGTGGACGTATACAGCGAACGCGAAAATAATGATGCAGTGTCCATTGCATTGAATGCGGTCAAAGAAGCCAGATCAAAAAATAAAAATGTGATCATCATCGATACCGCCGGCCGCTTGGCTGTTGATGAAACGATGATGACGGAAGTGGCCAATATTAAAAAAGCGGTCAACCCTGCAGAAATATTATTTGTAGTGGATTCGATGACGGGGCAGGATGCAGTGAACACTGCCAAAGCGTTTAATGACCGTCTTGATTTTACCGGTGTGGTTCTCACAAAATTAGATGGCGATACAAGAGGCGGCGCTGCCTTATCCATTAAATACACGGTTAACAAACCGATCAAATTTGTAAGCAGTGGCGAGAAGATGGATACGCTGGATGTGTTTTATCCAGACCGTATGGCGCAACGCATATTGGGGATGGGTGATATTACAAGCCTTGTTGAAAAAGCGCAGGCGCAATATGATGAAGTAGAAGCAAAGCGCCTGGAAAAAAAGATCCGCAAGAACCAGTTCGATTTCCAGGATTTTATGGATCAGTTGCAGCAGATCAAAAAAATGGGTAACCTGAAAGACCTGATGGGCATGATACCGGGTGTTGGCAAAGCCATGAAGGATATCGATATCAAGGATGATGCATTCAAAGGCATTGAAGCAATGATCAGTTCAATGACACCATTTGAAAGATCAAATCCCGACTCATTAACGCCATCGCGCAAACAACGCATCGCCAAAGGAAGCGGGAAAGATATGGCCGAAGTAAATGCTTTTATGAAACAGTTTGAACAGATGAAACAGATGATGAAACAGATGAATAATATGCCGATGGGGAAAATACCCGGAATGAGAAGATAAGATTGCTTTTAAATGTCATAACCACACATTATGAAGTGGGATGTCCTGAAAAAACTGGTTGTATTATTTATAACGGCATTGTTCTTTGTAAATGTTTCCGGCCAGAAAATATTACTCGCAGAGTCAAGCGGAAAACTATACTCGCTTGATCTTACATCAGGAAACTGTGTTACCCAGCAGGTGAGTTTGCCTAACAACTGTACCGCACAATTTTTTTCCATTGCCCTTTTTAAAGACACGCTTTATTATACATCGAATGGCGGGCTTTACCGTGCTGTTCTTAATAATCCTTCTCCCTGCAAATTTTTGCTGAATGTTCCTTCCAATGCATTAACGGTTGACGGTGATGGAATGCTGTATTGGCAATATGGATTTGATCTTGTCAAATATGACCCTCACACAGGCACCAGTGTTACGCTTGCGAAGCTCTCTTATCTTTCTGCGGGCGATCTTGTTTTTTACAAGGATAAATTGCTGATGGCAGCCGTGGAAGGTATTGTTGAAATAGACCTGCACGCACAACCGGTTACCGATACTTTGATCATGCCAACGCCGGGACGAGCTTTTTATGGGTTGTTCAGTTTGCCGGTTGACTGTAATACCAATAAAGTATATGCGCTGGAATCTTCCACAACAAGTAAAGTGGTAGAATTTGATCTTGAGAATAGAACCATACTGAATACTTATTGTATACTGCCGTTTATCGTTAATGATGCAGCAAGTATCACCGAATCGGGGATTACGCAGGGAATTACGGTTAGCAGTATCGATATCAAACAACAATGTGGCATAAACGGAAAAGGAAGCATCAACATCAATGCAGCAAGTGCTACGGCAAATGTAACATTGCAGTATACACTCAATAATACTACCACCAATGGTGACGGAAATTTTCCTGCACTTGCCGGAGGAACCTATGCGATACATATCAGCAGTACCGATGGCTGCACAAAGGATACGGTTGTAACCGTAAAAACGGTTGATGAAATTTCAGTTAACCTAATCAGTACACCCGATACCTGCGAAGCAAAAAAAGGCTCATTGTTTGTGCAGAAGATCACAGGAACTGAACCCTTTGTTTTTTTATTGGATAATACAATTTCCCAGGTGTCGCCTTCTTTTAATGGCCTGTCCACAGGTGCACACATATTAAAAGTAACTGACCGGAATACATGTTTGCTGGACACAGGTTTCGCGATACAGTCCTTCTCGCCAACGCTTCCCATCAGCAGTATTACTATCACACCGCCAACCTGTACTGCTGGAGGAACGGTCAAACTCGTTTATTTACCATCCGCCAACGTAACGGGTGCCAAACTTGATGGCGGCAATTTTGCGGCAGTAGATAATTTTTCAAACATTCCTGCCGGGCCGCATTTTCTGCAGATCATGAATGGATCCTGTGTATTTGACACTACCATTACAGTACCGGGTAATACTTCATCGCCACCGCTCGTAAGCTTTACAAATGAAAGCCCGGATTGTACCGGAAATACAGGCACTTCTTCCATACATATTTCCAATATACTGAAACCTTTTTCGGTGAGTTTCAATGCCGGTGATTATTCATCGGTTACAAATTTTACGGGCCTAGCAGCCGGCATCTATCCTTTTAAAATAAAAGATGCAAATGGTTGTGTATGGGATATGACTGATACAATTCCTGCTTTTGTTGCTGTAAAACCGCTTGTTCAGACAAACATTATCAACGCTGAATGCTGGCAGGGCCAACCCGGAAAAGTGCGGTTAAGTATGTCGGGCCCCGGTTCACCATATCAATTCGATCTAAATGGTACAAGGTATATCACCGGCCAGCAGGTGCAGTTGGCTGCCGGCAATTATATTGCGAGAATATTTACGGCAACCAATTGTCCGGTTGATTCATTGGCTATAATCATCAAACAGCAAAATTCATTTGGCGCCAACTGCGATACGATATATGTTCCTTCAGCATTTACTCCTAACGGCGATGGGGTCAATGATGTATTAAAGCCTACCGTTAGTTTGGGTACACAATCTTTTACTTTCAGGATATACAACAGGTGGGGGCAGGTATTATTTGAAACCCGCACAGCCGGAGAAGGGTGGAACGGAAAATGGAAAAGCATGCAACAATCTTCCGGCACATATGTATGGATAATGGAATGCAGGGATTCCGCAGGCGAGAAAAAGATCTATAACGGTACTTTTGTTTTAATACGTTAGGTGCCAGTAAACCTTATAACCGGGTTAACAATTCCTTTACAATCAAACTTGGCGGAAAAAAGTTTTCATATTACATTTGTCGCCCGGTTATTCTTAGCCGGACTAAACCTGATTTCTTAACGCCTTTAAATTTCTATTTAACATGGCAGTCAAAATGAGACTACAGAGACACGGTAGTAAAAAACGTCCATTCTACTTTATCGTAGTGGCCGACGCCCGTGCTCCACGAGATGGTAAGTTCATCCAGAAGGTTGGAACTTACAACCCGCTTACAGTACCAGCAACCATTCAACTGGATCGTCAAAAAGCCCTTGAATGGTTAAACAAAGGTGCTCAACCCACCGATACTGTGCGCCGAATTCTCTCTTTCAAGGGAGTATTGTACCTGAAGCACCTGTTAAGAGGTGTAAAACTGGGATTGTTTGATGAAACTGCTGCTATGACCAAGTTCCAGACCTGGCATAGTGAACACGAAGCCAACATTACCCGTCGTTCTGACGAGCATAGAAAAACCCAAAGAGCCAAGAAAGCTTATGTTCCGGTTGTAAAAAAAGTGGAAACAAAGCAAGCGGCATCTGAAGGATCTGCAGAAGAAGCAGCTGAAGCTTAGGAATGACTTACAATATTCCAGATCAAAGCCCGAAATTTTGTTTCGGGCTTTTTTATTTTGCTATGGATGTGTCTCACATCCTTCGTGAGCCTTCCTTGCCGGTGATTGTGCGGACACAATCACTGCTGATGCGTAAATTGCACTCTCATGAATGATTACATCAACATAGGAAAAATAGTTGCCTCTTTTGGTTTGAAGGGAGAAGTGATATTAAAACATGCATTGGGGAAAAAGACCATCCTGAAAGATATTGAGGCCATTTTTGTGGAAGAGAACAAAGGGTCGTACCTGCCTTATTTTGTTGAAACCTCCAAAGCAAAGGATGCGGAAGAAACCTATGTGAAGCTGGAAAGTATTGATACACGCGAATCGGCGAACCGTTTAAGCACAAAGAATGTATGGCTGCTGGATGAGGATTTCAGAAAACTTGCCGGCAAAACCGCACCGATATCTTTATTGGGTTTTCAATTGATCAGTGATGAAGGAGACCTGGGGCCAATAGAAGAAGTGATCGAACAACCGCACCAGGTTCTGCTACGCATCAGCCTGGACGGGAAGGAAGCATTGATACCATTGCATGCAGAAACATTGAATAAAGTGGATCATAAAAAAAAGGAAGTACATGTAACACTTCCTGATGGCCTGCTGGATATTTACCGTTAACAGTAATTGAGTTACCTTGAACAGTCTGTATTGCACGACAGGTTGATAATCAATACCCGGATAACAGAACAGGGCACTGCTGAATAAAATAACATAACGCCAACGCAGAACAGACGAAAAAATATCGGGAAGATTTGTGTAAATAATTTGTTTTCTCTTTTCTTTGCAAGCCCGGGCCTGCAAACTGAGAATGATTAACTGTTATTTTAACAGGCAACAAAACCGCCGATAAAAGTATCTACAGGAACATCCTGTGATTTTTTCCGGAACAGCCATTGATCTATTTATCCGGATCACGATAACAGCGGTGTTGTTTTATTTTTTAATATCTTGTTTATCCAATAGCTATGAACAGTGCAGAGACGGTTCCACAATATTTTTTCCGCAGAAATTTTAAATGGGCTGTCTGTAGCTTCATTGTTTTATTCTTTTCATTCAATACATCATACGGGCAGGCATCTTTCAGCATAAGTACCTGTAGTGGTACGCCTTTTAATTTTATCCAACCCAATGCAGTTAACGGAACAACCTATACCTGGACAGCGCCTGTTATTTTACCGGCTGCAGGAGCAATAACAGGTGGATCTGCGCAGGCTGCAGGCCAAAGTTCCGTATCACAGGTATTGGTTAATACAACTACTGTGCAGGCAACGGCTACCTATGTGGTTACTGCTTCGGATGGCAGCACTTTTCAATTGGTTGTAACGGTTAATCCTTTGCCGGTATTAAGTTCGAGCAACACGCCGGCATCTATCTGCAGTAATACAACTTTTAATTATACGCCTACCAGCGCTACCAACTTTGCCGGATTTTCATGGAGCAGGCTTGCAATCAACGGGATCAGTAATGTGGGTAACCAGGGGTTTGGCGACCCCAATGAAATACTGTTCAATACAACTGTTAACCCGATCACGCTACATTATTCTTATACAGTAAGCGCAAACGGTTGCTCTACCCCTAACCAGGATGTAGCAGTTGTTGTTAATCCAATACCTTTTTTAACAAGTACCCAGGCGCCACCATCTGTGTGCAGTGGTTCCTTTTTTGATTATTCGGCTACTTCTAATAATACAAGTACGTTCAGCTGGACGAGAGCTGCGGTTCCGGGTATCAGTAATCTTGCCGGCAGCGGTAACACGAATATCATTCATGAGAACCTTGTGAACACAACGCTTCTGCCGATTACGGTTACCTATGTTTTTACTTTGACCAATTCGCAGGCCTGTCCGTCTAACCAACAGTTTGTGCGTGTTGTAGTGAACCCTATTCCGAATGTTGCGAATCAAACGGTTAACCCGTTATGCAGCGGCAATACTTTTATATCGTCACCTAATACTGTTTTGGGAACGCTGTATACATGGGCAACACCAACGATGGTAACATCTGGTAATATCAGCGGAGGAAGTTCTGTTTCTGTGGGCCAATTATATATCGGGCAGCAGCTCACTTATGTAAGCGGTTCTGCTACTGAAACGATCAGGTATTTAGTAACGCCCAATGCCTTTGGTTGTATAGGAAGTACTTTTAATGTAGATGTTACGGTTAATACCACAACCAATTCCACAGCAGTGATCAGTAACCCGACGCCATCGGGCATTTGCAGCGGCGCAAATTTTGTGTACGCACCGCAAAGCAGTACGGGCGTTAGTTATATATGGCAGAGGTTTTATAACGGAGCGATCACACAGGCGCCAAGCAATGGTTCGAGCCCGAATAACCTGATCAATGAACAACTGACAAATGCTTCAACTGTTCCAACGGTAGTATTTTATGCGATCACTTTTACAACGGCAAATGGTTGTAAGAATACAACTACGGTTCCGGTTTCTGTAAACCCGCCAACTACTTTGGCAAGCACTTTAACACCGGTGCCGATCTGTAGTGGCACATTGTTTAGTTATAGCCCCTTAAGCGCAACGCCGGGTACCACTTTTGCGTGGACGCGTGCGGTTGTTGCAGGCATTAGCAATGCGGCAGGCAGTGGCACCAATAATCCATCAGAAACGTTGATCAATGTAACAACGAACCCGATATCGGTTATATATACTTACGCACTCGGCACACCAAACGGATGTGTGAGTAATCAAAATGTAACGGTAACAGTAAACCCGTCGCCATCATTAACGAGTTCATTGAACCCACCGGCTATCTGCAGCGGCACTATTTTTAATTATGTGCATACATCCAATACCGGTTCAACATTTTTTAGCTGGAGCAGGGCAGTTATTCCGAATATCAGTAACGGTGCGGGTAACGGAACCAGTAACCCTTCAGAATTATTGGTTAACTCATCGGTCATTCCGGTCAGTGTTCCTTATGTGTATACACTTTCTGCAAATGGTTGTACCAATACGCAAACAGTTACGGTAATTGTAAATCCAACACCTGTTATTTTTAATCAAACCATTCCTATCTGCAGTAATACGCCGTTAAACATCACACCATCCAATACGCCTGCCGGTACATTGTATACATGGGGTAATCCTGTGATCACTCCGAATAATTCTATCAGTGGCGCTACTTCGCAGGTAACGGGTGTGGGTACTATCAGCCAGCAACTTGTTAACCAAACATTGAACCAGGCGATTGCTGCATATACTGTTTCGCCTGTATCTGCTACGTGTGTTGGCGCTTCGGCAGTGATATCTGTAACCGTAAATCCTGTTCCGGTTGTTGCGAATCAGCAGGTAGCTGCTATCTGCAGCGGCACATCATTCAATTACACAGCTGCTGTTGTTCCTGCGGGTACAACCTATACATGGAGCTCACCGGTGCAGGCCCCGTTCAACAGTATCACGGGCGCGAGTGCACAGCCGTTGATACAGACAACGATCAGCCAAACATTAAGCACATCAAATAATCTTACTGATACCGCAACGTATTTTGTTACGCCTTCCACATCGGGATGTGCGGGAAATATATTTACACTGGCCGTACCGGTGAAACCAGTACCGGTAATCAATAATATCATCGATACCATTTGTACAGGTTCATCTTTTTCAATTTCACCAACACCTGTTCCTGCAAATACAACGTATACATGGCCAACACCGGTAAGTACGCCTTTCGGCGCAGTGGTTGGCGGATCGGCGCAGGCAACGGGTGTATCAACCTTATCGCAGATACTTGTTAATGCAACAACTTCTCCCGCGCAACTTGTTTATACCATTACGCCATCTGCTGCAGCTTGTACAGGAGCCAGTTTTAAATTAACGGAAGTAGTGGGCAACGCACTTCCGCCTTTTGCAAATAAAACAGCGCTTATATGTAGTGGTACTGCATTTGATGTAACACCTGTTGCACCCGCTAATACAACGTATACCTGGACGATACCAACGGTTACACCCGCAGGTTCTATTGTAGGTGTAAGTGCGAAGTCGACACCGCAAACCATCATCAGTCAAACATTAACCAATATAACCTCTGTAACAGATACAGCGGTGTACACCATACTTCCTTCCAATACGGGCTGTAAGGGTAATACGTTTACGGCAACTGTGCGTGTGCTGCCATTGCCTGTTGCAACTATTACGGGAAACAATCCTATCTGCCGGTATCCTGTGGATACATTATCTATCAACTTTACCGGAACGGCTCCATGGAGTTTTACGTATACAGATTATAATGTTGTAAAAACAATTACAGGTATTGCCAGTTCGCCATACAAATGGACGGTGCCAATTACACCCGGTGTTAACACACGGACACTCGCTATATCGCCTGTAAAAGATTTTGCGTGTATAAATACTGATACTAGTTATTTTGTTCAGACAATAAACCCTTTGCCTGTTGGTGTCATCAATTCAATACATGGAAATTATATCTGCAATAATATTGTTGATACATTGTTTGTGAGTTCAGCAGATTCGGTAGGGTACCAGTGGACGTTTAACGGCACACCTATCCCGGGCATCAATACAGATTCGATCGGAACATTGAATGGCGGAAGCTATAATGCGATACTCACCAATCGTTTCGGTTGTAAGGATACTGCTGCAGCGCCTGTATTATTAACGGTGATCGATCAACCCGTTTTGAAATTTATATATGATTCTTACTGCATAAATAACCCGATACAATTTACTAACCTGACCGACACAACTTTTATCGGCTTAACAAAATGGACATGGGATTTTGGCGACAGCACTTCCGCTTCAACCTATAGTACAACACATACTTACCCGCGCGCGGGCGATAGGCATATACGGTTAACAGCGAACCAGGTATTTTGTCCGGCATACGCAACAACATTGGATACAACAATCAATATACAGTTCCCAATCGCAGCTGTGCGGCTGCCGTCTGTGAGCGCATATCTTGGACAGTTTACCCCATTAACTGCGAGGGTCATTCCGGGATATAGATACCAATGGACACCATCGCGGGGAATAGATAATCCTGACAGTGCACTGGTAAAATTCAATTATCAGAATTCGCAGGAATATCTGATCAATCTGATCTCACCTGCGGGATGTGTAACGCCTGATACTATGCTGGTGCGTGTATTTACTGATAAACTCGTGGATATTTTTGTTCCAAAATCATTCACACCGAATGGCGATGGCGTGAATGATATTTTATATCCTTACCTGACGGGCATACAAAACTTCCAGTATTTCAAAGTATATAACCGCTTTGGTAAATTGATGTTTGAAACAACCAATTATGATATTGGATGGAACGGAACATTGAACGGAACACCGCAACCAATGGGTATTTATATCTGGGTATCGCAAGGCACAGCCATTGATGGAAGCCTTGTTGTGCGAAAAGGGGAAACACTTTTATTACGTTGATGAATTGTTTATGAGAAAACAGCTAAAATATTCTTTGCTTATTCCTGTTCTTATATGGATCAGCAGTAACACTGTGTTTGCGCAGGATCCAATATTCTCTCAATTCTATTCATCGCCGTTAAGCATCAATCCTGCACTTGCGGGGAACGGGGATGCCAACTGGCGTATAATCGGCAACCGCAGAAGCCAATGGATCGGTGATGGGCTGGAGCCGCTCACGACCACTTCCTTATCATTTGATGGAAAATTATTTAAACAACCCGATAAAGAAACCAATTATATCGGTGGCGGATTATTGTTTTTGCAGGATAAAGGTTTATCAGGTGCATACAAAAGCAATTCCTTCAACTTTATTGCAAGCTCGCATGTGAGTCTCGATGAAGATGATAACCATGGCCTATCGATCGGCCTCGGCGGGTCTTTTTCAAACACTCTGATCGATTATTCGCAACTAAGTTTTCCGCAACAATTAAGTTATTCGGGTTTCAACAGAACACTGCCAACCAATGAACCGTTCCTGTCGAATGTGCCTTCTTATTTTTCTATGTCTGCAGGCATCAACTACAGTTTCAGCAATGAAAGTTCAAGTTTTGATTTTGGCGCAGCGGGATATCGTTTTTTAAAAACAAAACGTTCTGCATTGAATGATCCGAATCAGCTCGATCCGCCACGATATAATATCCATGCAGATTATCAAACTTTTCTGAGCGACAGGATCGTTTTCAATACCAATGCACTCTATGCATTTGAAAGCAGCCAGCAATCTTATACGGTTGGCGTGAATTTCGGGCGCATTATCGGCGATCCTGCCGAACTGCCAACGATCATCAATGCGGGATTATGGTACAGGAGCAATGAAGCGGTGATACCTTATCTCGGCCTGGTATATAGCAACCTCCAGTTTGGATTTACATATGATGTTCCTGTTTCTGAATCGAAAAGTTCATTAGGTACTTTAAAGACCTATGAATTTTCTTTGATCTTCCGTTCGCCGCAAAGGACAAGCCATCCCATTCCATGCCCCTGGAAATAATTTTTTCTCACTCAGGGTTAACAGTAAAATAAAACAACCCTTCATTCACTATTCACCATTGCCCATTCACTAATTATCTACCTTAGTATCGTGAATGAACCGCAACGATATATTGCCCATTTTGACCTCGACTCTTTTTTTGTAAGTGTTGAGGTGTTGAATGATCCTTCACTAAAAGGCAAAGCGGTTATTGTTGGCGGCTCGCGCGACAGGGGCGTGGTTACCACCTGCAGTTACGAAGCACGCAAATTTGGCGTACATAGTGCGATGCCGATGAAGACGGCGATGAAGTTATGTCCGCATGCAATTTTAGTACGCGGAACACGCGGCGAGTACAGCCGTTATTCCAGATGGGTAACAGAGATCATTGCAGCCAAAGCGCCGTTATTTGAAAAAGCTTCGATCGATGAATTTTATATTGACCTGACGGGGATGGATAAATTCTTTGACCCGCTCAGGTGGACGATCGGCCTGCGTGCAGAGATCATTGAAAAAACGAAGTTGCCAATTTCATTCGGGCTCGCATCCAATAAAATGGTTGCAAAGATCGCGACAGATGAGGCCAAACCCAATGGCTATCTTTTTGTACAGCCCGGCATGGAAAAACAATTTCTTGCCCCATTGCCCGTAAATAAATTTTCAGGAGTTGGCGAACACATGTTCCTTTCTTTAAAAGCAATGGGTATTCATACGATCAGGGATCTTAGTGAAACACCGGTTGGCCTGCTTGAGAAAAAAATAGGGAAATATGGTGTTGATCTCTGGAAAAAATCGCAGGGCATTCACACGAGCGAGGTGCATGCCTATCATGAAGCAAAATCTATTTCAACCGAAAACACGTTTGAAGAAAATATTGGCGATACGGAATTTTTATTGAGTGAACTGGTGCGCATGACCGAAAAGGTCGCATATGAATTACGGCAGGATGAAAAATTAACCGGCTGTATAGCAGTGAAGATCCGTTACCCTGATTTCGAAACCACTTCACGGCAAACAACGATCGATTATACATTGCGTGATGATGAGCTGATACCTGTAGCGATCGATCTCTTTCATAAATTATACCGCAAAGGAAAACCTGTACGCCTGCTGGGTGTGCGGTTGAGTGAATTGACCAACCATGCCGTACAGGCAAGCTTGTTCGATGATGCCGAAAAAAAGAATAACCTCTATAAAGCCATCGATGACGTGAAGAATACATTCGGTAAAACATTGCTGAAAAAAGCGCGCACGGTTAATAAAAACACTGCCGGTAATAAAGAGGCCCCGCATATCTCTAAAGGCAATCTGCACTATAAAAAAAATTAGTCCACCATTTTAATAGGAAATACTTATTTTTACCATTCAAAAATCAAAAACTATGAGTTTACGTTTAGGCGACATCGCGCCGGATTTCAACGCACACACCACTGCCGGAGACATTAACTTTTATGAATACCTCGGCACCGGCTGGGGTGTATTGTTTTCGCATCCTGCGGATTATACACCGGTTTGTACAACCGAACTGGGAAAGACCGCATCACTTCAGCATGAATTTGAAAAACGAAATGTAAAAGTGCTCGCATTGAGTGTTGATCCGCTGGATAAACACAAAGGCTGGGTAAATGATATCAATGAAACACAAAAAGTAAATGTAGGTTTTCCGATCATTGCAGATGAAGATAAAAGTATTGCCAATGCTTATGGCATGATACATCCGAATGCATCGGAAACATTTACGGTTCGTTCTTTATTTATCATCGGCCCGGATAAAAAAGTAAAACTGATGATCACATATCCCGCATCAACCGGCCGCAATTTTGTGGAAGTGCTGCGCGTGATCGATTCATTACAACTCACTGCCAACTACAGCGTGGCAACACCTGCAGACTGGAAAGAAGGCGAAGATGTGATTGTTGTTCCCGCAGTAAGCACTGAAGATGCTATTAAAAAATTCCCGAAAGGTGTGAACGTGGTAAAACCTTATCTGCGTTATACGCCACAACCGAATAAATAACAAAACGACTTTCATTTTTTGTACTTGTTATCGAGGCTGTCTCAAAAGTAAGAGTCAGCCTCTTTTTATTCGGATACCTGATGGAAAGATGCAATCGTTTGTGGCTTTCTCAGCGTGCTTATTTTTTTGAGACTTTCTTATATCAATAAAAAACGGTTTTTATTTATTAATGCATATTTAACGGCGATTTAAAAGTATAAATAAAAAAACTATTTATACTTTTAACTATCTACAATGATCGATGATTGATTTCGGTTCAAGGTCATCAAAATACAAAGTAGTAACGATGGTATAACTCCCCCAATGCCATTTAGCAGCGTAAAATATTATGCTCTTGGATTCTGAGTTGGCGATTGTTCGTAAATCGCTTAATATTTTAAAGCAGAACACTTGGCAAACCATTTTTTCATACACTTAAACAACTACTATGCAAAAAAAGATTACTCCTTTGATTGCAGCGGCCTCAATTGCACTAATGCTATTTACCTCGTGCAAAAAAGATGCACTACCAAACGAGGTTCCCAATGAAAATATCGCTAAAATTGATTCGTGGTTAGATCAACAAATGAACAAAGCCAAGCCTAATCAAAGCAAAAATGTTGAGACACTCAAACAACATCTCGATTTCTCAAGAATGCACATTGAAAAGTCGGGTGATAATGGGTGGTTATTGATTGTACCAGTCGATGAAACATTCAAAGAGTATGCAAAATTTAAGAGCGATGCCGTGGTGAATTTAATTGCATTTACGGATAATAGTGGAAAAATACAAAAAGCTCGATTAGCTATTTATACTGCTCCCGGAGTTCAGAAAGTAAACTCCATACCGACTAACACCTATGCCAACATATTCAAAACAGGTAAAAATATAACTGATGGCAAATACACATTTCTCAGCATTTCGGGGAGACGACAGTTTGAGTTGGAGTTTTTAAATGGACGTTTTTATTCAGAAACGATACTATCTGCAAATCCACCCAAACAAAATGGAGTTATAGTAGTGAACGGCATAAAAACAAATTCGACGACCTGCTACAATCATTGGTGGATCACTACAACGTATTATCCAGATGGCACAATAGATGTGTCAACTGAGTGGTTGGGAGGGGAATGTTATGACTGTGATGATCCATCATACATGAGTTTTTGTGGTAGTGCTGACAGTGGTGGTGGCGGAGAAGAGGATGAATATACCCGTTATGCTTATTTATCTTATTGGGCGGCTCCACCGGTTCCTGGCAATGACAGTCTTGATGTGCTAGGTTCTGTTGAAGTGATGGGAACAGGACTCACGAATGGTATCTTTTTAAATGCAACCTGGACAGGTTCAGCCATACCAACATATAAGACTTCTCCTGGCTATTCTTATACCCAAACAACTGGTTCTGCATCTTATACAAATTCACCGTCACCCCTTGTGACTACTTCATTTACGGGAACAGTTACTGCCCCCGACAATACACCATTTAGCACGGGAGCCAATAGGACATATACATTTGCACAAGCTTTTACTCCATAACTAAAATTATGAATCGAATATTCATTATTGCAGGTTTCGCCTTTGCAGTTGCTTTATTTAGCAACTGCAAAGGTGTTCGCAATATTACTCTTTCAAGTGAAGCGATCGAAGATGTCAGCACATTTTGGAAATTCAAAAACAACATTGATACTCCATATATCACCATATCTGAAAAAGCCTGGTATCAGGACAGTATTGGCATTACACAAATCTGCAGCATTTGGTTAGTTGAAACAGACACCAGTAAGGCCACTACTATTAAAACAACAGGATACCGATTTGTGGACTTGAAAAAAAAGTGGGCTTATGAATATGCAAATTTCACAGACACTGCCTCGGTAAAGAGTAAATATAAATATACCGATACCACAGTTTTCACGGGGGGATGGAATTTCGTAAATCACAAGCCGATTTCAGTGGACAGTTTTGATTTTTTACCTGATACAATTATCAATGCAATTGCCTTTAAGCAATGCAAAGTGAATTTTAAAGCTAATCAATTCGGATTCGAAGGCATTGGTTTGTTCCGCTGTGATAAAAAACATACGCGTTTTAAACTTGATACCGTAATAAGTAATAAAATTGGCTGTCCACTTGTTTCCCTGCGGATGTACCCAATAAATAATCCCCATGCGATATTTAAGCATGAAGTAAAATTTATTTCTAACAATCTTCCAGATTCTGTGCTCAAAGTATTTACTGCCTGGAAAAGAAATGAAACTATATATCCTGTACAATAAATTGAGTTGAATCATCTTTAAGAATACTCACACTTCTATTCAAAGGTTCTTGTTATCTTCCATTAAAATAACGCTTATGAGAAAGCTGTTCCTGTTACTGCTTGCAGTAATTACCATGAATATGGTTACTGCGCAACGCACCATCATTCATTGCGGCCAACTGATCGATGTAAAAACTTTGCAGGTATTAAAAGAGATGTCGATTATTATTGACGGAAATAAAATTGCCGATGTACAAAAAGGATATACTGCAGTTGCATCAGGCGATAAATTGATTGATCTAAAAAACAGGACAGTGATGCCGGGGCTGATCGATATGCACGTGCATCTCGAAAGCGAAACCAATCCAGGCAAATACATGGAAACATTTACGTTCAATCCGGCTGATTTTGCTTTTCAGTCGGTTGTGTTTGCTGAGAGAACGCTGATGGCAGGCTTTACTACTGTCCGCGATCTGGGTGGAACCGGTGTAAATATTTCTCTTCGCAATGCGGTCAATAAAGGATTGATCAAAGGGCCACGCATTTTTACAGCGGGTAAGATCATTTCATCAACAGGCGGCCATGGCGACCCGACCAATGGTTATAAAAAAGAATTGATGGGCGATCCGGGGCCCTTGCAAGGCGTGGTGAATGGTGTGGAAGAATGTGTGAAAGCGGTTCGCCAACATTACAAAGACGGCGTTGATGTGATCAAGATCACGGCATCGGGTGGCGTATTAAGTGTTGCCAAGAGTGGCGAGAACCCACAATTTACCGAAGCAGAAATGCGGGCGATCGTTGAAACGGCAAAAGATTATGGATTGAAAGTTGCCGCACATTGCCATGGAGCAGAAGCGATGAAACGTGCCATCCGTGCGGGTGTTAGTTCAATCGAACATGGAACGTATATGGATGAAGAAGCGATGACACTGATGAAAAAGAACGGAACGTATTTTGTACCAACTATCATCGCCGGGAAATCAGTTGCCGATTCTGCATTGAAGCCAGGTTATTTTCCTGATATCGTTACACCAAAAGCGCTTGCTATTGGCCCTAAAATACAAAGCACATTCGCAGCGGCTTATAAAGCCGGTGTAAAAATTGCATTCGGAACCGATGCCGGTGTGTATGCGCACGGCAAGAACTGGATGGAATTTGTTTATATGACAGAAGCCGGCATGCCCATACTGGAAGCCATACGTGCCGCCACTTTGAACGCATCTGACCTTTTGGGTGATGACCGTGTTGGTGCATTAGAAAAAGGAAAGTTCGCAGACATTGTCGCAGTAGACGGCGATCCAACCAAAGATGTAAAGAGTATGGGCAGGATGAAATTTGTGATGAAGAACGGAGTGGTTTATAAGAACGAGTGAGAAAAATTATGAATGCTGAATTATGAATGAAAAATCAAACCATTCATAATTCAACATTCAAAATAATAACTATCCTTTCCATTTTCTCAACTGCTGCAATACCGCACGAAGATCTTTCGGTACTTCTGCTTCCAATTCAAATGTTGTATCACTTAACACAAATTTTAATTTGTAAGAATGCAGCGCGAGCCTTGATAATATTGGCCTTTCTTCTTCGGAAGTTTTGGAGAGTTTGAAATTCTTTTTCAGCGCAGATAATAACAATGGTTTCGGGTCGCCATAAATTTCATCGCATACAATTGAATGGCCGATGTGCTGCATGTGTACACGTATCTGGTGCGTGCGCCCCGTATGAATCCTGAACTGTACCCAAGAAAACAAACGGAACGATTCAAGCACTTCATAATCTGTAAGAGATGCCTTGCCTTTTGCATGCGTCATCATTTTTGTTGCTTTGCCGGGATGTTCCATGATCGGTGCATCAATGCTTCCCGATGCATTCATCATGTTTCCATACACAAGCCCCACATAATATTTTTCCATCTCTCTGCCTTCAAATAACTGCGAGAGCTGTTTATGCGATTCTTCATTCTTTGCAAAAACAATAATGCCGCTTGTATCACGGTCGAGGCGGTGAACGGTATAAATGCTTCCGTACTTTTCTTTCAGCAGATCTTTCAAAGAAATTTCCTGTCCCAGCCTGTCGGGAATACTTAATAAACCGGAAGGTTTGTTTACCGCTACGAATTGATCGTTATTGAAAATGATATCTAACTGCATGGAGGAATTGGGAAATTTTGGAATTGGGAAATTTTGGAATTGATTTCAATTTCAAAATTTCCCAATTGCCCTTTCCAAAATATTATTCAGTGTCTTTATTTTTTCTCAAAAAAGATTTGTTCATAAACTTCAGCAACCTTACTTCTTTTTCATTCAGAAAACGCCATTTGCTTCTGTCAACATTTTTCTTGGTAAGGTTGGCGAACATAACGCGGTCGAGCGCTTTTACATCATAGCCCAAATGTTCAAATATGCGGCGCACGATACGGTTGCGGCCGCTGTGAATTTCAATACCCACTACTGTTTTGTCTTTACTATCTGCATAGCCAACAGCATCGGCCTGTACAAATCCATCTTCCAGCGTAACACCGCTGATGATCGATTCCATGTCTTTTTTAGTAACAGGTTTATCAAGCGTTACTTCATAAATTTTCTTTACTTCAAAAGACGGGTGTGTTAATTTCTGAGCGAGTTCGCCATCATTGGTCAATAATAAAACACCGGTCGTGTTCCTGTCCAGCCTGCCAACGGGATATACTCTTTCCGGTGTGGCATGTTTGATCAGATCCAAAACCGTTTTTCTTCCCTGCGGATCATTTGATGTAGTAATAAAATCTTTCGGCTTGTTCAATAAAATATACACCGAGTTGCGTTGCAGAAAAACCTGTTTGCCTTTTACGATCACTTTATCATTGCCGGTTACTTTATAACCCGGTTCAAATATTTTATCACCATTCACGGTTACTTTTCCTTCTTTTACCAATTCAGCGGCTTCTCTTCTTCCACAAACACCTGCGTGTGCGATGAATTTGTTTAAAGGCATTGGACCTGCGGCTGAGTCTGGAGTCTGGAGTCTGGAGTCTGGTATTAGTTGTTTGATCACTTCAGTCTTCTGACTTCTGACTTCAGACTTATTAGAGCTATGGACTTCGTACTTCTTACTTGGCACTCCCGGTTTGCCCTTATCCTTTGGCCTGAATTTTTGTGCTGCGGGTCTGGCTTCTTTATCAGAAGTATCGATGCCGCGCATTTTATCAATTTTCTTTTTCCGCATTTCTTCACCTGCGGCGCGGGCTTCCTGTTTTATCTTTTTCTTTTCCTGGCGGAAAGCTTCTTTTATTGCGCTGCCCTTTTTGGGATTGGCAAACTTGTCGAAGTTGTCGGTACGTTTTTTCATTGATCTTTATTTATGCTGTTTTGCAACAGGAACAACGAAGATAGCCAAAAAAAACAGAAGCGGTTTTTAGCCGCTTCTGTTACAATGTATATATTGATAGATAACCTTATGCTTTTGCTGATTCTGCTTTCCTGTTGTGGTGCATGCTTTTCATCTTTTGCATCTGCTCAGGAGTAAGAACGCTTTTCATATTCTGCTTTTGTTGCTTCATAATTGTTTTTACCTGTTCTCTTTTCTGGCTGTCGGATAAGGTTTGATCAGAATGTATTGTTTTTATCTTATCACGCATAGCCGTTTGATTCGCTTTGATCTTGTTCATCTGCTCATCTGTTAAACCCAGGTTGCTTTTCATCTTATCCATTCTTTTACCCGCCATTCCCTGCATCTTATTTGGCCTGCCACCTTTGCCTCTTCGCTGCGAAGCCATTTGTGTTTTTTGTTCAGGCGTAAGCATTGCCTGCATTTTTTGATGTTGTTCTTTTCTCAGATCAGCCATCTTTGTTGCGCGGTCTGCAGCCGTTAATGTTTTATCATTTTGTATAGCCGCAAATTTTGAACGATAACTGTCTCTCAGATCTTTTGCCTGCTTTTTCTGGTCATCACTTAAATTGGCATGTGGCATTTGTCTATATGCTTGCACACTTTTTTTACCACCTGCTGTTGAATCGAAATGTTTTCCCGTCTGCGCCTGTAACGAACCTGCAAATAACAATGCGGTTGCGGCGATAAATAATTTATTCATGATCGTTTTTTTATTTTCTTTCATATAAGACGATCACAGTTAACATAGGTTTAAGCAACCGTAGAAAACTCTTGTTAAATGAGTGAGATAGTGAATGGGCAATGGTGAATAGTGAATGCAGCGGAAATTCAATTTTACACATCATTCACTATTCACTATTCACTATTCACTATTCACTATTCACTATTCACCGTTAATGTTTGTCCTTATTTGCCAGTTGCCCACACGCCGCATCAATATCCTTTCCACGGCTCCGGCGCAATCGCGCATTTACTTTATTGCTCTCGAGTATGCCCATAAAACTCTGTACGGCTTCTTCATCAGGTTTGGAAAAACGAAACTCGGCGATCGGATTGTACTCGATAATGTTTATAAGGTCTGCCGGAACCTGGCGATATATTTTTGTAAGGTCTTCTGCATCTTTTTCTGAATCATTCAGATTTTTAAAAAGAATGTATTCAAGCGTTATCTCATTGCCGGTTTGTTTGTAGAAATAATTCAATGCCTCTATCAATACTTTAATATTATTGCTTTCATTGATCGGCATGATCTTATCTCTTTTCTCATCCGTTGGCGCATGCAGTGACAATGCAAGTTTGAAACGCACTTTATCATCGCCCAGCATTTTTATCTGTTTGGCAACACCGGCAGTGGAAACAGTAATTCTTTTCGGGCTCATGAACAGGCCGTCTTCTGCGGATATTCTTTCTATCGCTCTTAAAACATTTGCATAATTCATCAATGGCTCGCCCATTCCCATGAATACGATGTTGGATAATTTTTTCTCAAATGTTTTTTCACTCTGTTCGTTGATCAATACAACCTGGTCGTAGATCTCATCATACGTAAGGTTTCTTTTCCGGTCCATATAACCTGTTGCACAGAATTTACAACTCAGGCTGCAACCTATCTGCGAAGAAACACAGGCCGTTTTTCTTTCATCTGTCGGTATCAATACGCCTTCAACCAGGTGGCCGTCAAAAGTTTTAAATCGGCTCTTCACAGTTCCATCGCTGCTATACTGTGTTGCATCGATCTTCAATGCGGGAAAGGAAAACGATCCGGCTAATTTGTTGCGCAGGTCTTTACTGAGATTGGTCATATCATCAAAACTATGCGCGTGTTTCTGCCAGATCCATTCATGCACCTGTTTCACTCGAAACTTTTTATCGCCAATGGATTCAAAATAAGCTTCCAGCTCTGCAATACTCAGGTGGCGTATGTTGGGTAAAGGGGTATTCATCGCGCAAAGATAACCCACAGATGCAGCGATGGAGAATTTTTGTGTTACAAACTCTATCTTGCATAGCATTTTAGCTTTTTATATGAAAACATGTTATGTAATTGATGCCGTTAGAACACCCATCGGGCGTTATGGCGGCAAATTAAGTTCGATACGCCCCGACGACCTGCTGGCCCACACCATCAGTTCTTTACTGCAAAGAAACGAAGGCATTGATCCGGCAAAGATCGAAGATGTAATTGCCGGCGCCGCCAACCAGGCCGGTGAAGATAACCGTGATGTTGCGCGGATGGCCGCCCTGCTCGCAGGTTTGCCGGTTAGTGTTGCAGGCAATACAGTAAACCGTTTATGTGCAAGCGGGTTGCAGGCCGTAATGGATGCGGCGCGTGCAATTATGTGTAATGAAGGAATGCTGTATATAGCCTGCGGAGTGGAAAGCATGACACGCGCACCTTTTGTTACTGCCAAAAGCGATGGCGCATGGAACCGTAAAGTAGAAACGTATGATACAACGATCGGCTGGCGTTTTACGAATAAAAGGTTAGCCGAAATGTATTACCCGTTCAGTATGGGCGAAACAGCAGAGAATGTTGCACGAGAATGGAACATCGGCCGTGAGGAACAGGATGCATTTGCATTGTCATCACAACAAAAATATTTTGCCGCACTTGAAGCGGGTAAATGGGACAATGAAATTACTGCGATAGAAATGATCAGCGACCGCCTGATCACCTGGTTCAACCAGGATGAACATCCGCGGCAAACATCGCTTGAAAAACTGGCGGGGTTAAAACCTGCCTTTGCAAAAGACGGAACGGTTACTGCAGGAAATTCGTCGGGAATAAACGATGGCGCTGCCGCAATATTACTTGCAAGTGAAGAAGCGGTAAAATTATTTAACCTGCAACCTATCGCAAGGATCGTGAGTATGGCGGTTACAGGAGTGGATCCTTCCATTATGGGAATGGGCCCTGTGCCATCATCATCCAAAGCATTGCAGCGGGCAGGGTTAACAGTGAATGATATTGATCTGGTTGAACTGAATGAAGCCTTCGCATCGCAGAGCCTGGCATGTATCAAAGAACTGGCATTAGACAGCAGCAAAGTAAATGTGAACGGCGGATCGATTGCGATAGGCCATCCATTAGGTTGCAGCGGTGTGCGTATATCCACTACCTTATTACATGAAATGAACAGGCAACGGTCGAAATATGGATTGGCAACGATGTGCGTGGGTGTTGGACAGGGCGCTGCCGTTATTTATGAAGGGCTTTAAATTCAACATTCAAAATAAAACAATGTGGCAGGACAAAGGCTTTATGCAAAACGCAGCAACTGATACAAACCTTGCGATGCGGCAATTGGCTGCGCTGATCATTCATGTAAAAGAGCGATATGAAAAAATGAATGCTGATGAATTACTTCTTTATCCCGCGCCGGGCAAATGGAGCAGGCAGGAAATTCTCGGCCATCTTATCGACTCTGCAATAAATAACCTCAAACGTTTTACCGACGCACAATTTTCTGAGCAGCCATATGTGATCGTTTCTTACAGGCAGAATGAACTGGTAACGGTGAATCATTACCGGCAATTGCCGCTGCACCACCTGCTATTATTATGGCAATCGCTTAATCAGCAGATCATTTTTGTTGTGCAGCAGATACCATTGGATATACTGGCTTATAAAGTTCAGCCTCAATACAATCAAACCGGTACGCAAACACTTGCCTGGCTGGTCTGCGATTATGTTGAACATATGAAGCATCATTTACGCGCCATGTCTTTGATGGAATAAGCGGATAAATAAGCATAATTTAATCTGAACAAAAACGACGGGCTGCTTAAATAATATTATTTTGTGTACGCTAAAAACTGCTATATGAAAAAATGGTTTCTTTTCTTTTGTGCAAGTATTTGTTTTGTAGCTTTTACACAGGCACAAACACCAACAGATTCTACCCTGCAGGAATATGTTGGAAAATATAAGTTTCCCGATGGCAGTGTAGTGGCTGAAGTAACGGTTGCATTGGAGAACGGCGCATTGACCATGTCGTCTTCAGCAGGTGTATCTCCGCTGGAAAAACAAGGCGAAGATCTTTATACCATCACGCAGTTCCAGGGAACGGCAAAGTTTAACAGGGATGCCAACAAAAAAATAATCGGTGTAAGTATCAATGCCATGGGTTATGTGCTGGAAGGAACCAAAGCAAATGGTACATTGGTGCGCGAATGGAAAAATAAATATGCTGATAAAATGTTTATGATACCCATATCTTAAATGGGGGATTGCTTGCTGCTTACAGGGCCGGAAATATTTTCCGGCTTTTTTATTGGGAACGTGTTGTCCTATTACAATACTCTGCAAAACCTCTGCGGCTCTGCGGTGAAAAAGATCCCGAAACAATAACAGATCCAAATTTGTAAACCATTTCACCGCAGAGCCAGGCGCAGAGAATTCATTTAGCATATTGAAAATTCAATAGCACAAAATGTTATTGGTAATACGTTTCATCGAGATAAAATAAACCATCTTCTTTTTGCCAGTACCAGAATTTCTTTTTGAAAACGCAGTAATACCCTTTTGCACTTTTAGAAGCAAGTTGTGCCGGAACAAACAACACTTTTGGCGGTACCATTTTAAAACGCCCTATAAGGTTCTGCCTTTGTACAGGTGTAAACCCATGTGCGATCTTTTTATAATCCACTTTCTCTGCAATATCATCAGGAAGCTGTTCACGTGAAGTGATCACTTTTCCTGCTTCATCGATCACGATCATAGGGCTGGAAAAAGCAGGAGCGGTGGTTGGAGCCACTGCTGTTGGTTCTACAGTTGGCGGTTTAACGGGAGTTGTGATACTGGCCGGTGGTTCGGATCTGGTAATCGTTGTATTATTTCTCTCCGGCGCTTTTGTTGCAGTTGTTGCTGCAGGAACTGTTTTTTTACTGCAGGAAAACAATAGAATGATCATTCCTGCCAGCAATAAAAAAATTCTTTTCATATAGGATCTTGTTGCAAGACAACTGAAAATATTGTGCCAGTATTACGTTTAATCAAAAGCAAAAGATAACAAGTCAGATTGTGCGATGGTTTGCTGCTGGCCATCTCCCAGGTTCTTAATAGTGCAGGTTCCATCAGCCGCTTCCTGGCTGCCGATGATCACTACATAAGCGATCTGTTTTTTATCTGCATATTTGAACTGCTTGTCAAACTTTGTATTCTCATGAAATAATTCGCAGCTGATACCTTTGTTTCTCAACTGTTGCATTAAACCAAAAGCTGTTTTGCTTTCTGTTTCGCCGAGATTAAAAAATAAAACCCGGGTGCCAACCTTTACTGCTTCAGGAAATAGTTTGAGCTCTTCCATCACATCGTAGATCCGGTCAACACCAAAACTGATCCCTACTCCCGGTACATCCGGTACGCCAAACAAACCGGTCAGGTCGTCGTAACGCCCGCCACCGCCAATGCTTCCCATCTGCACGCCTTTTGCTTTTATTTCGAAGATGATGCCGGTGTAATAATTTAATCCCCGTGCGAGGGTGAAGTCAGTCTGGAGTCTGGAGTCAGAAGTCTGGAGTTGATAGTTGAGAATGTATTCAATCTCTTCGATCCCTTCTTTTCCTGTTGGGTTTTGACCGATCAATTCTTTCAGTTCGGACAACATTTCAACATTGTTTCCTTTGATCAGCAGATATTTTTCAATGATGTTGATCTGCGTTGTATTCAAACCTTTGTTAGCTAATTCTTCCTTTACTTTTTCCAGTCCGATCTTATCAA
>JABDAP010000007.1 GCA_013289065.1 Bacteroidota bacterium | reverse complement strand
ACAATTCCTTAATATAAAAAAATGCTGTGTATAAGAGGTGGAGAATTAACAAGGCTTTAGAATACAAAAAAATGAAGCCATCTCCAAACAACTGATTATCATATAGTTTAAGTTGATCTGTTTTCTCTTAAAATCGCATTTTAGTAATGCTTAGCGGGGTGCATCCAGACACTTATATTTGTTATTCAAGCCAACGCATTTGCCAAGGATCATTTTTACTGTTACCAACGATTTAACCTACGACCAGCGCATGCACCGCATAGCCGCTACCATGCAGGGCCATGGATATGATGTATTGCTGGTGGGAAGAAAACGAAAAGATTCGGTTACGGGTAAGCCACAGCCTTTTCAACAAAAACGATTGAGTTGTCTTTTTTCAAAAGGGTTTTTATTTTATGCAGCATATAATTTTCGGCTGTTTTTCTTTTTACTTTTTCAGCAGGCGGATATTATCTGTGCGATCGACCTCGATACGATCCTCCCTGTTTATTTTGTTACCGCACTCAAAAGAAAAAAAAGAGTGTACGATGCACACGAATTATTTACAGAACAAAAAGAGGTAATTACCAGGCCGTTTATTCATTCGGTTTGGCTGGCAGTTGAAAAATTTGCTGTACCAAAATTCAGGTCGGGCTATACAGTGAATGATTTTATTGCCGGAGAACTGCAAAGAAGATACGGAGTGAGTTATATTGTTGTAAGAAATCTTCCGGCTCTCACGATCTTGCCAGCCGGACAAGTACAAAACGAAAAATGGGTCTTATATCAAGGCGCTGTAAATGAAGGAAGATGTTTTGAAACACTGATACCGGCGATGAAAGAAGTAAATGCCAAATTAGTGATCGTTGGAAAAGGAAATTTTTTCGAACAAACACGCGGGTTGATCAAACAAAATAAACTGGAATCAAAAGTAGTACTGCGCGGTTATTTATCGCCAGATGAATTGGTGAGATTTACGCCTTCTGCCTACATCGGCCTTACTTTGTTTGAATCAGAAGGTATGAACCAGTATTATTCACTCGCCAACCGTTTCTTTGATTATATAATGGCGGGTATTCCGCAGGTTTGTGTGAATTATCCGGAATATGCAGCCATCAATGATCAATATAATATTGCTTATCTGATCAATGATACCGAACCGCAAACGATTGCCTATGCATTGAACAATTTACTGGCTGATGATGTTCTCTATGAACAACTCAGGCTGAACTGTGTAAAAGCCCGGGCTGTTTTGAACTGGGAAAACGAACAGCATACACTGATAGGTCTTTACAAATCATTATAGTGGAAAAACATTTACATATCATTTCATTCAATGTTCCATGGCCCGCTGATTATGGCGGATCGATAGATGTGTTTTATAAACTGCCCGCTTTATATGCACAGGGCGTACACATTCACCTGCACTGTTTTGATTATGGCCGTGGCGAACAAACAGAATTAAATAAATATTGTGCAAGTGTTCATTATTACGAACGATATACCGGCCACCAAAGCATATCAAATACGTTACCCTATATCGTTTCAAGCAGAAAGAATGAGCAACTGCTGCAAACGCTTTTAAAAGACGGCCATCCCATTTTTATGGAAGGTGTGCACTGCACGTATCTCTTGCTGGATAAGCGTTTTGCGAACCGGAAATGTTTTGTCCGCTTACACAATGTGGAGTACCAGTATTACCACGACCTGTTCAAAGCAACCTCATCACCCATTAAAAAATTATATTACTGGGTTGAGAGCCGTTTGCTGAGGTCTTATGAAAAAAAGATCGCGGCAAAAGCTGTGTTCTGGGGTGTTACAGAAAAAGATAATGCCGTTTACCGCGATGAATTGAAGTGTAAAAACATCGATCTTCTTTCTTTGTACCTGCCCGGCTGGAAAGTTGAATGCAATGAAGGCATGGGAACTTATTGTTTATACCATGGCGACCTTAGTATTGATGCAAATGAAAAAGCGGTAACCTGGTTATTGAAAAAAGTATTTCATGCAATCAAAGTGCCGCTGGTGGTTGCGGGAAAAGATCCATCGCAACATTTAACTGCACTGATCGGCGATCATTCAAATGCGCGTTTAATAGTTAACCCATCGCATAAAGAACTGCAGGATATGATCGCCAAAGCGCATATCAATCTGATCCCTTCCTACACAACAACGGGAATGAAAGTAAAATTGCTGAATGCATTATTTAACGGCAGGCATTGCGTGGTAAATGAAGCTACTGTTGCGGGCAGCGGGCTGGAGTCTGCCTGCCATATCGGAACAACGGCCAATGCTTTTAGCGAGATCATTGTTCAATTGTATCATCAACCCTTTACCAGGCATGAAATTGATCTGAGAAAACGTTTGCTCACAAACATTTTCAACAATGAAGCGAATGCGAAGAAACAGGTAAAATGGATCTGGGGAGATTAGTTTATTAGTTTACTTGTTTATTGGTAAAATGATTGAATCAGTAATTATTACTAATAAACAATTAAACCAGTAAACTAATAAACAATTAAACCAGTAAACTAATAAACAATTAAACCAGTAAACTAATAAACAATTAAAGCAGTTAACGATTAAGCCATTACCGCAGCGCTATCGATCACTTTACCGCCTTCTGTTTTCAGCATACGTGAAGGGTAACGGTTGATCACGATAAAATCATGCGTGGCCATCATTACAGTGGTTCCATAATCTTTTGCGATCTGTATCAGTAACTGCATGATCTCATCGCTGGTTTCAGGATCGAGATTACCGGTTGGCTCATCGGCCAGTACTAATTTGGGAGAGTTTAATAATGCTCGTGCAATATCCACGCGTTGCTGCTCGCCGCCACTCATTTCAAAAGGCATTTTAAAACCTTTGCTTCGCAGCCCTACTTTATCCAACACATCATTGATCTTTTCTTCCATCAAACGGTCATCCTGCCAGCCGGTGGCTTTCAATACAAATTTTAAATTCTCATGAACATTCCGGTCGGTAAGCAATTGAAAATCCTGGAACACCACGCCAAGGTTCCTGCGTAGGAAGGGAACTTTTTTCCAGTCCATATCGCGCAGGTCAAAACCCACTACCGATGCATTGCCTTCCGTAAGTGTTAACTCGCCGTATAAAGTTTTTAAAAGGCTGCTTTTGCCTGTTCCTGTTTTACCAACGAGGTAAACAAACTCTCCTTTATTCACAGTAAAATTCACATCCTGTAATACAAGGCTGTCGCCCTGGTAGATGTTGGCATTTTGTATGGATACAACTATGTCTGACATGGCTCTAAATTACAAATTGTTAGGAAGAAATGTTGTTAAAAATGGTTTATGGCCAATAGTCCATGAACCATGGTTATGGGCTATTCAATAATTATATGTCAACTCTCCAAAGCTACCTTTCAGCAATAGTGATGGTTCCAAAGCATCTTCCACCCTGCCAATGACCTTTGCTTCGATATTAAATTGTTTCGCTGCGCCGATCATTTTCTGTGCGGCATTTTCATTGGTAAAAACTTCCAGGCGGTGGCCCATATTGAATACCTGGTACATTTCCCTGAAATCGGCGCCGGAATTTTTTTGTATCAGTTGAAAGATCGGCGGCACATCAAATAAATTGTCTTTGATAATTGCTAATGGGCGCGGCAAATATTTCATGCACTTGGTTTGGCCGCCGCCACTGCAATGGATCAATCCATCGATATCGGTAAAATATTCATCCAATAAAACCTTGAGCAAAGGTGCATAGGTTCTTGTGGGAGATAATAACAATTTACCGATTGATATTTTCTCTCCATCAATGTCTATCTCATCGCCCATTTTGTTTTTACCGATATACACAACTTCATCATGTAATGTTGGTTCAAATGTTTCGGGATATTTTTCTGCATAATATTTACTCAATACATCATGCCGCGCACTGGTTAATCCATTACTTCCCAAACCGCTGTTATATCCGGTTTCATAAGATGCTTTGCCTGAACTTCCAAAACCAACGATCACATTGCCCGGGGCGATCCTGTCGTTCGTGATGAGTTTGCTTTTGGGCCAGCGTGCAGTCATAGTGCCATTCACCGCGATCGTTCTTACCACATCACCTACATCTGCTGTTTCACCGCCGAGGTAATGAATATGTACGCCGTAAGTTTTTAACTGGTCAAAGAATTCCTGTGTTCCGTTGATCACAGCCTGCAACACTTCGCCGTTGATCAGCAATTTATTTCTGTCGATGGTGGAAGAGAATAACAAATTATCCGTTACACCTACACAAAGCAGGTCATCGAGGTTCATAGCCACTGCATCCTGCGCAATACCTTTCCAAACACTCACATCGCCGGTTTCTTTCCAGTACAAATAAGCAAGGATACTCTTTGTACCGGCGCCATCGGCATGCATGATGTTAACCCAACCGGGATCACCGCATAAAAGATCGGCATATATTTTACAGAAAGCGTTTGGATACAGCCCCTGATCCAGTTTCCGGATGGCAGCATGCACTTCTTCTTTCTGGGCAGATACACCGCGTTGAGCGTATAGAGACATTAGAAAATTTTGAAATTTTGGAATTGGGAAATTTTGGAATTGGGCCAAAGGTAATAAATATAGAAGGAGCGATTTTGTTCAATTCCAAGATCGCCAATTTCCCAATTCCAAAATCAATTCCAAAATCTCCCAATTTCCCAATTCCAAAATTTTCCTGCCGGTCCCTTACTTTTGCAACCATCTATGAAGGTACATCGTGAATTAGCAGGCTCATTGCCGGAATTTAACCGGGCCGTAGTAACCATCGGCACATTTGATGGTGTGCATCTCGGGCACAGGCAGGTGATCAGGCAATTGAAAGAGGAAGCGGTGAGTATTGGCGGAGAAACAGTGATCATTACATTTCATCCGCATCCGCGAAAGATCATTTCTTCTGTTCCGGGAGATATTAAATTACTCAACACACTAAGCGAAAAAATAGTTTTACTGGATGCTGCAGGTATCGATCACCTGGTGGTAGTTCCTTTTGACCACCAGTTTGCCAACCAGACGGCAGAAGAATATGTAACAGATTTTCTCTATAAATATTTTAAACCACATACGGTGATCATTGGTTACGACCATCGTTTTGGAAAAGGCCGTGAAGGCGATTACCAGTTGATGAAACAATATGGAAAAAAGCTTGGCTTTGATGTAAAAGAAATTTCTGAACAGTTGCTGAATGAGATCGTGATCAGTTCTACACGCATACGCCATTCACTGACCGATAATGATATTGAAACCGCGAACCGTTTTTTAGGCTACCCATATTTTTTTGATGGAGTTGTTATTGAAGGAAATAAACTTGGCCGCACAATCGGTTATCCAACTGCCAATCTTCATATCAGCAGTGAAGAAAAGCTGATACCGGGAAATGGTGTTTATGCCGTAACCGTTATGTTACGCCAGCCATCAGCTATCAGCTATCAGCCAATCCTCAAAGGCATGATGAACATCGGCATCCGGCCCACTGTTGACGGAAAGAAAAAAGTGATCGAAGTAAATATATTTGATTTTGATCAGGATATTTATGGAGAAACCTTACAGGTGCATATACATCACTACCTGCGCGGAGAAGTAAAATTTAACGGACTGGATGAATTGAAGGAACAACTGAGAAAAGATAAACTTGCGGCGGTTGAATTGTTGAAGGATAATTAATTTTTGTTGTTACTAACGTATTGTGCTAAAGTAATTCCCTGCAATATTCAGCTATACTTTGTGTTCTCTGCGCGTATTCCTTTGTGTACTCTGCGGTTAATAGCCGCAATTTATAACCACAGAGTACACAAAGTTTTACGCAAAGTTCCACGGAGTTTTTATTTGATAGCATAACAGGCTATTATTGTTTTCCGGATTTTTGATTATACACTTTCAACAACTCCTCCACCAATATCCCATTGATCGTCATTCCTTTAAGATTACAATCGGTAATGGCAACGCCCGAAAGGTTACAATTTGTTATGGTGCTTTTTCCGAGATAACAATCATCAAACCGCAATGGCCTTTGCACAACACCGGGTTTATAAAATGGATGCCCTGCTGGTGGCAGGCCGATATCGTGTATCCATGCTCCACCCAGCTGGGCATTATTTATTTCAAGGTCGCTTAAATTGGCATCGGTAATTTTTGTTCCGCTCATATTCACATCCGTAAAACTTACACGTTCCAGCATACAATTTTTAAATGTTGAATCATTAAGCATGGAATTACTTATCTCGAGAATTTTTCTTGTGTCTTTTATTTCTGCCTTTTCCATTTTCTATCGTATTTAATAAGGAAAATAAAAAATCACATCATCATTTTTACAGCCATCTCTTTCATCAATCCAGCATCTGAACTGCCGCCATCATGCACACCCACGCTGCGGAGATTATATTGATGCAGCAGCAGCAATATTTTTTCCACACCCGCATAATCATACTTACGTGCGGCGCCTAAATAATCGCGTACAAAATATGGGTTCACACCTAATGCCGCAGCTACCGATTTCTCATCGGGGCTCGATACACTGTAGATCATATACACCTTACTGAAAAAATTATATAAGGCCGGCAATATCATTTGTATGGGCCCGGCTTTAGGATTGGCCTCAAAATACCGGATGATCCTGATCGCTTTGGGCAGATCCTTCTGTGCAATAGCAGCCTGCAGTTCAAACACATTGAACTCTTTGCTTACACCGATATAATTTTCAATATCATCTTCCGTAATTCCTTTTCGTGTACCGAGATTTACGGCTAATTTTTCTATTTCATTTTGTATACGGCTAAGGTCATTGCCGATATGATCAACTAATAAATGAAGCGCTTTAGGTGCAATGCTCAGCCCATGCTGCTGTATCATCTGCGATGCCCATTCGGGTAGCTGGCTGTCGTACATTTTTTTGGTAGACAGCATTTCACCCTTTTGTTTCAGCAGTTTGGAAAGTTTGGAACGGCCGTCTACTTTTTTTTCTTTGTAGCTTACCACAAAAATGGTAGAGGGTAACGGGTTCTCTATATAACTTTCTAATTTTTCAATATCACGCATCTGCTGCGCTTCTTTGAGCAATACTACCTGCCGCTCGGCAAACATCGGGTAACGCATACAGGCATTTACCACTGAGGCCCATTCTGCATCTTTGCCATAAAATATAGTGAGGTTAAAACCGGCTTCCGCTTCATTCAATATATGATGCTCGGCATGCGACACTACCTGGTCGATAAAAAAGGATTCTTCACCCTCCAGCCAGTAAATGGGTTTGAAGACGCCTTTCTTCCATTCGCCTATGATCTTTTCTGCCGACATGGCTGCAAAGATGAAGTACACAGCACGAAACGCGAAAAATAGGTTGCGAAAGTTTTAAACATCGTGTCGAACGATTCTTGATTGCCACAGAAGACACAGACATCCACAGAAAAATTCTGTGTAAATCTGTGCCTTCTGTGGCAACTTTCTTCACTATTGTGAAACGATCACTATTCTCTCTTCGCTCAACAGGGGCAGATCCTTAAAACGCAGGATCACATTGGCCGTAGCCACCACATCGCGCTGGCAGTACTCAACTATCCTTGTTAGGTTTTTTTCTTTGTAATACACATCCTGCACCATACTCCCGTCAATGTCTGATTTGGAAGTGGGTATGCCCAGCACGTTGGCAAGCAGGTGCAGCGATACATAATTTTTATTATCCCCGAACTTCCACCAGTTCAGCGTATCGAACATTTTTACTTCCCAGGGTTTTTTATCGTGCAGCTGCAGGTATTCGGGCAAAGGCAGGTGATTGATAAGTAAACGGCGGCAGATATAAGGAATGTCGAACTCTTTGATATTATGCCCGCCAAATTGAAAATTGCGGTGAAACAAATACATTTTATTACACAGTTCCGTAAAAATCCTTAGTATTTCTACCTCATCGTCGCCATAGATACTTTTGATCTTCAGGGCAGTTTCTTTGTTTTCATTTTCATAAAAGAAAGCAGTGGAAATACAAATGATCTTACCGAACTCAGCCAGGATCCCTGCTTTTTTGTGATACATTTCTTCTTCACTTATGCCTTCTGGCATGGTTTTCGATATTTTGTCCAAAAAAAGCGACTGCCAGCCGGAATCCATATCGGCAAAGGCCTGAAAGGCGGGCACTGTTTCAATATCGATCAATAAAAGTTCTGTAAGCATATAAAAAAATATAATAATTTTCACATTTTAAAACCCCAACACATGAGTTACCCAGCAGCAACAAACAGCGGCCAGACCCCACCGCAAAAAGACAACCGAAAACTAATATACGGAATCCTGATAGCCGCATTGATCGGCACCTGGGGTTATATCATTTATGATAAGAGCCAGACAAAGGAAACCGTTATGCAGTTACAGGGCCGCATCGGCAATGTAGATAGTGCGCGTAATGCCATTCAGCAGGATTTCCTCATCGTTTCTGCAAAAGCGGATTCGCTTACGCAGAATAACATTCAATTGCAGGGCGATCTTGCCGATAAAAATTCAGCTATCCAAAAGCTGAAAAGTAATATCGGCAACATCCTGAAAAAGAAAAATGCCAGTGAAGCAGAATTGGCTCAGGCCAAGCAAATGATCGGCGAACTGAACGGAAAAGTAGATGGATTGTTTGCACAGATAGACCAGTTAAAAGGCGAGAACCAGCAACTGACCTCTACCAACCAGCAATTGAATACGGATAAAACACAGCTTACCGCGGAGAAGCAGGGACTGGAAGAAAACCTGAACACGACCAAGACCGAAAAGAAACAGCTTGAAGAAAAAGTAGATGTGGCTTCTACGCTTCATGCATCAGCGATCGGTATTGCAGCTATTAAAGTTACAGGCGGCGGCAAAGAAAAAGAAACTACTACGGCCAAACGCGCTAACCTGATCCGTATTGCATTTAATCTTGATGAGAACAGGGTTGCCCCTTCCGGCACAAAAGATATTTATGTTGTAGTAACCGGCCCTGATGGCAAACCCATTACCGAAGGCAGCACTTTTGATACACGCGAAGAAGGCAACAAACCTTTTACCAGTAAAGTAAGTGTGAATTACGAACAGGGAAAATCGGCGCTCGTAAGTTTTGACTGGAAACAAAATGATAGATATAAAGAAGGCGATTATAAAATTGAGATCTATAATAACGGCTTCAAGATCGGCGAAGGGGTTAAGACATTAAAGAAAGGCGGGTTATTCAGTTGATCCGTTTAGTGGATCCTTGCATGTTTATTTTTGAAAAGGCAGTTTCAGTATGAAGCTGCTTTTTTATTTTTGGTTCCAAATTATTTAATGTGTTTTCTATTGAGTTTTCAGTCACTCTCTTTGTGTTCTTTGCGCGCGTTCCTTCGCGCACTCTGCGGTTATAAATTAAGGCTATTAACCGCAGAGTGCGCAAAGGAAATAGGCGCAGAGGTTCGCGAAGTATTTAATAGCACACAATAATCGTATTTTAGACAAATGATACCACAATGGCTCAACTGGAGGCTGGTACTTGCCGGCATTGCGATCATACTCGTTAGTGGAACCATCTTTTATTCGCAATATGTTTCCGGCAAAATAGCGCGGGAGGAAAGAAAGAATGTGGAAGCATGGGTGGAGGCGCAACGAACTATCCTTAATTCATCAGACAGCGCCAGCATCAATCTCGCAACAAAAATATCTACCGAGAATACGCAGATACCGATCATTGAAACAAATGAGAAAGACAGCATCACCGGTAATTTTATTAACCTGGATGCTGCGCTGGTAAAAGGCGATAGCGGGTATTTAAAAAGAAAACTCGCAGAATTCAAACGGTATAACAATCATCCGATCGTAATGGTGCTGAAAGAAAAACCGTTTACTTCCAACCAGTATTATTATGGCGAGAGTGAGTTGCTGAAAGAAGTAAAATTATATCCGATCGTTCAGCTGATCATCGTTGCCTTATTTATTACCATTGTTATTCTTGCATTGCAAACATCCAACCGCAGCACACAAAACCAGTTGTGGGCATCGATGGCAAAAGAAACGGCGCATCAGCTGGGCACGCCTGTTTCCAGTTTACAGGGCTGGCTGGAAATTTTAAAGGAACATGAAACAAACAATGATATCGTTCCGGAAATAGCGAAAGATGTAAACCGTTTACTGCTCATCACCGACAGGTTTGGAAAGATCGGCAGCGAACCGCAATTAGAATGGCGCAACCCTTCAGAACAGATCCATTACATGATGGATTATATGAAAAAAAGAACCGGCGGCCATGTGAGTTTTATTTTTGATGATGCACAGATAAAAAATGTGGTAACACGTTTATCGCCACCGTTGTTTGACTGGGTGATGGAAAACCTGATCAAAAATGCGCTTGATGCCATTGAAGGAAACGGTACGATCAGGATCACGGCGGGGATCAATGAACTGAATATGCTGATCGATGTAACAGATACGGGAAAAGGAATTGCGAAGAACCATATAAACGATGTATTCAAGCCGGGTTTTACCACGAAGAAAAGAGGTTGGGGACTAGGGCTTTCGCTCAGTAAAAGGATTATCGAGCAGTATCACAAAGGAAAACTCTTTGTGAAGTGGAGTGAGCCGGGGAAAGGAACTACTTTCCGGGTTATTCTGCCTCTGCAGAAACAGCATGCGTAGCCGCTAAACCAAAATAGCTCATGGCTGCATGCCATTGATGAAGCGATTGTGGCGTAGTGGTTTCAACATACAGGTTTGCTTCGCTGCAAAGTTCCAATAACTCGGATTCTGCAACTGCGATCTCAGCATTATCATCTGATTCGCCAATACAACGGAAACATCCCTGCATACGGAATAATTTCTCGTCTGATAAATGATCAAATGCATGCTGCTGCATCAATTGTCCCGCGGCATTAACCAGTAATTCGTACGATGTCGTTTTCATATCCTGTCGTTTATGTTAGCAATTACGTTATAAGACAACAAAATCATGCCAGACGTTGGTTATGGAATTGTTACTCAATAAATAAAGTGGATAAGATGGGGATACGCAACGTAAATTATCTGTTATGCTTATGTTACCTCGTCAAAAAATTGTCGCAGAAACGCTGAGTTGGGTTGGAAGATTTAATTACACAGTTTTCAAAGTCTTCTGGTTATTGCGCAACATTAAAATTGCTTTTTCGGCTCTTGTTTGTCTCGTGGCTTCCTGTTTGGCAGAGCCAACCCAATCGCAATAGCCCTGTTTATAAGAACCGGTAAGCGTTTCAAAAAATGCGTTTGCTTTTTTGTCTTTGGCAAGTAATGCCTGCAATTCAACGGGTACGCCCTCTATGTGTTCACCTTTTTTAAGCATACTATAATTTTTACTCTAAGTTAATGATCAGAATATATATCATGTTTTAGAAAGTTTGTAACAAAAAATGGCACGCGGATGACACGGATTGAGCAGATATGCACTGATTTTATTTAATTGTTGATCTGCGAAGATCAGCCCGATCCGCGTCATCCGCGTGCTGTTTTGTGAAACAATACAGAGTAATGATCAGAATATAATAGATTTTTTAGAAGCAGTTTGATTCACACTCACTTCAATAAAATCTGAATATACATCATCACCCGGGCTTTGAATAACACCGTCGTTATTGGCATCGAGAAATATGGGTGAGCCGAGGGTTAGCGCAGGTGTTTGTATTGGATACGATGGTGGTTTTATCGCGCCAACGAAAAGCGGTGCAGGATATGTATACACTGATTTAACCAGCCAGTTATTGATGATGTTTCTTTTATTGCCGCTTTCAACCGTAAAATAATAAACTGTTGCCGGCGATGTGGAGGGATCAAGATCCATCACCGCTTTACCAAAACTATTTGTTGACAGAACAAATGTTGGTGAAGCGTGATTAATAATGTCGTCCTTATTCGCGTATAATTTTATGGTGGCGCCGGCAACATTATCAAGTGTATCATCTTTCCCGTTTACAAAACTGTTACCGTCTTTTACCAGTATTTCCAGTGCAGTTTTTGCAACTGGTGTAACCGTCGGAGGTTGATCGTTATTTTTTGTACAGGAAGTAAATGAAAGAAAAGAAACAGCAATAAGCGTAAGCGTGTAGTTTTTGTTCATGAGGCGGTTTTTAAAGTTGGGAAATGAAAACCACTAACAGATTTAAAACTACTTATTCTCTTTTTTCAGAAACAGCGGCGTTTTTACTTTTAACAAAAAAACAACTGCGTGTTAAAGCCGCATGGTCACTTCAACATAATGCTTTCTGAAGTGCGGCGGCCATTGCGTTTCCTGATGAGGATATTGAACGGTTCTTCATAAAAAATAAAAAGGAAGTATGCGATCAGTTGTGTTAAGATGAATACGGCCAGCACATACAGATTATGGTTCCGTATAAAATAGGGGGCGATAAAAGGGGCGGCTATGGATTCTATCACCATCATGTGCACCAGGTAAAATGAATAGGATGTGCGCCCAAGTATTCTGATCAACCGGAACGAAAGAACCGCAGACAAATTACTTTTCTCACAGATCAAGCCATAATACAGGATAGCGATGGGCATGGGAAGAATAAAATTATTGATCAGGAGAAACTCGAATGGCCTTTTTGGATCGTTCATATTATCACTGATCATTAATACACCAATGGTTATAATGATACCTATGCTTCCGAGCACTGTAAATTTTTTTCCTGTTAAAGTCAATTCACCGGTCTTTTGTTTTTTCAGGATCACGAGCGCGAGAAATATTCCACAGAAGAATTCAAAGAAATGGCCGAAAAAAGTGATCGTAAAAACAAAATGTGGTGTATGCAAAAATGAAATGGGCAAAAAAGAAATGCATAGAGCCATACCAAGCATTGCTGCACCAAACGAGAGGGCAACAAGAAAATTAAATTTCCTTATCAGCAGCATGGTCAGCGGCGCCAGTAAATAAAAACATTCTTCTGTAGTTACCGACCAGCTTGGCTGTATGGCCCTGTCGCTGATAACATTGAATAAGCCATGCGTAAGCGTATAATTCTTTAACAGGAAAACCGGCCTGAAATCATGACGGAATAATATGGCAATGGTAACCAGTAAAAAATAAACGGGATAGATACGCGCAAACCTGTTCACAAAATACTTACGATAATTGCCGTGTCTTATTTCTGTGTTCTCATAATACAGGTATACAATAAGGAAACCGCTGAGTACAAAAAAAAACGCCATCACATCTATCAATAAACTAAACCCGAATTCAAAAGGAAGATGAATAAAAAAAACGCCGGCCGCACCCATTGCGCGTATGCCTGTTAATGCAGGGAAACGTTCTTTGCCGGGCAGTGAAGAAAAATATGATCGCATTATGATTAATGTTTGTGCTATTAAAATACTTTGAAATATCTACGCGTATTCCTTTGCGTACTCTGCGGTTATAATTGAAGCTATTAACCGCAGAGTACGCAAAGGAATACGCGCAAAGCACGCGAAGGGTTGCTGAGATTTATGCGGGAAAATTTATTTAGTTTGTTGTAACACCATTCCAGACTCCAGACTTCTCACTCCAGTCTATTTCAAAACCACCGCTCCCAAAGCCGGCAAATTCACTTTTATCTTATAACATTTCGAGGGTTTGTCTACTAACTCACTTTGCACATCGGGATTGTATACATCACCCGTTCCCCAGAACTCTTTGCTATCGCTGTTAAATATTTCGGCCCACTTGCCTTTGCCGTGCACATATATTTCCCAGTCGTGTCGCACTACGGGTGTTACGTTTAAGATGATGAGGATATCATCTTTTTCTTTTTTTCCTTTCCGTGCATATACCAAAACAGATTCGCTGCGGTGGTTCAGGTCAACCCATTCAAAACAACCCGGTTCAAATTGTCTTTCATACAATGTGGGTTCTGAACGGTAGAGTGCATTTAATTTTTGGATGCAGTATTTCATTCCTGCATGGCCGGGATATTGTAACAGTTCCCATTGCAGTTCGCTTTTATAGTTCCATTCAGCGGTTACGCCAAATTCATCGCCCATAAATAACAGTTTTGCGCCGGGGTGCGTGAACATGTAAGTGTACAATACACGCAGGTTGGCGAACTTCTGCCATTCATCGCCGGGCATTTTGTATAGCATCGGGCTCTTGCCGTGTACCACTTCATCATGGCTGAGCGGCAGCATAAAATTTTCATCATAGAAATACATCATGCTGAATGAAAATTTATCCTGGTGAAACTGGCGGAAGAGCGGATCCATTTTAAAATAATCGAGCGTATCATGCATCCATCCCATCATCCATTTCATACCAAACCCTAAACCGTCTTCAAAAGTGGGGCGGCTTATTTTTGGCCAGTCGGTTGCTTCTTCTGCAATGGTTTGTATATCCGGAAAATCGCGGTATAGTGTTTCATTGAGGTCTTTGATGAATGCGATCGCTTCTAAATTTCCGTTGCCGCCGTATTCATTCGGTTCCCACTGGCTTGCCGTACGGCTGTAATCCAGCCGCAGCATGGAGCTCACCGCATCTACACGGATGCCATCGGTATGAAACTGATCGCACCAGAAACGTGCGCTGCTGATGAGGAAAGATTTTACTTCGCCTCTTTTATAATTAAAGATGTATGAGTTCCAGTCGGGGTGATACCCTTTGCGCATATCGGCATACTCATAAGTATGTGTGCCATCGAACATAAATAATCCATGCGCATCATACGGAAAATGGGAAGGCACCCAATCTAAGATCACACCAATACCCGCCTGATGAAATGCATCTACCATCGCGGCATATTCCTGCGGCGTACCAAAACGCGAAGTGGGTGCAAAATAACCGGTGCCCTGGTAACCCCAGCTGCCATCGAACGGGTGTTCCATCACGGGCATGAATTCAACATGCGTAAAACCCATTTCTTTTACATAAGGAACCAGGCGTGCAGTGATCTGTTCGTAAGTATTATAAACTTCTTCATTGTTTTTATCGGGCCGCATCCAGCTGGCGAGGTGAACTTCATACACAGAATAAGGTGAAGTGAGTGCATTGTGTTTTTTCCGTTCTTTCATCCACTGCGCATCTTTCCATTCGTAATCTGTTTGCCAGGTAATGGATGCGGTGAACGGGCGTTTCTCCCAGAAATGCGCAAAGGGATCGCCCTTATCTAATTTGATCCCTTTAAAACCATGAATATGATATTTATATGCTTCGCCCTGGTTTACACCCGGAATAAATCCCTCCCAGATCCCCGAATTATCCTGCCGCACATATAATGGATGCGATTCCTTGTTCCATTCATTAAAATAACCCACCACCGAAACAAAAGTGGCATTGGGCGCCCATACGGAAAAATAAGTGCCCGGCGTATCAAGCACATCTAATTGTGTGTTGCCAAACAGTTTATACAGGCTGTAATGCGTTCCCTGCTGAAAATTTTTTATGTCGGCATCAGAAAACAATGAGTAGTTCCAAACGGCTTGCCGCTTATCTACGAAATGGATCTCTTCATATTTTTTCGCTGCGGTTTTTCCAACCTTTGCACCATCTTTCTCTCCTGTAGCAATAACCTGTTTGTTTTGATCCGATGGTTTTGATGAAGCGTTATTCGTTTTTGCTGGCATAAATCGGTGATTATCAAATAATAAATTTCTTTAACATTAATTAACAACTAAATTATTAGTTATTAAGATAATTTATGGAATTTACAGGCAACTGCATCCTTACCTTAACCCTGAACTGCTGCTCACATGAAGAAGATCCTATCATCAATGGCAATTATGTTATTAATTGCCGTTTCTGCCACACATGCGCAGCAATCTGCTCTTAAAGGTAACGTAAGTGATACCGCAAGCAAGCAAAATCTTGAACATGCATTGATCAGCCTTCTCAGAAAAGATTCTACCCTTTATAAATTTACGCGCGCCGATGCTCAGGGCAATTTTGAAGTAAAGAATTTAATGGCAGGCAAATTCAAAGTAGTGATCACCTATCCGGGATATGCAGATTATGTTGATGAGGTCTCGGTTACCGATAAACCACTGATCCCATTAGGTAAGATCGGAATGATCACCAAAGCACACTTACTGGAAGATGTGGTTGTGCGGCAGCAGATCGCATCGATCAGGCTGAAAGGCGATACGATCGAATACAAGGCCGATAGTTTTAAAGTTCGCCCAGGTGCAAGCGTGGAAGAAATGTTGCGCAAAGTTCCCGGCTTTCAGGTTGATAAAGACGGCAACATTACCGCCCAGGGAGAAAAAATAGAAAAGGTTTTGGTAGATGGCGAAGAATTTTTTGGCGACGACCCAACAGTTGCCACCAAGAACCTTGATGCTGCTGCCATTGATAAGTTCCAGGTATTTGATAAAAAAAGCGACCAGTCAACTTTTACCGGCATCGATGACGGCACCAAAACAAAAACGCTGAACCTGAAATTGAAAGAAGACCGTAAGCATGGCGTATTTGGCAAACTGGAAGCAGGCGCAGGCCCCGATGATAAATGGAACAACAGCTTAATGGCAAATGCATTTAAAGGAAAAAGAAGGTTTTCATTTTACGGCATTATGAGCAGCACCGGCAAAACAGGTCTGGGCTGGGATGAAGCAAGCAAATACGGCGACAACAATACCACCACATTTGTTATGGATGATGGAAGTTCCGTGATCGGCCTTGGCGGTTATGATGATTTCAGCAGTATTTATGGCCAGGGCATTCCAAAAAGCTGGAGTGCAGGAGTTAACTACGGAAATAAATTTGATGAGGACAGGAAAAACCTCAATGGCAGTTATAAATACGGAAAGATCATAACAGAAGGAACGGGCAGAACGGTATCGCAATCTATTTTACCTGATACGCTTTTCTTTAATAATCAAACCAGTTCTACCTACACAGATAAATACAGGAACTCTTTAAATGGTACATATGATTGGGCGTTCGACAGTTCTTTTTCTGCAAAGCTCACGCTGAGCGGATACAAGGGCCATACGGAAACACATTCTATTTTCAGCAGTGAAGCATTGAATGCATTGAGCAACCCGGTTAACAGGAGTAACCGTACTACTTCATCGATCGGGAATGACCAGGCAGTAAATACGACATTGCTGTTGAGAAAGAAATTTAAAAAACCGGGCAGGACACTTTCGTTGAACATAGACCAGCGTTACAAAGAAAATCATACTGATGGTTTCCTGTATTCGGTGAACAGTTATTATGATAAGACTTCTCTCCCGTTCAGTGCAGATACAACCGACCAGGAAAAACTGAACAGCAGCATTTATCATGCGGTAAGCGGAAAACTTTCTTACACAGAAGCGATCACTAAATTATTAACGATCGAACTGAATTATGGTTTGGGTAAAACAAATACCGAATCCGGTGTATTGTCGTACGATAAAGCAGCCGGTGGTAAATATTCAAATCTCAATAAATTATTCAGCAATGATTTTGCGTATGATGTATTAAGCAATTCGGCCGGTACCATGTTGCGTTACAATACAAAAAAGATGACCCTCTCTGCGGGTGGCGATATTGCACGCAGTGATATCCAGCAGAAAGATCTGATCAAAGATTCTACACTGAAATATGCGTATAATAATTTCTTTCCGCGCGCGAGCCTGGTGTATAAATTCAACAGTAACCGCAGGTTGAATATCAACTATAACGGAAATACAAGACAACCCACTATCCAACAGTTGCAACCCGTTGCAGACAATACCAATCCATTGAACATACAGGTAGGAAACCCCGACCTGAAACAGCAGTTCACGCATAATATCAATTTCAGCTATAACGATTATAAGGTATTAAGAGAACGAGGCATTAATATGAACGGAAGTTATAGCATCACTTCAAACGCGATCCAGAGTAATATCACTACGGACAGCATTGGCAAAACGCGCACACAATATGTAAACATGAACGGTAATTACAGTTACCGCGGAAGAATCGGTTACAACCAGAAGCTGGCAAAGATCTGGAACGGTATCAACTTCAATACTTCGTATTCGTTTTATGAAAGTGTGAGCAGTAGTTTTGTAAATGGAAAACCGAATGAGAGCCATAGCGGTAACCATAGCATCAGTATGGGTTTTTCAAAATTCAAGGAAAATTCGTTTGACCTGTATACAGGTAACAGCTTCAGTTATAATACCTCCTATTCATCTATACGCCCTGATGTAAATAATAATTACTGGAGCATCAATAGTTACATGGGATTTAACGTACAGTTGCCTGGTGGATTTGAAATATCGCAATCGGTGTCGGCCAGCTTCCGCCAGAAAACACCGGTGTTCCCTACCAATACCGATGTGATCAACTGGGATGCTTATATCGCAAAGAAAATATCGAAGGATAAAAAAAGCGAGATCCGTTTCTCCGCCTTTGATATCCTTGACCAGAATAAAGGCGTGAACAGGAATACAGGCACCACCACCGTAACAGAAACAACTTATGAAACATTACACAGGTATTTCCTGGTATCGCTGATATGGAACTTTACAAAGAATGGTGCAGCAGCACCAAGCGGCGGGCCGGTTATGATAGCCAGGTAAAATAAAAATCATTACGATAAAAAAATATTTTATGAAACGTTATCCATTTATTTTTTTCGCTGTTGTTTTTGCACTTACCGTGCAGGCACAGCAAACCTATATTACCAAAGGAAAAATAGAATTTGAAAAACAGGTAAATGTATTTAAGATAGTAGAGGAAAATTTTGCAGGCAGCGATAATACTGTATGGGCAGATGCTTTTAAGAAAACAATGCCGAAAACCGGCAGCAGTTATTTTGACCTGTATTTCAATGGCGATAAAAGTTTATACAAACCCGGCCGCGAAATAACCGTTACACAAAGGCCGCCGGATTGGGTTAACGGGCAGGCGAATGATAATATCGTATTCAACGACCTGTCTAAACAAACCACCATTACACAAAAAAATGTTTTTGAGAATACTTATTTGATACAGGATAGTTTGAAAACAGCGGTCTGGAAAATATCCAATGATACGCGAACCCTTGCCGGGCTTGAGTGCCGTAAAGCAACAACTGTAATTATGGATTCAGTTTTCGTAGTAGCTTTTTTTACCGAACAGATATTATGCACGAGCGGCCCCGAAGGTTTTAACGGTTTGCCGGGAATGATACTTGGTATTGCCATACCCAAACTGCACACCACCTGGTATGCAACAAAACTGGAACTGGTTGAAGTAAAAGATACGGACCTGGCCGCACCAAAAAAAGGAAAACCGGTTACGAATTCACAACTGAAAGAACAATTGAAAACATTGATCAAGAGCCGCGGAAGAAACGACAGGCTTATATGGCAGATAACAATTTAGTAACACGGTTTTGTAATAATTTTTTAACCCCCAATTAAAAATGATTACACGGATCACTAACTATGCATGAATAGATAACAATTTTTTTTAACATTAGTTTACACCGGTATGTTAGCTGAGTTAATGCAATTAAATGATTTTGCAGCCTCAACGCATACGCTTATCAACCCTGTTAAGAAATGAGAAAACTAACTGTTGTATCAGCATTTTGCATCTGCGCAATTGCTTCTGCGCATGCCCAGCAAACTTCCATCAAGGGAACCATTACCGATACGCTTAACAAACAAAACCTGCACAATGCAGTGATCTCTGTATTGCGCGCAAAGGATTCTGTATTGGTAAAATTTATCAGGACAGATGTAAAAGGGCATTTTGAAATAACCGGTTTGCCTGCTGGTAAATTTGTGCTGCTTACTTCTTATCCCAACTACGCCGATTACACCGATATCATTTCAACCACAGAAAATAATACACTTGACCTCGGCAACATTTCCATGATCACCAAAGCGCATTTGCTGGAAGAAGTAGTGGTAAAGCAAAGCATCGGCTCCATCAAATTAAAAGGCGACACAACAGAATACAAAGCGGATAGCTTTCACGTACAGGCCAATGCAACGGTAGAAGAGTTATTAAAAAAATTACCGGGCATACAGGTTGATAAGAATGGCCAGATAACAGCGCAGGGGCAAAAAGTACAAAAGGTTTTAGTGGATGGAGAAGAATTTTTTGGTGATGACCCAACGCTGGTAACGCAAAATATCCGTGCGGATATGGTTGATAAAGTACAGGTATTTGATAAAAAAAGCGACCAGGCAACATTTACCGGAATTGATGACGGTGAAAAAACAAAAACGATCAACCTGAAATTAAAAGACGATAAGAAGAACGGTTATTTTGGAAAATTAGATGGGAGTGCGGGAACAAATCAATTTTATAATGAACAGGTGATGTTCAATAAATTCAGGAAGAAAGAAAAGCTTTCTTTCTATGGAATAGCATCCAACACAGGCAAGATCGGTTTGAACTGGCAGGATCAGAGAAGCTACGGCGATAACTCAACCAATATCCAGTTTGATGATAATGGTAATGGATTTGTTGACGGCTCCTCCAACAGCGACGGCCTTGAAAGCTGGAGCGGAAGCTATAATGGGCAAGGCTTTCCAAAAGTGCAGACAGGCGGCGTACATTACAATAACAAATGGGACGATGATAAACAAAGCATAAACGGTAACTATAAAATACTGGATCTGACCGTAAACGGAACCAGCAATACCAATACACAATATATTTTACCTGATACCTTATATTATACCAGCCAGAAACAAACATTCAGCAATAAGATCACCAGGAATAAAACGAGCGCTGTGTATGAAATGGATTTCGATTCAACTTCTTCCTTAAAGATCATGGCTGATGGAAGTTTTGACCACAAGCTTACTTACAATGCATATGCCACAGAAGCATTGGCAAGCGACAGCTCTCTTGTTAACCAGGGAAACAGGGTTGTTTCAACAACAGGTGATGTAAATGCATTTAACAGCAGCCTGCTCTGGCGCAAAAAATTAAAGAAAAAAGGAAGAACGGTCTCGATCAATGCAAAAGAGAATTACAGCACTAATATTGCATCAGGTTTTTTACTTGCAAACAATTATTTCTATTCAGCGCACAGCAATGTTCCCATTCAGAACCAGGTAACGGATCAATATAAAACATCGGATAATAAAGCGCTGGCATTTGATTCGAAGATCACTTATACGGAACCGCTTTCCAAGATCTCATCACTGATCCTTAATTATGGTATAACTGTAAACAACAGTACTTCCAACCGGAGTTCCTATAATAAAAGCCCGGGCGGCCATTATGATGTACTGGATACAGTGTACAGTAATAATTATCAGTTCAATATTTTTACACAGAAAGGCGGCGCCAGTTATTCGCTGATCAAGAAGAAATACTCATTCAATTTCGGGAACAATATCGGTTATACCAATTTCGTACAAACGGATCTGAAAAGCAGTATCACCGCGAAAAGGGATTTTATAAACTGGTTCCCGAATGCCAACTTCGCTTATTCTTTTACCAGTCAGCGGAGATTGTTCATCAGTTATAACGGTTCAACTTCACAACCATCTTTGCAACAGATACAACCGATCAAAACAAATGATGACCCTTTGAACATTGTGATCGGTAATGCAGCATTGAGGCCATCGTTCCGCAACAGCATCAATCTGAATTTTAATGATTTCAAGGCATTATCGGGAAGGAGTATTTTCTTAGGAATGAATTACAGCGCCACCAATAATGCATTTGCCACAAAAGATTTTGTTGATTCGCTTGGAAGAAGGGTTTCACAATCCATCAATGTTGACGGCAATAATTCGCTTAACGGTTATATCGATTATGGGTTTAAATTATTCGGCGCCCGTGCTGATATAGGTGGCAATATTAATAACTCTACTTATGTGAACGTGGTAAACAATTTACCAAATGTTACCAGGAGCCAGAGTTACTCGATCAACGGGTATGCAGGAAGGGAAATAGAAAAATTCTATGATAACAGTATCTCAGCCAATTTAACGTACACAACCAGTACTTCCTCCATTCAGCAAAATGTGTCGACACATTACTGGACATTCAATATCCGCCCCGATCTCGATTTCTTTTTTCCGTGGAAATTACAGCTGCATACAGACTGCGATTTTATCTTCCGCCAGAAAACAAGTGTGTTTGATAATAACAACAATGTTATTTACTGGAACGGATGGTTCGGAAAGAAATTATTAAAGGGAGATGCGATGGTGATCAAGATCTCGGCGAATGATATCCTGAATAAAAATATCGGTTTCACCAGAACTGCGAATACTAACTACATCACACAAAATACTTACTCAACCATTCAGCGGTATTATATGTTATCTGTTGTATGGAACTTTAATAAAGGCCCTAAACCTGCGGGTAATTGATGAACGTAAAAATATTTATATGAAAACGATCAGGTATTTTTTCACTCTTTCGTTATTGTGTATCGTACTGCATGGCAACACGCAGCAAACGCATTTTATCTCAGAAGGCAAGATCGAGTTTGAAAGAAAACTAAACCTCTATTCACAGTTCGATGATGATAATTCGTGGAGCGCAGAATACAAGAAAACGATCCCGCAATTCAAAACAACTTATTTCGACCTTACGTTCATCAATAACAAAACTTTTTATCAGCCCGGTAAAGATAATTCAGACAATAACCGTTTATGGGAACAACCTGCCGAAAATAATATCGTGTACAGCGATCTTGATAAGCATGCGGCAGTGAGCCAGAAAATGATCTTTGAAAAAACTTTCCTGATACAGGACAGTACCAGGAATATTCAATGGAAGATCACAGATGAAAAAAGAACCATTGCAGGCTTTGAATGCAGAAGGGCCAATGCACTGATCATGGATTCGATCTATGTAGTTGCATTTTATACCGATGAAATAGCAACATCTGGCGGGCCGGAATCTTTTTCAGGCTTACCCGGAATGATACTCGGCCTTGCTATACCGCATGAACATGTTACCTGGTTCGCTACCAAACTATATGCGACACCTGTAAAAGAAACCGATTTAAAAATACCAACCAAAGGAACCAAAACAACCAATGCTGCCATGAAAGACAATATCAAATCAAGCCTGAAAGACTGGGGCAAATGGGCGGACAGGTATGTGAAGGCGGCGCTGCTGTGAGAAGTAGGATAGAGTAGATAAAGTAGTATAAAGTAGGTAAGGTAATAAAAGGTTGATTGAGATTGTGTAAATATTTTAGAGCGCAGTTTGTAAGTTTAAACAGATTATAAATTAGCGTATCATAAAAAAAGGTGATGTCATTAATGACATCACCTTTTTCTTTTACCTTATTTACTTTATATACGCTATAACCTTTTCTCTCCTACCTATCTTTCGTAACATTCACCGCCATCGGCCCTTTCTGCCCTTCTTCAACATCAAACTGGACAACATCGTTTTGCTGAACTTTTTCTTTTAACCCTGTGGCATGTACAAAATATTCTTTTGCGCCATCTTCTGATTTGATAAAGCCAAAACCTTTGGCTTCATTAAAAAATTTTACTGTTCCTTTTTGCATGGTTTTGTTTTTTATGTAAGAGATTCTAAATGGTTTGTTCTTTGTTTTCTTTTACGATCACTGCACAGGCAACTGCCGCCAGGCATAAAAGGCAACCGCCGATCTGAACGGCCAGCAACCTGTCGTTATGCAACACATGCTCCATGATCTTTCCAAAGAAAAGCGAAGCGAGTATTTCGGGCAGTACAATAAAAAAATTAAAGATACCCATGTAAATACCGATCTTGTTTTCCGGCAAACAGCCCGCCAGCATTGAGTATGGCATGGATAAGATAGACGCCCAGGCAATACCTACCAACCCCATGGCAACATATAACATGGCAGGCTCATGAATATGGTTCACTGCGATCAACCCGATCCCTCCCAATAATAAACAGGCAGTATGTGTATATTTTTTTCCCAGTTTAGCTACCCAGAAAGGCAACGTGAATGAGAACGCAAATGTGACGAGATTTAAAATGGCAGAAGTAGTATTTGCATATTCGAGCCCTCTTGTGTACACTTCACTATTTGTTTTTGCATTGCCGCCAAAAATTTCTCCTGCCACACCGGTACTGTAATAGAACCACATCAGAAAAAGTCCGGGCCATGTTAAAAAATTTACGAGCGCCAGCCGCTTCATCTGGTTGGGCATATGAATAATGGAAGAAAAAATTTCTTTCGCCCCGCCTCCGAAACCTTTGTTCGATTCCTGTACTTTCTGTTTCCATTCAAGATCGGCGGGTGGATATTCTTTGCTTTTAAAAACAGTATACAAAACAGCGATCAGAAAAACAGCGCCGCCGATATAAAACGATAACATGATATTCTGCGGAATAGCTCCGCCTGATTTATCTCTCGACACACCAAACCATTCCACTAATTTTTGCGGAAGATACCCGGCCACAAAAGAGGCAAGGCCGATGAACATACTCTGCATCGCAAAACCAAAAGGCCTTTGCTTTTCATTCAGGTTATCCGCAACAAACGCGCGGAAAGGTTCCATACTGATGTTGATACAGGAATCCAGGATCCATAAAGTTCCCGCAGCCATCCAGATCACGGATGCATTGGGCATTACAAATAAAGCAAGTGAACTTAATATCGCGCCCACTAAAAAATACGGGCGGCGGCGGCCAAGGCGTGGATGCCATGTCCTGTCGCTCATATAACCGATGATCGGTTGAACGATGAGGCCGGTCATAGGAGCAGCGAGCCATAAACCCGGGATCTGTTCCGGTGATGCGCCAAGGTATTCATAAATGGCGCTCATGTTACCCATCTGCAGGCTCCAGCCAAACTGGATACCAAAGAAACCGAAACACATGTTCCATATCTGCCAGAATCCAAGCGTGGGTTTGGTACCGGTGTAGGCTGTTGACATAGCAATCGTTTTGATAATAACATGTAATTAATACACGTACTCTAAAATACAATAAAAAAACATCCCGAAAGATGTTCTGTTGTAAATAGTCAATAGATCATGGACCATGGTCTATTGACTATGGCCCATTTCCTTATATAACAAATCCATCCGGCAACACCGCCTGTTTCTTAACAACCACAATTCCATCTTTCACTGTATACAAAGCATGGTCGGTATTTGCAAGATGTTTGCCGCCATTGATGCGGACATCATTACCGATACGGCAGTTCTTATCAATGATCGCGTCTTTAATATAACAGCGCTCGCCGATACCGATACCCGGTAAACCTTTTTGTGTATCGGATGCCAGCTCTTCGATGGTCTCATAAAAATCATTACCCATGATATACGTGCTCACGATCGTGGTGCCGTGGCCGATGCGTGCACGGATGCCCACTACACTTTGTTCTATACGGCTCGCATGAATGATGGATCCTTCGGCGATGATCGTTTTTTCGAGCGTGGTGCCGCTGATCTTTGCCGGCGGCAACATTCTTGCACGGCTGTAAACTGTTTTGTTGTTATCAAATAAATTGAATGGCGGGATCTCTTGTGTTAAAGCAAGATTGGCTTCATAAAAAGAATAGATGTTCCCGATATCCGTCCAGTAACCATCATATTGAAAACTGGCCACTTTATAATGTGCAATAGAATCAGGAATGATCTCTTTGCCGAAATCAGTTGCATTCGGATGTGCAGTATTCAACAGGTCATACAAAACCTGTTTGCTGAAAATATAGATCCCCATCGATGCAAGATAATTCCTTCCTGTTTTTTGCATTTCCGCACCGGTGTCGCTTGTCCATTCAGGCAACAGTTCTTTTTTTGGTTTTTCGATGAAAGAAGTGATGTAATTATTTTCATCGGTTTTCAGGATACCAAATTCGGGTGCATCACGGTCATCAACAGGAATAGTTGCGATAGAAAGATCGGAGCCTTTGGAGATATGCGTTTCCATCATTTCGCTGAAATCCATTTGATATAACTGGTCGCCGCTCAGTATCAGGATATATTCAAACTCCATGTTGGAAATATGGCGCAGCGATTGCCGCACTGCATCCGCCGTTCCCTGAAACCAGCCCGGGTTATCGGGTGTTTGTTCCGCAGCAAGGATATCAACAAACCCTGTACTGAATGCACTGAAGTGATACGTATTTTTTATATGCTTGTTCAATGATGCAGAGTTGAACTGCGTTAACACGAACATACGGTTGATGTTGCTGTTGATACAGTTACTGATCGGTATATCCACCAGGCGGTATTTACCCGCGATCGGCACCGCCGGTTTGGAACGGCTGGATGTTAACGGATATAACCGGCTGCCCGCGCCTCCTCCAAGGATAACGGCAACGACTGATTTTGAAATAGTGGTCATATGAGCAATTTAAGAATTAACGAATGGCGAATTTCCGGGTTATAGTTTGCGAACTATCCTGTACTGTTTTTTGTTCATGGTTCATAGTTAATTAACTTATTATCCTGGTTCTGCTATTAACTATTAACTATTAACTATGACCTAACCCAATCCCGCATAAACCTCTGTATACTGATCTACCGTGCTCTCCCAGCTATGATCGATCTGCATCATGTGTTTGCGCATTTTTTCCATTTGTGTTTTATCCTGGTAAACAGCAACGGCCCTGCCGATCGAATAATCCACATCAAAAATACTTGCGTTGTTAAAGCGTATACCAAAGCCATCGGGATCGCCCATATCAACAACCGTATCCTGCAAGCCTCCTGTACTTCGCACTATCGGAACCGTTCCGTACCGCATGGCATACATCTGGTTCAGCCCGCAGGGTTCCACGCGGCTTGGCATCAATAAAAAATCTGCGCCGGCATACATAATGTGGCTCAGCGTTTCGTCATACCCGATCACTGCATTGAACATTCCTTTGAACGGTTCCACCATCTGCTGGAACTGCCATTCAACATTTGTATCGCCGCTTCCCAATATTAAAAAATTCGCATTGCCTTGTGTGTTGTGAATAGAAGACATGACCGCATCAGGTAAAATATCTGCCGCTTTCTCTCCTACTAATCTTCCGATAAAAACAAACAATGGTTTTTCAGGATCGAGTGAAAATTGTTTGCAGAGCGCTTCTTTATTTTTTTGTTTTCCTTTTGCAACATCTTTTACGCTGAAATGTTCGCTGAGGTATTGATCATTTGCCGGGTTCCATACTTCGTTATCGATCCCATTCAGTATGCCAACACATTTTCCTCTTTCGTATTCAAATAATTTTTCGAGGCCATTGGAGTTGTAACGCAATTCATCCATATAACTCCAGCTCACCGTAGTTACTTTTGATGCGCACTTAACACCGGATGCAAGCGGGTTGATATTATCCGCCCAATCCATCATTCCTCTTTTCCAAAGATCCCATCGTGGAATATAACGGCTCTTATCCCATCCCATCCAGCCCTGGTATTGTGCATTGTGAATAGTGAACACAGTGGGCACGCGGTTCAGCCTTGCAAAATCATAACAATACTGCATCATAAAAGGAATGAGACCGGTATGATGATCGTGACAATGAACAATATCCGGCTGATGTTCCCAACTGCTCATCCAGCTTACGGTTGCGATCTGGAATGCAGTGAATCGCTCGGAGTCATCATCATAGCCATATATTTTCTGGCGGTCGAGTAATCCATTGATATCAACAAGGAACAGGTCGAACCCGAGTTTATTCGTCGCTTCTTTTATGATAGTATAGTCAAAATACCAGTTACCGAGATTGGCAGAACCTTTGAAGTCAACCGTCCATTCATTTTCATAGAGAAATTTGGTGCGGTACATGGGCATTACTACTTTGGCGATATGCCCGGCCTTGCATTGATACTTCGGCAGGGCGCCAACCACATCGCCCAAACCACCGGCTTTTGCAACGGGATAACACTCGGCACTTACATGAATAATCTCCATCCGGCTCCTTTTGAGAAATTTGTTTTTCAAGTTAGTAACTTAAATCAATTCATCAAATTCTGTTTTTAAAATTTTCCGCTTCTGAAATTCTCTTTATTTTACACTCATACCATAAACCAACGCTTGTTATGAACCAACCCAAACAACCCACTAATACCGGTGCACTGGCCACTCTTGTGATCGTATTTTTCTTCTGGGGATTTATTGCTGCTTCCAACAGTATATTCATTCCTTTTTGTAAAACACATTTCAGTTTAAACCAGTTTCAGTCGCAGCTGATCGGGTCGTCATTTTACGGTGCGTATTTCATTGGTTCATTGATATTATTTATCTGTTCAAATCTGCTGGGCTACGATATCCTGAATAAGATCGGTTATAAAAAAGGGATCATTTATGGTTTACTGATCTCAGTGGTAGGTGCATTGCTTATTATTCCGTCAGCCAATGCAAATTCTTTTCCTGCATTGCTTGGATCATTGTTTGTTGTGGCGCTCGGATTTTCTTTACAGCAAACAGCTGCGCAACCTTTTGCCATTTTACTGGGCGACCTGGCTACCGGCTCGCAAAGGCTCAATCTCGGCGGCAGCGTAAATTCGCTCGGCACTACGTTAGGGCCATTGATCGTGAGCTTCTTTTTATTCGGTTCGCCAAGTGCAAAGAATGTGGTGGTTACCGTTACCAACATCAATACCTTATACCTTATTGTTGCCGGTGTATTCGCTGCAGTGGCTATCTTTTTTGCACTCTCTAACTTACCTGCGGGAAAGAACGATGAAAAATTTGAAAAAGCAGGCAAAGCGTCATCATCATTATTAATAATGACCTTATTGATCGGCGCCATTATTGTTGTTGGACAGCTGACAGATGTTCCCAAACTTACTTTACTGATCATAACATTGGTTTCAATCGTAGGCGTACTCTTTTATTCAAACAAAAGCGCCATGGCTAATGGAGATGGATGGGGCGCAATGAAATACCAGCAACTGATCTATGGTATGATCGGCATTTTTGTTTATGTAGGCGTTGAAGTAACGATCGATAATAATTTTGGCGCGTTGTTAAAAACACCCGGTTATTTAACCGACCTGGGATTGGATGAAAGCAAAATATCAAAATACATTTCATTGTACTGGGGCAGTTTGATGATCGGCCGCTGGACAGGCGCCATCAGCGTATTTAATTTAAAAGGCGCGATGAAAAAGATCATGATGGTGATCGTTCCATTTATTGCCTTTGCAGTAGTGTTGGGTGTAAACTCGATGAAGGGCAACGATATCAGTGATCTGTATGGTTATTCAATATGGATCATTGTTGCTATTACAGCATTTTTTTATGGGCAGGAGAAGCCCGTAAAAACATTGGTTACCGTTAGTGCACTGGCAACCATTGCTATGTTGATCGGTGTATTTACCAACGGTATCATATCCGTTTACGCATTAATGGCAGGTGGATTATTCTGTTCGGTAATGTGGCCCTGCATTTTTGCATTGGGTGTAAGCGGTTTGGGAAAATATACCAGCCAGGGTTCTGCATTCCTGATCATGATGATATTGGGCGGCGCAGTAATACCGCCATTACAGGGCGCTATCGGAGATAAAACTACCATGCATCAATCGTATCTTTTGGCAGCAGCCTGTTTTGCGTTCCTTGCATGGCTTGCATTAAAACAAAAAGGTGTGTTGAAGAAACAGGGGTTTGATTTTGATGAGCAGGTAAGCGCATCACATTAATTTGTACACTGAGAATCGCGATCATTAATAAAATAATACAAACATGCCAAAAGCAAAGTCCGGATTAGAACCATTGGCCATTGGAATTGATATTGGCGGCACCGGTACCAAATTCGGCATAGTTGACCGTTTGGGAAACTTACTTTTTTCGAGTGAAATGTCTACCCGCAAACACAAAGAGCTGGAAGGTTTTATTGATGAACTGCATACGAATGTAATGCCGCTGATTGAACAGGCCGGCGGTATCGGGAGAATGAAAGGCATCGGTCTCGGCGCACCTAATGGAAATTATTATACAGGCACCGTTGAATATGCACCCAATCTTCCATGGAAAGGGATTCTGCCGCTTGCAAAACTGGTGGAAGACCGGTTCAAATTACCGGTTGTATTAACCAACGACGCCAATGCAGCAGCTTTAGGTGAAATGATGTATGGCGCTGCACAGGGGATGAAAGATTTTATCATGATCACGTTGGGAACCGGTGTGGGCAGCGGTATCGTTGCCAATGGAAAATTGATCTACGGCCATGATGGTTTTGCGGGTGAACTCGGACATACCATCATCATTCCCGATGGCCGCATGCATGAGGGTACTGGAAAAAAAGGTTCGCTGGAAAGTTATGCATCGGCTACCGGTGTCCGTTTAACGGCTATTGAACTGCTTGCAAAAAGTAAAACACCCAGTATTTTAAGAAAGGTTCCAACTGCAGAACTCGATTCTAAAAAAGTATATGATGCTGCAATGGAAGGTGATGAACTGGCAAAAGAAATTTTTGAATACACCGGCAAGATCCTTGGCATGGCGCTCGCCAATGCGGTGATGTTCTCAAGCCCCGAAGCCATTATATTATTTGGCGGATTAACCAAAGCCGGCGACCTCATTCTCAAACCCACACGCGAATACATGGAAGCCAATCTCATACAGGTGTTCCAGAACAAAGTAAAAATATTAGTGAGCCATTTGAAAGAATCGGATGCGGCGATATTGGGGGCTAGTGCATTGGTTTGGGAGCTGAAGTAATTAATAATTAGTAATTAAGAATTAATAATTACTAATATAAATACGCTGTCGGGGATTAAAATAATATTGAAAAAATTAAAGCCGCAGATTCGCAGATCAACGTTTACTTAATCTGCGAATCTGCGGCTTAATTTATTTTCATTCATAGCAAAACGCAGTAACTATTTATTTTGCTGCATTCAAAGAAAGCTAAAAAAAGTACCTGATCCAAACAGTATCATTCACTATTCACTATTCACTATTCACTATTCACTATTCACTATTCACTATTCACTATTCAGAGATCAATTAACCAAATGCTTCCGCTGCACCGAATAAAGAATAATAAATAACAATGCGATCGCCATTCCAAAAATAGAAGGTGTGTCTGAAATTGCTCCGACGCCTACAAAAATCAGGAAGCCGATAAACGGCAACACTTCTCCGATCAGCCATAAAATAAAACCTTGCTTTTTTAGTTTGCGCATCTGAACAGCGCCGGCTATACAAAGCGCACACGCGATCAGGCTGAGAATAAAAATGGGCAACTTATTTGCGGCCATCACTCTGGCACGTTCAATGGCTTCGGGTGTCATCAGCTTTTTTAAAAAAGCCGGTGCATTTTCATTATCTCTGGTTGCCTCCATCTGGCTTACTGCCGTGTCTGCACGGACATAATTCCAGCAGGTAAAAATAAATGCGATCCCCGAACCGATAAAAGTAAGGATGGTGAGGGCATTCAATCCGCCCGGTAATTTTTTTTCTTCGATAAGATTTGTTGTTTCCATAGATAGTTAGTTTTATTAAATCTAAATATTTTTTTTGAAACACAAAGAGTGGAGGACAATTAATAATCAGTAATTAAGAATTAGGTCATCGTGTAGAAGACCAATTATTAATTAATCAATTGGCTTTCACCATAAACACCGCCGGCACCGGCCGCTGTATTTCTTTCTCACTCGGCGTGATCGTTTGTTTGCCATTGATCAGTAAGCAACTGCTTCCTCCACCGTCTAAATTCAATGCTTCTACGCAACCAATCTCTTTCAGCATTTGCGCTTCCTGTACAAGTGTTGCGCCTTCTGCTTTATTTGGGAACCGCCCTTCGATCACCATGATAATTAATTTTCCATCAGCCGTATAACCCATTGATGTGCGCGGATGTTTATCATTGATCGCTTTGCCTGTAAATTTTATTTCTTCATTATTGGTGATCTGTATTTCGCCGTGCTGGAGTAATACAGGGCCGCCGCCCGCTGCTGCTTGCATGTTCCATTTTTTGAATGAGCCATGTTGCAGCATTTCTTTTTTTGTATGATGTATGACAGAATCTTTAAAATTATCGATCACCGTTTCACTCGCATACACTTTTGCATCGGATGAATCGGTGTACAGCCAGGCCACATCCGCTTTTCGTTTTTTAGAGATCCCGATAGCGCTGCCAAATGGGTGACGGTAAGTGAACGTATCTTTCCCTCTCCCGTTAACTGTATGCACCTGGTAGGCTTCTAATTTGCCGTCTTTGATCACCAAGTTCTGGTTGCTGTTATGTACAAATTCAAAGAAGGTACAATTTACAACCAGCAGCGGTTTCTGTTCCTGTTCAAAATATTCGGTGGGTGTATATCGTTTGCCGTTTCCAACCTGCGTGGTAAATGAAAGTGACCTTTCTTTCAGGTCGGCACTTACATAATAAGCAATATTCGGTTTTCCTTCAATCGAATCATTTGTCAGGTAAACATGAAACCCTTTTGGCAAAGGCTGGTATTGTGCATCAACATTTTTCCAATGATATTGTGCGTACGATGTGTTGAAAAGAACACAAATAAAAAAGATAGCCGTTAATAATTTCATGGTTGTTTGTAAAACGATGAAGATGAAGTTGCACGCGAAGGCGCAGGGGCGCAGTTTATATTGCCATTTCTTTTTCTTCTTTCCATTTATTTTTTCCGTAACCTGCTATCACATGTTTTTCGCTGTGATAAGATGAACGCACGAGCGGGCCGCTTTCTACATAATCAAATCCTATTTCATATCCTATCTCGCGCAGCTCCGCAAATTCATCGGGGTGCACAAAACGTTGTACGGGCAAATGTTTTTTAGTAGGTTGTAAATATTGCCCGAGTGTTAATACATCGCAGCCAACAGAAACAAGGTCGTGCATGGACTGTTTTACTTCTTCTTTTGTTTCACCAAGCCCAAGCATGATCCCGGTTTTTGTACGCATGCCTCCTTGTTTCAACATCTTTAATACGTCTAAACTCCGGCGGTATTTGGCCTGTATACGAACCTGGCGTGTCATCCGTTCTACGGTTTCCATATTATGGCTCACCACATCCGGCGCCGCATCTATAATGCGTTGTACCTGTTCCATCTTTCCCTGAAAATCGGGGATGAGTGTTTCTAAAGTAGTATCGGGATTCAATCCTTTGATCGCCTCAATGGTATTATACCAGATGATCGAGCCGCCATCTTTTAATTCATCGCGGTCTACACTCGTAACCACGGCATGCTTTACTTTCATCAGATGAATAGCTTCGGCCACACGTTGCGGTTCATTCCAATCTACTGCTTCGGGCCTGCCTGTGGCCACCGCGCAAAATCCGCAGCTGCGTGTACAGATATTTCCAAGGATCATAAAAGTAGCCGTTCCCGCGCCCCAGCATTCACCCATATTCGGACAATTGCCACTTTCACAAATGGTGTGTAATTTATGTGTATCAACCAACCCGCGCACATGCTTATAACTCTCGCCGATAGGCAGTTTTACGCGGAGCCAGTTGGGTTTTTTGAGTGGGGTGGTAGTATCGGTTTTTGCTACTATAGGTAATTCCTGCATGCTCTTTAGTTAAAAGTCAATAGTTAAAAGTTAAGAGTAAACATCATTTTTAACTCTTAACTTTTAACTATTAACTCTGCAAAAGTAATTTACTTTCTCTTACCAAAGACCAGCGCTATATAAGCGTTGAAAAAGAATTTCTTCTCGGGGTTGAGAAGCAGCATGGGCATGGTTTGCGTGTAATATTCAGCATTTACCCCAACTTCCAGGGCAGATAATACTTCATTATATCGTCCATAATCAAAACGGAGCGCTGTACGGGCATGAACACCAGGTACAAATTTGATCTCATTGAACCCTTTGCCAAAACTTCCTTTTCCGATAATAATAGTTGGGTCAAGGAACAATGCATCATTACTACCTGTATACTTGATCTGTTCGCGTTGATTGGTGCTCGGATCCTGTATCTCTATATAATAAGGCTTTAACAATCCGGCCGAAAAACCGCCGCCATAAATTGCCGATACGGCCACACCATTTTTATTTCCTTTTCCACCGATCAGTGTCTGCTGGCCAATACCCGCTTTGAGATAATAAAAATTATTTATTTTACCGTAGATGTAACTGGATATCGTAAGAAATCCGCCCGATGCACTCAGCGTTGGAACCTTTTCTTCTTTCGGATGTTTTCTTTCACCAAACTCCAGCCACCATAAACTGGTTTTGGTAATGGTTTTGTATTTGCCATGTTCATAGAACAAACTCCATGCATCGGTATTGAATTTAAAACCAAATGCACTTTGTTTCTGGTAGATCAGGGCGCCTTCTTCTTCCTGCTTGATCAGCTGGTTGATCTTGTCGCGCCGCTCATTTTTCTTTTGCTGTTTGGTATCCGCACTTGTTGATTGCACTTTTTGTTGCGCAGAAACAACAACCGAACCCAATACGAATGTTATAAAAAATAGCTTCTTCACTTCCATTTGATTTGTTACTTGTAAATTTATAGTAAAATGAAACAATGACTTCACAAATTATTTATAAAGGCGAGCTCCGCACAACTGCTACCCATACCCAAAGCGGAACCATCATTGAAACAGATGCGCCTACCGATAACCAGGGCAAAGGCGAAAGGTTCTCTCCCACCGATCTTGTTGCCGTTGCACTGGGCACCTGTATGGTTACCACCATGGCCATTAAAGCCCGCAACATGGATATCACACTCGATGGCACCAGTGTTGCCGTAACAAAGGTAATGGCCGGCGACCCGCGGCGTATCAGCAAGATCGTTGTTAATATCGTTTTCCCGCAGGGCCTCATCCTCGATGAAAAACAACGGGCGGTGCTTGAAAATACTGCCAGAACCTGTCCTGTTGAAAGATCTATACATCCCGATATCGAACTTGATATGAAATTCAACTGGGACCTCGGCGGCTCACGCAGAGTGATCAGTGGTACCATAAAAACTTCAGAACCTGATCCGCATAGTTTGCCCGAAGAACCACCTACTACGGATTCTCTTTAAAGACGTCCTTTTTAAGTATTCCGTTGCCTACCGCACAATCGAGGCAGCGCTTGTGTGTGCAATAATGATTTGTTAATTCTATGAGCGCCTGCGAGTCAAGCGCAGATTGATGGCGGATACCCGACTGCTGCCATTGTTTGGTAAGCTGGTTCTGTTCAGCAGGCAATTCATATAACCATTGAATGGCTTTTTCTTTGTACGATTCTTCTTTGCAGTATGATCCGTATGCAAACAAAACCGGGATCACGGTATTGATCAGGATATTTTCCGCCATTTGTTTGCCTATATGTTTGGGTTGATAAGAAGCCGTTTCATCAAAACGGTAATGATAGTGCCAGTAATCGTTGGCGGTGACCATGCATATTTCCAGCATTTTTTTACATTCTTTTATTTCTTTGATCAATGAAAAAAAGTTCGAAGAATTGTGCAGCAGCATGGCCAGCTGCGCCAGCCGCACGGTTGGAAAAGCTGCGGGCCGCATCCGCAAAAAAGCAGGCGCCTTGCCGATCATCTGCAGTTTGTATTTCTTTTTCAGAAAACGGTATTCCTTTTGAAGCATCACAGCATAATCGTCGTCATATCTGGCTGATAAAAGATTGGCCTGCCCCAGCAACAACGCTTCGAGTTGCTGCACCCGGTTTTTATGCCTTGCCAGGATAGTTAACGGGATGCTTCTTGCAACCTGTTCGAATAAAGCGGCGTTTACTTTCACGCCAAAATTTGCTGCGAGCAGCCACCAGCAGGTTTCTTCCCAATGGTTGCCTGATTGTTTGGCCAATAACAGGATATGCGTTGATTTCCGTTCCAGCCTCTCTGCTGCAAGCCTTTCTTTCCATGCACACCAGCCAAGGTTATCGAGTACGGGTAAAAAAGAATGGCAGGGAACCATTACCATTGTTTCCATCATCGATGCATAGCGTTCCAGTAATAGTTTCGGCACCAAAGGCTGCAGTACCAATGTGGGAATGATATTGGCATTAAGGTCGTACACAGGTTTGTCTTCTTCCCAAACTACGTGAAGGATAATATTTGTATAATTTATGTCGGTTGCGTGATGATGTTTATACCAATCCGATGAGCGCAGATGCAACTCAACATTACCCACCCATTTGGTACTGCCGATGCGGATAACGGCTTCCGAAAAATCCGGCCCCTGGTGGTGGTTCCATGTTCCTGGTTTTTCAATAAATAATATTTCTCCCTGCGAAGTGTGCAGCTGCTTCCTGTTATAATACTGGAACTGCCAGATGAATTGTAATAATCTTTCATTCATGATACCGTACGATTTGTGCGGTTGAAAAGTATCATGAAATCATATAAAGAAAAATACGGTTAATGCGTGTTTGTATTCTTTTTTCACCCTGGAGAAAAGTAGTTTATGCGCAAACTTTTACCGCAGAAGCGCAAAGACGCGGCGTATTTTTGATGGCACAATCATAACGAAGCCAATGCCTGAACCACCCTGCTCACAGGCAATCCCATTACATTATAGAAATCGCCTTTCACGGATTTAATACCTACAACACCTATCCATTCCTGTATGGCATAAGCGCCCGCTTTATCGTATGGCTGGTATTTATCAACATAAAATTCTATCTGCTCATCCGTCAGTGAATGAAAGGATACTTCGGTTGTATCTGCGAATGCCATTTCTCCGGAAGCAGCCAGTATTACTACGCCTGTTACCACAAGATGCTGTTTGCCGGAAAGCGACCTGAGTATATTGATCGCATCGTTCCTGTCTTCCGGTTTGCCGATCACTTTGTTTTCGAGCACTACTATCGTATCGGCGGCAAGGATCGTTTTTTTTGCATATTCGCCATGAAAAGAATCCTGCACATAGGTTTTTACTGCGAGCGCTTTATTCCGTGCAATATGTATAGCGATCTCTGAAAGGCCAAGCCCTTCGGGATAACTTTCATCCGTATGTTTTACGATCACTTCAAAAGAGATCTCCGCCCATTCGAGCAACATTTTTCTTCTGGGCGATTGGGAAGCGAGTATAATATCCTGCATAATATTTTTTGTGATTGGTCTATGATTTTTTTGGCCACGAAGTCACGAAGGCACAGAAGCACTAAGATGTAACATTATAAATACATCCTGAAAAATACCATCGATAAAATACCCGTGAACATCACCAGTTTAACCACTGTACTTAACCGGTGAAAATCCTGCATACTCTGCGCCCTGTATAGTTTTTGTAATATCCAGATCAATGGCAGCATAATGAACGCCACGCAATATACGGCGCTCATCCACCATCCGAATGGCAGTACATAGAACTGGAGGATACACAATGCCGCTATCAGCACAATGATCCATACTGCTACGAAAACCTTACTGGCATTCAATCCCCAGAGGATGGGCATAGTACGGCAACCATATTTCCTGTCGCCTTCTATATCTTCCATATCCTTGATCACTTCGCGGATCAATGATATGATAAAGGCAAAAGCAGTGTACAGAACCGTGAAACGGAAAAAACGAACCTCATTATGATCAACCGCTAAAAGATTGCGGATGCGTAATGGATATTTGGAAAAGAAAATGATCAGTATCACCCATGCCGTTAATAAAGAGATGAGCACATTGCCGATCAGCAATTGTTTTTTTAAATTGGTTGAATAGAACCACAATAAAATAATACTCGCAAAGTTTGCCAGTACGAGATACCAGTATTCTGAAATGGGTAAGGCAGATACGGTAAAAAAAAGCCCGAGTAAGCTTAAGAACATATGCCAGAAAATAACCCACCGCCTGTTGATGATCACTCCCACAACTACTTTACCGGGTTTGTTTACCTGGTCGATGTTCAGGTCGAAATAATCATTGATGATATAACCGGCAGCTGCAATACATACAGAAGCCAGCACAAGAAAAATAAACTGGCGCGTATCGCCTGAATTGGCAAAAGAAGTTTGATATACTTTTTGATAAATGCAATATTCAAAAAGCAATTGCGTCAATGCGATGAACACCAGGTTGGGCCACCTGACCAATCTGAAAAATGCTGCAGTTATTTTCAAGAGGTAAATTTATTCCACAAGATAATCCAGTGCGGGTAGAAATAAAGAATTGCTTATCGGGCGCGGATGGAAACATCTTCTCCCCAGTTGCCTCGTAACCGCATCACTTTTTCGATCACATCCCTTGCACAGCCATCGCCGCCTTTAAGATGCGAAATATAAACAGCGGCCTCTTTGATCTCCTGCGCCGCATCTGCAGGGCAACACGGCAATCCAGCGAGCTGCATCACCTGCAGGTCAGGAATATCATCACCCATATACAGCACCGCATTTTTTTCCAGTTGATGTTCTTGCATGAACTGCTGCAGTACGGATGTTTTATTCTCAACCTGCATCCATATATCTGTGATGCCAAGTTTTGTTAACCTGTTTGTTACTTCATCAGAATTGCCGCCCGAAATGATAACTATATGATAACCTTTCTTAACTGCAAGCTGCAATGCATATCCATCTCTAATATTCATTCTACGCGCCATCACACCGCCGGGCAATACCAATAAAGTTCCATCGGTCAGTACGCCGTCGACATCGAAAACGAAGGTGGTGATATGTTTAAACTTATTGAGCAATTTGAAGATTTGATCCCGCAATATCGCGGGAGAAAATTTGAAAATGGGATTTTTGTTTTCAATTCCAAAATTTCCCAATTCCAAAATTCCAAAATCATTTTTGATTATCCCTCCACTCATACACCCACGCACTCTGTATCATTTCCAAATGCCCTTCAGTGCTTTGCTCCCGGGTGCCGGAGAAATTCGGGATCTGTAAGATCCATTCAAGCAGGTCGGTAAAACGGATACGGTATATTTTTCCTTCGTTGAACTCATCGCCAAAACGCTCGTATAATTTCATCGCAATATCTTCGTGGTCGTTCCAGTGTATGGGTGGTTCAAAGTGGGCCATTGTTAGTTTGTGGTTTGTTGTTTGTTGTTGGTTTTTATTCGCCGAGGAATTGGGTCTGGTCGGGTAAGGTAATTTCTACTTCGCCGCCTCCTTCCTGTAACACACACTGGCAACCTAATCTTGAATTGATACGCGGGTTTACCGCACGATCGATAAAATCTTCTTCGCGGTCATTCAGTTCTTCCAGGAGATCCATGCCTTTATCTATATATATATGACAGGTACTACAGGCGCAAACCGCGCCGCAGTTATGGTGAAGTTCGATATCATTATCCAGGCAAACTTCCAGCAAACTCTGGTCGTTGGCTATGTTTGAAAGCGTAACCGGCTCCAGCCCCTTTTGTTCAAATTTTATTTTGATCGTGTACATTTCTCATCCGTTTGGGAGGCAAAAGTATCTTAGAATCTTTATTTATCCATCCGACATGAGGAAAACTTTACAGATTAGCCTTTTCGTTACCCGGAAAAGATGCCCGGATGCTTTCAGTCAAAGCTTCGTACAATTTTTTTACCTGCGGGTATGGCGCCAGCAAAGCAAGGTGCTTTTCAATCGTTTGCCTGTCGCCCCTGAATGCCGGCCCGGCCTGTAACAGTTTGGGATGTGTTGACCGGATACGCTGCGCCGTTTCTTCTATCGACGGATAAAAAAAACTAAAATCGATCTGCTCGGCCTCGCAATATTCCGCAGCGAGCTGGTATAAATGATTGGAAAAATTAGACGTGATGGCTGCAAGCATATGCATCTTCAGGCGAAGCGGGTCATCTGCCGTCGTAATCACGGGTGAAAATGCCGATGCGAGCTGGTGAAGTTCGCGCGTTACAGCTTCCGTATTTCCATCAACAACCATCGTTACAGGAATAAGTGTTTGCATGGATCTGCGGATCATTTTCATCGGCCATAAAACGCCATAATTTGTGCTGCTGTTCTTTAAAACTTCTTTTGATACCGATCCCGCAGTATGAATAACCAGTTTATCTTTTACAGAAATTTTTGACGCAACTTCTGCCAGTGCATCATCGGTAACGGCCAGTAAGTAAATATCTGCATCATTACCTATCAATGAAAGATCGGTAATTGCTTCGCCACGCAACTCGGCAGCGAGTTCCGAAGCATGTTCGTGCTTACGGCTATATACTTTATTTACTTTATATCCTTTCTCAACCAAAATCTTTCCCATCACCGTAGCCACATTGCCCGAACCAATGATTGTAACCTGCATATCTTTGAACTTATGAAGATGAAATTAGCGCAAAAGCTGCTGATCGGCTATTATAAAACAAAACTAAAAACCATCGCATTGGTATCACCGCGCAAGGCGGGCGAAATGGCTGTTGATATTTTCTGCACACCGTTTGAAGGAAGGTCGAACAAAAGAAAACCACCGCCTGTATTTCTCAAAGCTGAAAAAATATCTTTTGAAATCAATGGCCTCACCATCCGCGGATTTCGCTGGCTGCCGGCACATCCCAACGGCAAAAAAATACTGATCGTGCATGGCTACAACAGTTACGCGTATAAATTTGAAACATATATTCTGCCGTTACAGAAAAAAGGGTTTGAAGTGCTTGCTTTTGATGCACCCGCGCACGGCATCAGCGATGGCAAACGCATCAATGCTTACTTATATAAGAATATGCTGCTGAAGGTTGATTCATTGTATGGCCCTTTGTATGGTATGATGGGGCATTCGCTTGGCGGCCTCGCTGCTTCGCTTGCTTTTGAGGAGTTGCCGGATCCTGAAAAAAGAAAGCTGGTACTGATCGCCCCGGCTACTGAAACGGAGCGTGCCATCAACAATTTTTTTCATATTCTTCCTGTTGAAGAGAAAGTGCGCGAAACATTCCGGCAGGTGATCAGCGAGATCGCCAACAGGCCCATCAGCTACTTTTCTGTGAGCAGGGTTATTAAAAAAATAACATCGCCGGTTCTGTGGGTGCATGATAAACACGATCCCATCTGCCCGTTCGAAGACGTAAAACCCTTACTGTCAGCCGATCTGCCGAATGTCCAATTCCATATTACAGAACATTTGGGGCACAGTAAAGTATATAAGGACGATAAAGTTTGTGATGAGATCCTGCAGTTTTTCAGCCGGCACATTTCCTGATATTTTTTGCGTTTTGATGGTTTCCCCTAATATTGCAGGGTAAGACCCTTTCTTTTCTCCCGCCCCGCGGGATGATCTTTTAAGCGGTCAGGCAATAAGAAAAACTCGATAAAAGCTCCGTCAGAGGCGGATTAGACAGGCTGTATGGCAAAAAATCTATTGATCGTTGAGTCACCGGCAAAAGCCAAAACCATAGAGAAGATCCTCGGAAAAGATTTTGAGGTGAAGAGCTGTTATGGCCATATCCGCGACCTGGAAAAGGATGATATGGGTATTGATGTGAACAATCATTACCAGCCGAGATATAAAGTACCGGAGGATAAAGAAAGAGTGGTAAAAGAATTAAAACAGCTGGCAAAAAAATCAGACGAAGTATGGCTCGCATCGGATGAGGATCGTGAAGGGGAAAGTATCAGCTGGCACCTGGCAGAAGTATTGGGCCTCGACCCTAAAACAACCAAACGGATCGTTTTTCATGAGATCACCGCACCGGCAATAAAAAAAGCGGTGGAGAATCCACGTTTGATCAATATGAATCTTGTGAACGCACAGCAGGCAAGGCGTGTGCTCGACAGGTTAGTGGGTTTTGAACTGAGCCCCGTGTTGTGGCGCAAGATCGGCATGCAGAGAAGTTTAAGTGCGGGACGTGTACAAAGTGTTGCGGTTAGGCTGATCGTGGAAAGGGAAAGAGAGATCAATAATTTTATTCCGGAGAGTACCTATAAAGTAGAAGCTTATTTTACTGCGAACGATATCAATAGTAAAGAGGTAACATTTAAGGCAGATGGCCCGAATAAAATGTCTACCGAAAAAGATGCGGCGGCATTTTTAGAAACCTGCAAAGGCGCCGATTATACAGTTACTGATATCCAGGTAAAACCTGCTAAGCGAACGCCGGCTGCGCCTTTTACCACATCGACCTTGCAACAGGAAGCATCGCGGAAGATGGGATATAGTGTGAGCAAGACCATGTTACTCGCACAGAAATTATATGAAAGCGGTAAGATCACTTATATGCGTACCGACAGTATCAGTTTAAGCGATACGGCGTTGGGTGATATCAGCGAACAGATCAATAAAGCATACGGCAGCCAATATCACCAGCCGCGCAAATTCAAAAATAAAAATGAAAGCGCGCAGGAAGCACACGAAGCGATCCGCCCAACTTATATGAGTACTACCTCAGTGGAAGATGAAGACCTGCGCAGGTTGTATGAACTGATCTGGAAACGCACCATCGCATCGCAGATGAGTGATGCGGAATTTGAAAAGACAACAGCTAAAATAAATGTGAGCAGTAATAATGAAACATTATCTGCCAATGGCGAAGTGATGAAGTTCGATGGCTTCCTGAAAGTTTATCTCGAAGGAAAAGATGAAGAGGATGAAGAAAATACAGAAGGCATGTTGCCGCCGTTAACGGTTGGGCAGCAACTGAATTTTGTGCAGATGACGGCCACAGAAAAATTTTCACGCGCCGCCGCCCGTTACACGGAAGCCTCGCTGGTAAAGAAACTGGAAGAGCTGGGAATCGGCCGCCCGTCTACTTATGCGCCAACTATCTCTACCATTGTAAAAAGAAATTATGTAGAGAAGCGTGATAAAGAAGGTGTGAAAAGAAATTCTGCTTTATTGCGTTTAACAAAAAATGATTCGGTCGAAAAAGAGATCATCCAGGAAAATACGGGCGCAGAAAAAAATAAATTATTTCCTACAGATCTTGGCAGCGTTGTTACCGATTTCCTGAAACAGTATTTTACCAAAGTGATGGATTTCAGTTTTACGGCAAAGATCGAAGAAGAGTTTGACCAGATCGCCGAAGGCAAAATAACCTGGAGCAATATGATCGATGGTTTTTATAAACCTTTCCATGAAACCATTGAACACACACTCGAAAATGCAGAGCGCGCAAAAGGTGAAAGAGAATTAGGCATTGATGAAGCCACCGGCAAAAAAGTAATTGCACGGATGGGGCGTTACGGCCCGATGGTACAGATCGGCGACACTGCCAACGAAGAAGAAAAACCGCGTTTCGCCAAACTGAAACAAACGCAGAGCATCGAAACCATTACCATGGAAGAAGCGATGCAGTTGTTTTCATTACCCAGAACACTCGGCGAGTATGAAGGGCAGGAATTATCGGTAAATGTTGGAAGGTTTGGCCCATACATAAAACTCGGCGAACAGTTTATTTCCATTCCCAAAGGTGAGGATCTGCATGAGATGGAACTGGAAAGAGCCATTCAGCTCATCGGTGAAAAACAACTGGCAGATGCGCCGATCGGTTTTTATAATGAACTGCCCGTAACCAAAGGCAAGGGGCGTTTTGGCCCGTTCATTAAGTGGAACGATATGTATATTAATATTCCGCGCGCATATAATTATGATTCGTTATCGCAGGAAGATATCAATGCGCTGATCGAAAAGAAAGTGGATAAGGAAGCCAACCGTTTTATCAGGCAATGGCCCGCAGAAAAAATTTCTATCGAGAATGGCCGCTGGGGCCCGTTTGTACGTTTCAACAAAAAAATGCTGAAGCTGAACAGGAAACAGGGCGGCGATAAATATACTCCCGAAGAACTCGCCGATATTGATGTGGAAGTGATCAAAAAAATGATCGAGGAACAGGTGCCGAATGCGTTTTCGAAGAAAGCGCCTGTTAAGAAAGCGGCTAAAAAAACTGCGAAGAAAGCAGCCACAAAGAAGTAGTTAAAAGTTAAAAGTGAATAGTTAAAAGTGGGATCAGCTTATCTTCACTTTTAACTATTCACTTTTAACTTTTAACTCAAATACCAACTTAGTTCCCGCATTAATCATATCTACCCAACTGCCTTAAAAACCGCACATGCGCCCCAACTGCTTTACGCATGGTTGGAAATTCGATGTATTGTAATTGATATTCTTTGCAAACATTTCTTACAATTTCACTGATGGCAGGATAGTGTACGTGTGAGATCTTCGGGAACAGGTGATGCTCGATCTGGAAATTCAATCCGCCAACCAGCCAGCTTACCAGTTTATTGCGGGTAGCAAAATTAGCCGTGGTTTTGATCTGGTGTGCGGCAAATTCATCGGGAAGTTTATTGGTATCAATATCAACCAATGGAAATTCTGTGTGCTCAACCGTATGCGCCAGCTGGAAAACGATACTCAATACAAACCCGGCCACTACACTCATTACAAGGAATCCTACCAGCCAGCTTAACCAGCCTACGCAAAGGATCGGTATCAGAATAAAAACAGCTGCGTGGTAAACCTTCACGCTCCAGAATTCGATATGATCGGCGATGCGCATTTTTTTCAATGGCACGCTTCCTATCTTTTGTGAAAAATATTTTTTATAATCAGTAAAGAAGATCCAGAATACATACAGCAGCATATAGAGGAACCAGAAATAAAAATGCTGGAACTTATGCATCTTCAAACGCTTTTGCGTGGGCGCCATACGCATCAGTGTTCCGAGCTCGATATCATCATCCACGCCATCGATATTTGTAAAACTGTGGTGGATCATATTATGTTTCATGTTCCACATAAAATGATTGGCGCCTAATAAACTGATAGAAGATGCCGCTACACGGTTCAATCCTTTTTTATTGCTGAAACTTCCATGGCTGCCATCATGCATCACATTGAAACCGATCGCGGCAACCAGCCCGCCCATAAGGATGCATTCGCCCAATGCGAGGTACCAAACGGGTGTCCAAACCAAAAGATGAATATATATCGCTACCAGTGCGATAACAAGAACAAAAGCTTTCGTAAATAATTTTGACGTACCTGTTGATTTGATACCCTTATCATCAAAATACTGCTGAACGCGTGTTTTTAGTTCTGTGTGAAGTGACCCTTTAACTGATTGAAACTTGGGTACGGAAAATTGTGACATATGGCGCTTTAAATGTGTAATGGGCAAAAGTACCCTTTTCAAACTTTGCAGGGCTGTTAATTTTGATATTTTTTACCAATGGCGGAGCGCTGTTAACGCATATATAACACTATTATTATGTAACTGTATTGTCATATTTCCACATGTGTTGGATAACTTACTACTGTATGTTAACCAAAATTTAATTTAGTTTGATATAAAATAAAGAGGATTGCATGGTTCATACATGCATAAACCATCTTTATTACAAGCATCTATGCAGGAAACCAAAGAGATCAATGCATTGTTTACCCTTATAGATGATCCGGATGAGGAAGTGTATTCAACCGTTTCGGATAAGATCGTGGCGTACGGCAAGAATATCATTCCCAATCTGGAACACCTTTGGGAAACGACCCTGAGCGAAGACGTGCAGGAGCGCATTGAAATGATCATACATCACCTGCATTACACCGACCTGCACAACGACATGGCCGAATGGCGCGACAGCGCTTACCATGATCTTTTATTCGGCGCATTACTCGTTTCAAAATTTCAATATCCCGAACTGCACACTACGCCTGTTTTACAGGATGTAGAAAAGATCCGACGCAATGTATGGCTGGAGCTGAATAGTTTTTTAACGCCGCTGGAACAGGCGAATGTTTTGTCGAGCATCATTTACAACTATTATAATCTCAAAGGCGTAGAAGTAAACTACGAACACCCGGATGAATTCTTTATTCATAAAGTGCTCGAAAGCAAAAAAGGAAATGCATTGGCGAATGGCATTCTTTACCAGGTAATGTGCGACCTGCTTGATATCAATGCCAAGATCATCAACATTCCCAAACAATGCATCATCGCTTTTTATCATTCGGATTATGATGCTGCCACACATGTGGGGCATCCGCAGGATAAGATCCATTTTTATGTAGATGCCACAACGGGACAGGCATTCTCGCACAAAGACGTTGAGAATTATTTTAAAAGAATATCGGTACCACCTACTCCCTC
>JABDAP010000006.1 GCA_013289065.1 Bacteroidota bacterium | reverse complement strand
AGGTCGAGCCGAACTGTTTCATTTCTTATCAGTATCACAGAAACTTTTAAATGATCGTGGAATGGTGTCGGGAAAACGTTCCAGTCTTTCAGGTTTCCCGCAAAAGAACGGTTAGGAATACTTTGCGTTTGAATCGCAGAAACTTTCAATGTTCCTGTAAATGTTGTCTGGCAGTTTCTCTCGCTGATAGCTTTCACTTTGATCCTAACACTGTCTTGGCCTATATAATAATTTTCAAAAATGGTACGGGAAGTATCAGCAATGGTATTGCCATCACCAAGATCCCAAGAGTATTGTACCGAACCCGTTACATCAGCAAAGAGTTTCACTTGTCCGCCATAAGCAACAGCATTCGGAGAAATAATTAATTGTCCTGCCGGGAACTCAGTATCGTCAGGCGTAATAGCGACAAAGGCGCTATCCGCACATCCTTCACGTAAAACCACTACGCGATACTGCCCGGCAAAAGCCGAAAAACTGCTGTCCCCCAAAAGGACACGCCCCGGAGACGTGTCCCGCGTGTCCGTCCATCTCCAGGCCTCGTAAGGCAGGGAGCTATCCGATGGCTGAACAAACAATTTTGTTTTTCCCTGTGGGCAGACATGTAAGTATCCCGTGATCACCGGAGTAGAAACAGAACCGGTCGTAATAATGATTGCGTTGGAAACAGCAGCAGCATTACATCCTTTATCAGATGTTACCATGACTGTATAACTGCCTGCCTGTGTAACAGAAATAGTATTCGTAGTTGTTGTAGTAAGCAACACGCCATCTTTATACCAGGTGTAAGTAAATCCGGCAGTATAATTGGTGATCGTAAGTATCGCACTCTCGCCATTGCACAAATGATTGCTGCCTGCCGTGATCGCCGCATTTGCAGGCGCAGGATTAATGGTAACCGTTATACTTCCACTAGCTGCGTTAATACATGCGGTGTTGCTCGCATCCTGCACACTCACCAGATCATAAGTAAAGTTTCCGGTGTTTGTTGTTGGCACAGATATACTAGCGCTGTTACCACTCGCGGTAGTGACTCTTTGATTAGTACCGCCATTGATCGAATAAATAAACGTGTAAGGTGCAGTACCGTTACTGCCGCTAAATGTTACAACAGGTGAAATCCCATTCTGACAGATGGTTGTATTTCCCGAAATCACAGCCGATGGCAATGGATTCACAACAACCGTAGCTGTGCCGCTCACAGAATTATTACATGACGTGCTGCTTCCATCCTGCACACTAACCAGCGAATAGGTGAAGGTTCCGGCAACATTTGTCGGTACGCTTACCCCAATACTATTACCACTATTGGTAGTAATAGTTTGAACAGCGCCGCCATTGATCGTATAGGTAAATGTATAAGGCGCTGTACCACCAATACCGCTAAAGGTGATAGTACGTGGGCCGCTATTCTGACACACAGTAGATGTTCCCGAAATCACAGCCGATGGTAACGGATTCACAACAACTGTGGCAGTTCCGCTCGCAACACCACTACAGGACACGCCACTGCTTTCGCTAACGCTCACCAATGAGTACACGAATGTTCCCGCGCTATTGGTCGGCACGGCAAGCGTTACGCTATTGCCGCTGGTCGTTGATATACTCTGGTCCGCACCCCCATTGATTTTATAAACAAAATGGTAGGGCGCTATTCCACCGCTGCCGGTAAACGTAATCACCGGTGTAGCAGAATTCTGACACACGGTAGAAGATCCCGAAATCACAGCCGATGGTGACGGATTCACAACAACTGTGGCAGTTCCGCTCGCAACACCATTACAGGAAGTGCCGCTGCTTTCCTGCACACTCTGCAATGAATACACAAATGTTCCCGGAACATTTGTTGGCACGGCAACCGTAACACTGTTCCCGCTTGTTGTGGAAACAATTTGATTTGCACCACCATTAATAGAATACGTGAATACATGCGGTGCTGTTCCACCACTGCCTGTAAACGTGATGGCAGGAGAAGAACTGTTTTGGCAAACAGTAGTGCTTCCCGAAATCACAGCCGATGGCAACGGATTCACAACGATTGTAGCCGTTCCACTTGCAGAACCAACACAGGATGTGCTACTGCTTTCCTGCACACTGACTAAAGAATAACTAAGACTTCCAGTAGTATTTGTCGGAACAGAAATGGAAACACTGTTACCACTCGTTGTTGAAACAGATTGATTCGCCCCGCCGTTTACTTTATAAACAAACGCATAAGGCGCAACTCCGCCACTGCCCGTAAATGTTACAGATGGCGCTGCACTATTCTGACAAACCGCTGCATTACCTGCAATCGTTGCGGCAGGCAAAGCATTCACCGTAATATTTGTTGCCGCAGAAGTGGCCTGGCAACCATTGCCATCTGTTACGGTTACATAATAAGCGCCGGAAGAACTTACAGTAATGGGATTACTTGTTGCACCATTGCTCCATGCATAGCCACTACCACTGCTTGCTGTCAATACTACTGACCCACCTGAACAGAATGTGGTCGCACCCGATACACTGATCGTCGGCGTAACCACGGTATAATAACTCACCGTCACCGCAGCAGATGTTGCAGAACATCCTTGTCTGGTAACTGTCACCGAATAAGTTCCCGGCCCCACATTGATCGTTCGCGTAGTCTCCCCATCCGACCAGGCATAACTATCGTAGCCAGCGCCTGCGTCGAGCATTTTCAGTGTACCTGGACATACACTAAAATTAGAACCGGGTGAAGGAATAGGACAGACAACTGTTGAAACGGTAACCGCATTACTGTTCACACTATTGCCGCAACTGTTGTGATCATACGCAAAATAATTTCCGGCAGCACTTACCGAAATGGAATTACCGGTTGCACCATTCGACCAGGTGATATTAGTACCGGTCGCACTTAAATTAATGCTTGCACCATTGCACAATGTTTGATTGCCAGATGGTGAAACCGTCGGTGCGGCAGGTGTTGCACCTATTGCAATACTAATGATGTTACTATTCGCACCTGCACCGCAATTATTCGATTCATACGCATAATAATTTCCGGCAGAACTTACCGTAATTGAGTTACCGCTTGCCCCCGTACTCCAGTTGATCGTTCCGCCTGCGGATGGTGAAGCAGAAAGAATAGTGCTTTGCCCATCGCATAAAAAATTCCCTGCACTGCTGCTGACAGTTGGAGCAGAAGGAGAATTATTTGTTGTGATCACGATCACATTACTGTTACCACTTGTTCCGCAAACATTCGATTCACTCGCGTAATAAGAACCCGCCGCATTAACTGAAATATTAACTCCACTCGCGCCATTGCTCCAGTTAATTATCCCACCTGCCGAAACAGAACTCGTTAATAACGCAGATGCACCATTGCACAAAACAGCCTCACTATTGTTACTGATCACTGGAGCAGATGGCGAGGATGCTGCAACCACTGTATAACCCGCATCCGGCGAAACGCCACAATTATCAGATGCATGAACAGAATAAGTACCGGATGCCGATACAGTGACGGAAGAAGAAGTTGATCCTGTTGACCACGTGTAATTTCCATTTGATCCACTTGCCGTCAATATCGTTGAAGCACCATTGCATAATGGCATAGCAGCGGATGAACTGATCGTTGGCATAGCAGGCGGAGCAGGCGACGTCGCAACAAAATCATATTCTGTCAGCGGCGCACCATTATTACTGATACCATGCGCAGTGATCGAAATATTATCACCCAAATGATAGGCGCCCGTAAAACTTAAATCAGGTTCACCCGCCGGCACACTTTGATTAGTGATACTGCTGATACCTGCATTCACATCATACACCGTATGAAAGTTACCCGAGTTACCAAGTGCATCTGTATTGCTGATGTGAAAACTAAATGTTACCTGTCCCGTTGAACAGTCATAAGATTCTGAATTGAGCACAATAGAAATAGAGTTACTCTGTGCATCTGCAAACACACTGAAACAAAAACCAAATAATACCAGTAACCAATTTTTCATAAATAATTTTTAATAGTTGTGCAATCGAAATTTTAAACCACCCCCAAATGCTAAACGCGTGTTTCCAAGCGAAGAATTGAACAAATATTTTTGTTGCACGAAAGCAGATAAGCAGAAGTTCTCGCTCATCCACCACTCTCCGGAAAGCACGCCCACAAATCCATAATTCATTTTTTGATTTCCCTTCAAGGCGCCATATATCCATGGTTCATTTTCAATTTGTCCCGTAGCACCAAGACCAATACGGAAAGCGAAAATGCTTGCCCCATTATCATCCTGGTTGCTTCCATACTCCATGAGCAGGTCCAGGCCGTATGCTTTGTATCGCAATTGATTCACCATAGATCCTTCTGCGAATACGCGGCCGGAAAAATTGAATACATAATTGGAATAGTGCTCATAGCCGATCGACAGGTAATTGCCAGGTATCCCGCTCAATCCCGCGCGGATCTCGATAGACTGCGCAGCGCACGCAAGACAGGCACTGAACAAAAAACAAATCATGCTGGCTCTCATAAACCACTCGTAACTTTTTTGCAGTCATTACACGAACACCCGATCCCGATGGTCCCGTCACCATTCAGAATAGCTTTGACACTGCAATCGCAGGAACCGTCCTGGCAAACAGTGACTGTTGGATTGTCAATCGATTCATCGTCCTGCATTGTTTTTTGCGCAACCATACTTTTGCTTCCGCAAGTGGAATGGTAGAAGATAAAAGCATAAGCATCTTTTCCCGACCGGAGATAGGACACATGCTCGATGCTCGTGAATCCTCCTTTCAGGTGAAGCTTTTGAATAGCACTTTTAACAAGCGCATCAGCTTCCTGCGAGCTATTGAAAAATGGAACAGGTCTCGCATGAACCTGGTGGTTGGAAACTTTGCTGCAAGCTGCAGCAGAAACCATAACTAAAATGACAAACAGTTTTTTCATTGACTAATTTTTGTCAAAACTGCATGCGTTATGGTGCTGTACTTTGGTGCAATGTGTGGCTTAAACCTGGACGGATGTGGGGTATAGGCTAACTCAATGTGTGAGATTTTCTAACTGCTTGTAAAAACTTATTCTTTCGATAAGAACTCCCCTGATTCTTTCAACTGCATTTGCAATGCTCATTTCAGAAAAATCTATTTCCGGAAATCCATCGATAAATTTATTGCAGCAGTTTATTAGAATGTTGATATGGGTCTCTTCACAGATCAAACCTGTATTAGAATAAACGACCGTTTGCAGTCCAAATACAAGTGCTTCATTTATTTTTTCTGCAGCAATAAGTATTTCAGTACGTTCAAGACCAGCTTGGTAGATTTCTTTCCGTTGGACGATCTCTCTTTTAAGATTTGTTTGCGCCGTTTTCATGATGATGTATAAAAAAACAGCGTGGGTGATTTCACACTCCGTACCCATGGCTCGCAAAAGCCTTCATACAAGAATGCAAAAGCCCACGCCTTGACGGCGCGGCGCTTTGCAATTCCCTGTATGATAAAAATTTTGCGATTTTGGGTACAAGAAAAGCTAAACGCTGCTGGTTATGTTAAGCAAATATTATTTCAATAGTTCCATTTTGATCGTTTCAAAAATAACTGATTTATTCCAACCATCTCTCAAAAACAAATTCTGTAAGCACCTCATTATCAACCCATTTCAAGTCAAAATGGATTGGGCTGCCCGGATTAGCCATATTCCAGCCTCTTACCCTTTCCTGTGTGATGCTGATACCGAATTTTCTGCCCGCATCAAATGATGGCACCATAAGTTTTCCTGGGTTCCGGATTTCCATAATCAGTCCCTTTTCCTTTGCGTAAATCTTGATCACGATCGCTCCGCCACCATTATACTCACCATGCTTAACAGCATTTTCAAGGCACGGTTGCCACAACAGTGGCGGCAATTGGATCGAATCAATATTCAGTAATGGATCGACGTTGATATGATATTGAAAAGAATGTTTTAATTGTTCGCTGGAAATATAATCAGTAAGAATTTTTAGATCATCCTTAAATGGAATCAATAACCTTTCTCCATGGATCAATTTATCGCGCAGCACTTTCGATATCTTTCCTAAATATTCATCAGCCAATTCATTTTCATTGTTGCGGATAAAGCCAAGCACGGCATGTAAAGTATTATCCAGCCAATGCGTATCTAACTTGTTTTGTTCCTTCTTCGATTTCTCCATCGCAAGTTCGATAGCGCGCCCGGTTCTCTTTCTTTTGATTTCTTTGATGATAAGCATAACAATGATCGCGATCGCAGCAAAAGCAACAAAAAATAATGCGATAGCCCACCAGCGCTCCCACCACCAGGAATCAATGATAACAGAATATGGTTTGATCCGGCCGTTCGCAGGATACCGCAATAAAAGACGGTAAGCATGGCCGGCAGATAATCTACTGATCGTGATCAGATGTCCTGCATGTATCCACTTGTCCATATCGTTGCGAGCAACGTCCGTTATATTATATTCAATGCTGGAATCTTTATTTAAAGATCGAAGGCGTAAACCGAGTTCCAGTGTATTACCTGCCGAAATTTGAATCGTATTATCATTGACAGCACGAAATCCTTTTGGAAGGTTCCTGTTTTCATAGACTGCTTTTGCAACAAGTTTCCTGTTTGTAGAATCAGGATTGGGGCTTGTCCTGATCATGGCAATTTCCGGGATCCACGCAACTCTTTTTAGAATCGTTTGTTGCAACAATCTTTTATGCCCTTTCAACCTGAACAACAATTGAATACTATCATTCTCTGACAATACCGTATCGAGAAGTAACTTACCTGCTGCAATTGATTTCCATAATAGGTGGGTATGACCTGTCGGGGCTACACCAAATTCTACTTTTAAAAGTTGTGCAGGATTCATGCTCTTCGCCGCCACCGACATCAGTGCATCGGTTACAACAGAATCCTTTGATTCCGCTATTGACACGCTGATCGCTGGCGAAAGAAAAACAAAAGTATTCTTCGTGTGCGTCAGGTTCTCGAACACCTTTGTATGAATAAACAAAGGAACAGTGTCACCGTAAGCAGCTCCTCTTCCCGGTTGCTGCTGCGCATCTGCATAACCTGCAAGCAGGATACATCCCGATAAAAACCCGAACCCCTTCATAATAGATCCTGCCTGTTGATAATTTTATTTAGCTATCCGTAAAGCCTCTCTGACAATAGAAACATATTTATAGGTAACAGGAATACTCTCGCCGCCTTTTAGCAATAGTTCGTGACCTGCAACACCTTTTACAAATTTGTTGATATAGTTTGGATTGACGATATAACCGGTATGACACCGGATAAATCCAGCGGCGACCAGCATCGCTTCAAAATGATACATTCCTTTTGATATCAGTATTTTTTCTTTATCAGCCATCACAAAATTCGTATAATTATTCATCGCTTCAAGAAAGATGATATCCGTTGCATGCACGAACCGGTGGCCTTTGGCAACCGGCAGCGCGATAGGATGATGCTGCCGCTCAGGATGGCTGACGATATCGAGGAGATTTTCTATTTGCTTTGAAATATTGGTGCCTTTGATTTTTCTTTCTGCTTTGCTGACCGCTGCGACCATGTCTTGCACATCAATAGGTTTTAAAAGATAATCGAGTGCCGAGTATCGGATCGCCTGTATGGCATACTGATCATAGCCGGTAATAAATATCACCACGAATTCATAATCACCAAGCGATTGCAGCATATCGAAACCTGTCTGCTTTGGCATCTGTACATCAAGCAGCACCAGTTCAGGTTTGGTCGCAAGAATCAAAGTGGCTCCATCACCGGCATTCGCTGCTTCACCCACGATGACAATTTGCCTGCAATGTTCTGCAAGTAGTTTTCGTAACTGGTCTCTTGCATTTTTTTGATCATCAATAATAACTGCTCTCATTCTATAGTAAGTTCATGTTTAAAATAAGGCCAGTATAAATACCATCCGTTGTTGTTCTTCATGACTTTCTTCTTAAAAATTTTAGTGCCTTACATTCCCGGCCATTGCAGTGCCTGTACATCTTCTGCAGAACCAATCTCCACATGTTTCAATGGCACCTTAATAGTATTTGTCTGAATCGCATTGTGCATCAGCAAAGCCAGTGATTTATATTTTTCCCATTGCGCGACAAAGGCCTCCCCCGTTTCCGGCAATGCCGGGTGTACATGATGACAATCATATATTTTGTTGCCGATGAGGAATGCCAGGCGTTTTCCATTTCCTTGTTTGTGAGTTATGAGCAGCATAAGAAATTCAATTTGTTACCAGGTTTCCGAGGGTGTTCTGTTTTCCTGCAGGCCATTAAGCTGCATAATACAATCACAATAAGTAGTGTTTGTTTCATGGTATTCAGAGTGGTTTGATGATGCACGTTACCGTGAAAACCGCCTCCGTATTCTGCTGGCGGAAGAGCCATGCGGAAGGAATTGGTTCTAAAAGGGCGGATAGTCTACTACCCGCCCTCGGCTTTTGCCTTGCCCGGCAGCTTCGTCAAGTGCCGGTGATGGTAATCGCGCAACTACCACTTTATAATAAAAGCCTAAAACATATTTCAAAAAAAGTTACCGGTGGCACATAGCACAGCCATCATTTATAAAGACGCTTTATGTTAAGAACATAAGGGGTCTGGATATCTTTTTGTCGGGTTTCACTTTACTCCGAAATATTCAATGTAGGTTTCACACGAAATCATTTTTTTCCGATCAACACTTTCTGACTAACGTTATACAGCTGTTTATGCGCAACGAAGCTGTCTTTCTGCATTCTTTTCTGTTTTGGTTTTAACTGCCGCTACTCCTGAAATCGCTTCCAGTTTTTCCACCAATTCCTTTTCCTGTTTTTTTTGAATATTCAGAAAGTATGCCCTTATAAGCACCATACCTGCTTGTTCTTTGCTGTCTTCTGTTTCATGGTCCGTGGAATGAAATACTTCGCATAGATCGGTTACCTGCTTAATGACCGCATTATTATCATAAACCAGAATGGTAACAAGTGTTTTTGTAGCAACAGTATCTATATCCCTCTGGGCGACACTTGCAGTCGTTTGAGATTTGCTCTCCGTTAAAAAATAACTTAACAAGAAGGCTGTACATAAAATGAGAAGTAAAGTTTTCACCTTTATTTTATTCCGTTGCTGACATTAATTAATTAACTGGCTTCTTTAGTTTCCATTCAGGTATTTTTTTTGCTACCGGCCAGAGGGTATCAAGCGTATCTCCGTCAAAAAGCTCCCCGCCTTTCATCACGTAACGGATCGAAGTAGTATAATGAATATCATCCAGCGGGTTTTTGTCGAGAACAATAAGGTCAGCTAGTTTGCCGACTTCTATGGAACCCAAATCCTGTTGTATACCCAATGCTTTGGCTCCTTCAATGGTTGCTGTCTGCAAGGCCTCAAGATTAGTAAGGCCCCCCATTTGTAACGCCCATAACTCCCAATGAGACCCGATCCCCTGGTCTTCACCATGTGCGCCCATGGCTATGTGTCCTCCATGCTTAAAGATCTTAGCTTCGATACTGGAACTATACACAAAATCACGACCAAGTGTATCGGTGGTAGAAATTTTTTTGGAAGTAATTTTCGCGGAATAAGAATCTTGTGGCCAATAGTTGTACACTTTCGTATCAGGGTGTTGTTGAAATAAATTTCTGAAATAAGTTGCTCCTTCCTCGCCTCCACGTGATACTTGCAACGTCGGTGTATGCCAGGTTCCAGCTTCGGAGATGAATCTGATTACATCTTCGAAAATATTTCCATAAATAGCGGTATGCTCCACTCCTGTTGAACCATCCTTCATCATCGCCAGGCTGCTTTTGAGATCATAATCACCTTCGTTGGTCATGTTTAGTTTGGCCTCACGGCATGCCATTAGTAGCCATTGCTTCTGTAATCTCGTAGGCTGCGTATACTGTTTTATAGCAATAGCGCCTAATGCGGATCTTTTTTGTACGAATGAACGTGCGTCATCAAAGCTCAGTAAGGGTTGCCGCACTGAAAAGCCAACTGAAAATAACCGGGGTCCGGTCATTTGCCCCGTTTCGAGTAACTCTGTATACCCGAATGAATCGGAATTGGATGAAGGGTCACGAACCGTAGTAACGCCATAAGCAAGATTAGCAAGAAATTTCCAAGATTGTTGTTGATAAATATCATCGCTCGCGGAGATATGATTGTGCAAATCAATTAATCCTGGAATAATAGTCCTGCCCTTTAGGTCCATTGTCTTTGCTCCAAAGGGTATATGAACTTTATTTACCGGGCCCACAGCGGTAAATCTTCCGTTGGTAATAATAATGACGCCATGTTCAATAACCTGATCATCTTTCATAGAAATAATTCTCACATTACGAAGCGCCATAGTTCCGTGAGCGTAATGCTTAGGAACTTTTATATTCATAGTGATCGTTTCATCAGGCATAACCTGTACTTTTAAAACTCCACTATCACCTAAACCAAAGCGTCCGATATCCTTGGTAACCTGTACAGCTTTTGCAACGATCTTATCTGGATTGATGCGGTAAAATTGATTACCATAGGACCAACAGAATGTTTTTCCTTCGTTCTCCCAATTGAGATCCATACAGCGATCGGCAAATTGAATTAAGCGAAGGGCACCGCTCATTGATGGGTTGCTTATCATGGGTTTGGAAAAGAGCGGTAATAAATATAAATTTTCATTTATCACCATCACCTCGTACCGATTATCCGGTGAAATAACTATTTTTTCTTGTTGCGTAAAATCCGGTGAAACTAAATGATCGATTGTGTCAGATTGGACGCTCAAAACTTGGTTTTTTTTATCGTCTATATTCAAAGAAACCAATAATGCTTGACGCCACTTATGGGTTTCTCGCGGCTTAAATAGAAGGTGGCGGCCGTCAGGCGAAAATGCAAGGGTATTTTGTACAGGAATATTATCCGCCACTTTTTGGATAGCCTTATCGTTAAGTGAAACAATCTCCATTTCCCCCAATATGCCTTTCCCTATGAATCCGAAGATGCCCATTGTTGTTCGATTTTGTTTTATATAAACCAAATGCTCGCAATCGGGAGACCATGTTGGTGCAGAATAGATAAAAGGTGTATCACTACTGGTGATCTTTTCTGGCTTACCACCAATGGAAGGTATACGCCAGAGAGCCCCCCCCTCGGTATCATCCCGGGTTGCGTAAGCAATCCATTTCCCATCAGGTGAGTAAGCGGGTTGAAACTGTCCAAAAGGCTGTTCGGCTAATACATGCGGTTCTCCACCAGGGAGTGACATGACATACAAACGATTTAGGGCCGAAAATACAAGGCTATGGCCATCAGGGCTTTCATTGGCGGAACGAGTATAGCGAACTTGTAAGGAATCGCGTGGTATTCTAAATAAGTTGTAGTTAAATGGCCCCATCTCTACATTCACATGTGCCACAAACGGGATTTCGTGGTCGGCACCACTCTCCACTTCTATTTTATGTATTTTGCCGTTAAAGCCAACTATTACGTATTTAGAATTATTAGTAAAGGCATAATGCTCTTCCATTCTACGGTAATGGTGTTCAATGCTTCGGACCAGGATTTTTTCTTTGGAAGTAACAAGGTTACGGATTACCATATTACTTTCTAAAGCCGGCCCCGTAATATAAGTCAGCCATTTCAGGTCTGGAGATATCTGCACATTGCAATAATTTTCTGGAAGTCTCATAACTTGATTAATTCCTCGTGTCCGCCTGTCATATTGTTTCACGGTGTCACTATCGCAGTAGTAAATCAACTGTTCATCCCGGGAAAATCCGATGATTTTCTTAATCGATGCAGGTAGAGGTAGTGATAAAGAGCCTCCGGCCATATGATGTAGGCGGCTATGTTCAATGATATAATTGCCATCTGGCGTCCACAAGGGGGTACCCTCATCATTAGATTGAGGCAGAAACACTATTTGAGGTTCAGATTTATCCACTGTTCGTTTAAAAGTACCGTCACCACCTATGATATTTATATGGTTGGCACCGGTAACATCGCTGATAAATGCAATCTCTTTTCCATCTGGCGACCAAATTGGATACCTGTTCCACGCCAAGCCCTTTGTAATTTGCTTAGCTTTTCCACCACTTGACGGCAGCGTATAGATATCTCCTAAAAGATCAAAAACTATTTTGCTCCCATCCGCAGAGATATCGACATCCATGTACGATCCTTCTGTTGTTTGAAAAGAGATAGTGCGTGCAGGCTGGATGGGAATCTGGCTTTGAGCGGTAGCACTAATGAAATTGAGATTGTTGGTCAGAAGACACAATAATGGCGGTATTATTTTTTTTATATTCACAACAATCAATTAAAAAAATAATTGGAGATAAAGTACTCGGCATACAGGTACGGGACGCACATAAGAGAGCCCTATTCAGTTAGCCCATGTGGGGAGGCCTTTTTTCATCTTTTCGAAATTTGCCCGGATTTCCTTATCATCTGGCGCAAGTGCGGTTGCCTGGCCCTCCAGTTCAACAGCTTCTCTCTTTCGGCCTAATTTGTAGAGTAGGTTCGCCTTGGTATCTACGTACTCGGCAAAGGGCTTGTCACTATTCGGCAACTCTTGATTAAACCACGAAAGTGCTTTCTCCAATTCTTTTTTGTTATTACTATACTTAAATACGTCAAAAGCATTGTTGTTCAGATAATACATAGCCCATGGTGCGGGTGGCAGCTCTTTTTCGACAATCTGTATTTCGATTTGCTGAACAAGGTATTTGGCATAGTTTTTCCAATCTTTTTTATAAGAATACCACCGGATCCTAGCCTGATTCAGGTCATAATCTGCGTATATTCTTTCATATTTTTTTTGGATAGCATGTGTACTCTTTTCCCAATCTGGGGCCCGGTTTTCATTAACCCCTGTTGCCAGCAAAGGAAGCATTTCCTCATTGTAAATAATGGAGCGTATATATTTTTTTGAAGCCCCCTTGTCCCCGCAAATAGAATCTATCTTTTGAGGAGAATGATAATATAAATCGAAGATCTTGTCCTTTGATTTTATTAAGGTGTAAAAAGAGTTGATAAACTGTATATTTTCTTTTTTTAATAAATTGTTGGTATCGATCTTTTCAAGATAGTTATGAATATAATCATTGGCTATCTGCTTCGATAAGCTATCGTCCTTAAGATCCCTGGCCGCATTAGCCAAATAGGGCATTTTCGTGTAATCCTTCTTACCTTGTTGATAAGATTTGACTAAGACAAAATACTGTTGACTGGGAAGGGTCGCATTGGTTGCCAGTAAAATAAATTTTTCGGCACTTATAGCACCGATACCTTTATGAACGAGTTCTCCCTCCGGAGAAAAGAAAAGAAAAGTTGGATAGCTGTTAACTTTATATTGGTCGGCAAGAATATGTGCAGTCCCGTACATATTCTTTATACTTTCATCATCCTTTTCTGACGAATCCATTTGGACCTTGATAGAAATAAACCTGGCATTCATATGCTCGCCTACGGAATCCTTTGGATATACATCCTTATCCATTTTCTTGCAGGGAGCGCACCAGGTCGCATAACAATCAACGAAAACATACTTATTTTCTGCTTTAGCCTTATTCTGTACTTCTTGCCAGTTGAGATTTTGCTCAAACCTGATCCCCCGGTAAGAACTATCGGAATGCGTTGTCGTCCAGGACTTATTGCGGGATCCTGAACTCAGATCAGAAGGACCATTAGTTTGCGCCGACAGCTTGTTGGTCAAAAGACTCAACAATGGGAAAAAGAAAAACAAATAGTTACAACGAATCATACGATAATTTTTAAACTTTAAAACAAGTAATCAAAAATCAGTACCCGGGATTTTGTGTGAGATTTGGATTAACGTTTATTTCAGCTTGTGGTATGGGGTAAAGCTGGCTATTGGGATTCCAGATTCCCCCTTTGGATTGGCAGGCATTTCCCGGGCTACCCATCACCGAATTGATTGTACCGGTCCTGATCAAATCGAACCAGCGATGCCCCCATTCCACAAAAAGCTCTGATTGACGTTCATGCAATATAGCAATCAGCAATGCACTTTGCGTGCTGGCGGAAGTGTTAGCGAGCCCTGCCCGGTTACGAATAATATTTAGGTCAGAGATCGCACCACTAAGATTCCCCTGTTGTGCCCGGGCCTCTGCTCGGATAAGATATTGCTCGGCCAATCTCAATACCATGTTATACTCTGTAACCGTGGATGAAATGTTTTTGTATTTATTGACAAAATAATAAGATGTTTGAGGATTAGTAGTATTATAGGTACCTATCCAATGGCTTTTTCGATTGTCACCGGCTTCGAAATTGCTCATAAGGTCAGGGCTGATCGCAACATTGTTTGGGGCAGATGTCAATATATATAAAAAGCCATCCCATGTATTGAATGAAGTAGGCAATGGTATCATCAGCTGCCAGATAGCTTCGCTACTGTTTTTTAGAAAAACGTTGTCCAAATTGGAGTTAAGCACGTAAATATTATTATTAATAACTTCGGTGGCCTTGGCTTCGGCGCTATCATATTTTTTTAGATATAGATAAGTTCTAGCTAGCATTGCTGCCGCAGCAGATTTGTTAGGCCTAACTCTTTCTGAGGTGATAGTAGTGTCACTTATGTCTACATAGTTATTGTTTAACAATCCTTCTGCATCTGTAAGATCGGCAATAACCTGTTGATAAACCTGTGCCTTCGGCATACGGGGGGCGGTTGAATTTACAGTGTAGTCTGTACCGGTTATTAACGGTACATCTCCGTAGAGATTTATTAGGTAAAAATACCAAAAAGCACGAACGAATTTTGATTCACCCGATAGTTGGTTGGAAACCTTTGCAGGAATAAAATTATTATTGCGAAGCCCGGCTATAATGGCATTGGATTGATAAATATAATTATAAGCGTTTGTCCAGGGGCCGATTCCCCCTAATCCTACATTCAAAGCATCATGATAGATTGCTGTTTGAAAATTGTCTGTCGTATAGTTGGTTAATTCATCAGCCAACAAGCCATTATCCAAGGACAGCAAATAAGATTCCAAATTATTGCTCATATTGGTATAGATGACCGTTTGTGCTGCTGTCGCGGTGGGAGAACTGGTAAATACGTTGGAAGTAACTAATTGAGTATTGGGCGGTCCTATCTGTACAAATTTCTGGCAACCTGGAAATAAAAGGAAAATAAAGAGAGCCAGAATACAACTTTTAAATAAGGGATTCATATTCTTCGTTTTAATTTTATTAATATTAATTCTATAAGGCAAGTTGAACACCAGCCGTGATCATTCTCAACGGAGGCAAATTCAACCCACCGGTTTCAGGATCAAGCCCTAAATAATTGGTAATTGTGAAAAGGTTCTGTGCCTGTAGATATATCCTGGCACCATGCAGATGCAGCCTTTTCTGTAAACCGTCAGGTATGTGGTAAGAAAGCGATAGGTTTTTTAAACGAATGAATGAACCATCTGAAACCCCCAGATTGCTTGACTTACCTGCATTATATAGTGCGCTGTTTTGGCTGGTGCCTGTTGAGAACTTTTGAATACTGCTGTTATCCCCGGGATTCTGCCAACGACCTAATACTGAAACTGGTTGATTAGTGTTAAATGCTCCCGGCAAGGCGAAGTTATTTAAATAATTACGGGTTAGTTGTTTGGTGAACTGCACAAGAATGTCAAGTTGAAACCCTTTGTACGTAAAGCTGTTTTGAAGGCCACCATAAAATTTCTGTGTGAAGGGTAAGAAGGAGACAAGATCTTGAGGGCTGGATGGAATGCCGTTAGAATTTTTCGTAGCAAACGTATACACCCCTTTTTGCGGGTCTACTCCGGTATATTGATAAGACCTTCTCCCAGAAATGGGTTGCCCGATTATATAAGCACTGCTGTAACTTGATAGTGCCAAATTTGGATATGCGATCAGCTTGTTTGCGGGAAGTGTTAAGTTTACCGAACTCATCCAGGTAAAATTTTTGTTCCGGATATTCACGGCATTAATTGAAAATTCCCAACCGCTATTTTGCACAACCGCAGGAAGGTTGAATTGAATACTCGGGAAGCCGGTTATGGCCGATAATGGATAGCCGACCAATTGATTGCCTGTTCGGTCCCGATAGTAATTGGCGGAAATTAAAATCCGGTCCTTCAATAATCCAAGCTCTAGGCTGCCTTCAATTTTCTTTACCAATTCCCAACCAAAATAGGGATTAGCCAATTGCGCTGGATAGAGTCCTGTAATGCCTTGATAGGTAGAAGAAAGTGAGGAATAGGAACTGAGATACTGGTAATCAGGTATTTGATCGTTACCGCTACTCCCATAACTGCCTTTCAATTTACCGAAACTCAGAAAAGAGAGATTATTTTGAAAAAAACTTTCCTTGGAAAATATCCATCCCGCTCCAACCGCCCCAAAATTGCCAAACTGCTTGCCAGGTCCAAACCGGCTGCTGCCATCCCGACGGGCGGTAATATTGATAAGATATTTTTCCATCCAATTATACCCGATCCTTCCAAAAAGGGCGCTATATCGGTATAGGACATCAGCATTAGAAGATAGCTGTATAGTACTTGCAGCCAAGGGATTGGAAATTAATGCATCGCTGGCATACCCGGACGTTCTTTCAGCGATCGACTTTTTGGTATTCTGCTGAAGGGTGGCTCCGAAAGTAACGTTTAACTGTCCCTTCGAAATCTTTTTTTGATAATTCACCTGCGGTTCAATGATCCATGTCTGAAAATCTGTAGTGGCAAAATTATTGCTCCGGTTGGCAGGATTGAAATCATTAGGAGGTGCGGATGCAGTTGCTGGCACCAGGATATTTTGATTCATCTGTGTATGCGTATACCCAAAACTACTTTTCACTTCTAATCCATCTAAAACCCGGTAGCTTGCACCCAAATTGCTGGTTAGATTGTTTGTAATGGCTTTCGCCTGCGCAACAGTACCTGCAAGAGGATTCGCCCAAGTAGCCTTCCCATTCAGGATCTGCCAGTTAATTTTGCCGTTTGCATCGTATATGGCTGGAGCATCCGGGGCTAATGTAATGTTGCTGGTGAGATCGCTTTGAGGTAAATTACTATTGTCGTAAACATAGCTGGCAGTAAATTGGACATGAAAACGCCCATCATCTGAAGCATGTGTCAGGTTGAAATGTGTTGAAATTTTTTGATCGGAATAGCTTCCAGGAAATACAGTGCCCTGGTTACTATATCCGCCACCAATCAAAAATTGCGTATTGGCAGTACCGCCGGATACTTCCCCATGTATATTGGTAAATTGGGCGGTATTCCCGATCAAAGTCTTTTCCCAGTTGGTATATCGGGTCGAATCCCATACGCCATTGATGTCGTAGATGGTATTTGTCGGCGTAGTAGTGAAGGAAGGAACCGTTAGGCCGTCATTTTTATAGGCTTCCCGGCGCATTGCCAGGTATTGCTGTGTATTCAACAGATTCAACTCACGAGTTACTTTCCCCCAGCCCTGCTCAATGTTCAGATTACCTTGAGTCTTTCCAACTTTCCCTTTTTTAGTAGTGATCAGGATAACTCCATTGGCGCCCCTAGAACCATAAATAGCCGTGGCATCTGCATCTTTTAGGATGTCGATGCTTTCGATATCGGAAGGATTGAGACTATTGAATGGGCTCATACCGGCGCCACCACTGGCAACACCAGTTCCATTACTTGTAATTCCGCTAGGTCTGCCAATGGCACCACCCCCGATATTAGTACTTGTTAAAGAAACGGAACTAAATGGGACGCCATCAATAATATACAGTGGGTCATTGCCATTCGCAATACTGTTTTGCCCTCGTATGGTAATGTTACTATACGCTCCGGGAGTGCCTGATGCCTGTTGAATATATAATCCCGCTACTCTGCCTTCCAGGGCCAGTATAAAATCCGTCACCGGCTGTTTCTGTATATCTGCACCTTTGACCGTCGACACATCCCCCGTATTCAATCTCTGCGTAGTAGTATAATATCCCTTACTCACCACCACATCCTGTAACGATTGTATTGCAGCATTCAAACTCGCAATAATAGAAGTCTTGTTATTCACAGCAACATTCGTTGTCTCATACCCAATAAAAGAAATCTCAAGCGTTGCATTGCCCTCTACACCTTTCAACACAAACACCCCATCCGCAGCAGTTGTCGTTCCTTTATTGGTTCCTTTTACTTTTACCGAGGCACCGTTCAATGGATTCCCATCTTTATCGGTGATCTTACCTGAGATGTCAATGGGTGGCGGTGCGTTTTCGTTTGGGATAACCGTTTCATTAGCCGGTAGGTGGTTGTCCATTTTACTGATAGAAACAGTATTGCCTTGAATCATAAAACTTAACGCCTGATTCTTAAGGCTCTCATGCAGCGCGGTTTCAACTGATGCATCTTTCAATTCAACCGTAATGGGTTTGGCAGCAGCTATATCCTGGCTGCGGTAAATAAAAACATACCCTGTCTGTTGTTTGATTACAGCAAATAGTTTTTCAAGGCTCACGTTTTTGGCAGAGTAATTTATTTTCTGCGCTACGATGCGGGCGTTTACCTGGAAGACGGCCGCGGTCAGTAAAACGATGGTGAGTTTCATAGCCAGCCAGTTTTGGGCGAGGCCACGCATCTGGGCGTGAGGCCTGCGATCAGTAATTTTCATACTTTTGTGAGTGTTTGGGTTAACGATAATTGATCCCTGAAGTTTTGGTTATTGATAAACCCCGAACAAAATTCCCCGGTAGTGTTGCAAGCACTACCGGCTTTTATTCAGGGCATGATCACAATTCTTTTGTCTTCTTCTATCCGGTAATGAATACGCATGTTCCCAAGCACGTTCAGCGCCTGCGAAAGTGTGAGCCCGCGCCCCATTTCACCGGTTATATCATGAACAGGATTCGCCTCTCCTTCGTACCTTACTTCCACATCATACCAGCGGCTTAACTGCTTCATGACGGTTTGAATATCTGCATCTTTAAAACTGAATAGTCCCTTGCGCCAGGCAATGGCAGCATCTACATCTGCTTTACTTATTTTTATGCCTGCTGAATTGATACTTGCCTCCTCTCCTGCATGTACAAAACCGCCCGCTGTTTTTACGGTTCCTTCAATCACCGTTGTTTTAATGACGGCTTCATCATCGTAAGCATTAATATTAAACTCGGTTCCTACATCTTCAGTAACCTGGTCCTTTACTTTTACACGAAAAGGTTGCGCAGTATTGTGTACCGCACGAAAAGAGGCTTCACCGGTCATTGTCACCAGTCTTTCATCGCTAGCAAAATGCAGCGGATAACGTATGCTTGAAGCGGCATTGAGCCAGGCGGCAGAACCATCGGGTAATATGGCTGAAGTTTGTTGCCCTTTATCGGTAATGATCTCGTTATAGATGATCTCATCAGTTGTTCCTTTGTAAACAATTTTCCCGTTTTCTTTATACACCTTAATTTTCCCCTGGTAGGCGATCAGCCCATCTTTCACGGTATCAATCAGGATTATTCTGCCATCGAGTAACTTTAATCTTGCACCCTCTTTGCCCGGTGCTATATCGCCTTTGTATTTAGCAACAGCTATTGTTTGCTTATTATTTTTGTCAGCAATAATTAAGTAGGTGGCCCCGGCTATCAGCAACAGGATTGCAGCGGCAGCAATCCGGAAGCGGCGGATAAAAGGAATTGTATGTACAGGATCTATCCGCGGCATTTCTTCAGCCTCGATAGCTTTTATTCTTGCTGAAATAACTTCGAACAGTTCCATATTTGCCGGCTCGTCAATTGTTATTGAATGAATAACATCGCCGTATTGTTCCAGCATGGATCGATACTGGTCCGCATCTAAGGACTCAAGGTATATGGCAAACTCACGTAACTCTTCCGGCGAAGCCTGGTTATGAGCAAACTTATATAAGAGTTCGGGTATGTTCATAGCAGTTGATTATTAGTAAGACGAATCGTAAATTATAAAGGGGACGGGTGGGTTAGAAATTGTTTTGTGGTTTATGGTAGTTCAGCTAAAAAGAAGATCAGGAGCAGCAGGTCTCCATGCTCTTTTATGTAATCCCGCATAAAGCGGTTTGCTTTGAAGAGTTGCTTTTTAACAACCGCCTTGGAAAGTCTTGTCATGTCAGCTATCTCATCAAGGGAGTACCCATCCACCAGACTCAAACGTAACAGGTATTTGCGGCGTTCAGGGAGTGAGGCCATGGCACGCTGGGCGATCTGGTGATATTCTTTAAACTGCAGAAAATCTACCGTGTCGCTTTGCTGTTGATCTTTACTGACAGCATAATTGGTCTCATGCTTTTGCTGGATCTTTTTAAGTTTTATATGATCAAGCAGTTGATTGCGCGCCATGCGCTGCAGGTAATATTCAAAAACGGATATGCCTGTAAGCATGTCTCTTTTCGTCCAGACCTTTATAAAAACTTCCTGGATAATATCGTCCGCAAGATCAGGCTGGCCCGAAACAAAAGGGAATAAATAACGGGACAGTTTGGGCTGGTATCTTTCGTACAACTGGCGGAAAGCATCCTGGTCACCCTCTGTCAACTGACGGACAAGGGCAATATCATCGGGTGATGACGGGGAGTTATATGAATGATTGGCAGACAAGTTGATTTTGAATTATCGCGTTACGAACTCGGGTACAAAGTAGATAATAAAATAACAGAAAATTTGTGCAGGTTTTCAGGCAGGATAATGTCAAACCTATTGTAAATATCAATTCAGAGATTCTTTCACTTCTTTTTATTTCCGGTCGTCCACTCTGATTTCCGAGGATCGTCTTTTTCAAAGACAAGAGCAGTTATCAAAAAGCTGCTGGTAACTACCGGGTTGTTCAAATATACAATGCAGACTGCAAAACAATTCATGAACGCAATAACAAAACATACCTGTTCCCACACATTAGCCACGCACAAAATTGCCCGCGTCCGTCTTGAAGACAGGTTAGATGTTCCCAACGATAAGCATGACATCTTTTTTACGCAGCTATATCAAAAACATTACGCACAGGCATTGCAAATGATTTTCCTGTTGGATAAAAATTGTGCGTGCGCAGAAGATCTTGTACAGGATATTTTCATGAAACTTTTTCAGCAAAGAGATAAATTAAAACACATTGAATCGTTCTCCAATTATTTATTTCTCTGTGTACGCAATCGCCTGGTAAGTCATAAGCGCCAACAAAAAAAATGGCTGGCCGAAGAATTATTGGATGGAAATTTTGCAGATGCAAACAGCGCTGATGATTTACTCATCTATAAAATGACTTCCGCGCTGATTGAAAAAACAATCTCTTCACTGCCCCGCAGACGTCAGCAGGTTTTCCGCATGAGCCGTTTAGAAAACATGAGCCATCAGCAAATTGCTGATCAGTTAGGCATCGCCAAAATCACAGTATCAGAACATGTGATGGAAGCAGTGAGTGATTTAAAAGAGCAGTTCAATTACTAACTGCAAAATGATACGTACCCGATCCCAGGTGTACATGCACACACCCAGGAAATGTTTCATTCAGTATTTCTGCAGCCTGTATTCTGTGCCCGCTTTCCCTTACAGCTTCCGCCGATGATGCTGGGATATATACTTCCGAATAAGTATTAACCGGTATTGCTACATCCAGTAAAAACCGGTTATTCTCTATCCGCCAATGCGAACTTAATTTTCCATACACTGTTTCCAGGTCAGCATTCACATAAGTCAACCCACCTCCCGGATGCGGCCAGATCCGGTTATGCTTATAACCAGGTTCATCTTCATAAGTATCAATCCCTGCTACTGTCCGGTACAACCAATCTCCTACCGAACCATAAGCATAATGGTTAAATGAATTCATTTCGGGTGTTTCAAAACTGCTGTCAGCTTTGATGCCGTCCCATCTTTCCCAGATAGTAGTAGCGCCCGTTTTTATAGGGTACAACCATGATGGATAAGTTTCCTGCAATAAAAGTTTATAAGCAATATCAATATAACCAAAACGCGTCAGCACTTCACAGATATAAGGCGTTCCCAAAAAACCTGTTGTAAGATGATAGCCATAACTTTTAATATTGTCCACGAGCGTCAGCGCCGCCTGGATTCGTGAACGTTCCGTCAGCAGGTCAAAACCAAGCGCCAATACATACGCGGTCTGCGTACCTGAGATCAACTTTCCATTTGCAGTCACATACTCTTTTACAAATGCATCTTTTATTTTTTGAAGCAGCGCTGAATAATTATTTACATCATCTTCTCTATCTAAAACTTTAGCGGCATTAATTAATAGCTGCGTCGAATGCGCGTAAAAACATTGTGCGATTAGGTATTTATCCGTTACTGCGGACCTGCCATCATTATCATCATCAGGGCGGTAAAATAACCAGTCGCCAAAATGAAAACCTGTGTTCCACAGATGGTTCACCGCAACCTGGCGGATACTTTCCACATGCGCCTTCATACTTTCATATTGATCCTCCAGTATTTTTTTGTTACCATACACCAGGTACATGGTCCATGGTACGACAGTTGCCACATCCGCCCAGCCGGCGCTGCCGGGCGTACCGCCAAGAATATTGGGCACGACAAAAGGAACAACACCATCCCGCTGGTCTGCCGCCACATCCTTCATCCATTTTGAGAAGAACTTATTTACATTCATATTAAAACTCGCTGTCCTGGCAAACACCTGCGCATCACCTGTCCAGCCAAGCCTTTCATCTCTTTGCGGGCAGTCTGTTGGTACATCCAAAAAGTTTCCCTTCTGTCCCCACACGATGTTATGTTGTAATTGATTGATGAGTGGATCGGAACAGGAAAAAGATCCTGTCTCTTTCATATCAGAATACAAAGCCACAGCTGTAAAATCTTCCGCGTTTAATTTATCATTACATCCTTCTACTTTTATAAACCGGAATCCGTGCCAGGTAAAATGCGGTTCAAAATTTTCTTCCGTGCCGTCTTTTAAAATATACATGTCCTGCGCCTTTGCAAGTCTTAAATTATCCGTATAAAAATTCCCGTTTTTGTCCAGTACCTCCGCATGTGATATTTTTATTGTGTCACCTGCCCGTCCTCTTAGTTTCACCATCACCCATCCAACCAGGTTCTGTCCAAAATCAATCACTTGTTCTCCTTTCGGTGTAGTGATAATTTTTATTGGTTTAAACGTTTCATGCCTTTTGACTGGTTCATTTTCTGTTGCGATTAAATTATTTGTTGAATAGCCCGCTTCCTTTGCATTCGCCCAATCTCTATCAATATAGTTGGGTTGATCCCATCTTTTTTTTTCTTTTCGTCCGTCAATAATTTCACCATTATAAATTTCTGAATACACAATGGAACCTGTTGAAGTTTTCCAACTGCTGTCACTCCTGATGATCTTTGTTGTGCCATCTGCATACCTGATGTTGAGTTGAAATAGCAAAGCAATATCCTTTCCATAAGTATCTTTTTTTCCTTCCCAGCCTAAGTATCCCCTGTACCATCCGTTGCCAAGCGTAACTCCAATTGCATTGGCTCCCTGTTTGATCATATCCGTTACATCATACACCTGGTACTGCAAACGTTTTGTATAAGAGGTCCAACCGGGCGTTAAATAAGCATCGCCGATTTTTTTTCCATTGATCTTTGCTTCATATAAACCATGCGCAGTGATATAAACTGAGGCATTAATAATTTTCTTTTTGCTTGTGCTGAATTCTTTTCTGAAAAGCGGGCTGGCTCTCTGCGCATCTTCATTATATCCAGGCGTGATCCATTTTGCTTTCCATTCCGGCGCATCAAAAAATGTTGTTTGAAAAGAAACTGTTTCACTCCATGCAGAAATATTATTTTGATTATCCCATACCCTTGACTGCCAGTAATATTTTTTATTGGATAGCAAAGCAGGCCCGGTATAATTTATCTGTACAGATTGATTGGAATTAATTCTGCCCGTGCTCCAAACCATTTCATTTGCTTCTGAAAAAACTTTTATTTCATATGCAGCCTGCAGCACATTTTGTTGATCCGAAACGATCCGCCAGCTAAAGCGCAAATGTTCGCAGGCAAGATCCGTTATCCACGTTCGGGCATGAAGGTTAAGCGTGGTAAAAAAGAAACCCACGCTTATAAGAAGTTGTAATTTTTTTGCCTTCATGAATATCCGCCCGTGATGGAACGCCCGTAATGATAAAGACGCGATAAAAGTTGCGGATAAGGGGTGTCTTCACTTCATTAGCCTAATGATTGTCCCAGGTCTGTTCACCTTTTTGCATTTTCTCAAGTGTTGCTTGCATTTGTTTATCACTGGATAGCAATGCGGCTTTTTGTTCCAGAATTATGGCATTTTCTTTTCTTCCCAGTTTATATAACAGGTTGGCTTTCGTGTCGATCAGCCTGTAGTCTTCAGGTTGGATTTGCAGCGCCCTTTCGATCCAGGTAATGGCTTGCTCCAATTCATCCTTTTGCTGACTGTATGAAAATATATCCCAGGCCGCCTGGTTCAATCCATACCAGTCATTTGAAATTTTTATATCAGAAAGTCCCATGAGTGCTGCCAGGTTATGCGCATATTCAACATACTTCTTTTGCTTAAAATACCATTTCATTTTACTGGACACCATATTATAGGTTATATAATCTTGCCCGTATTTATTTTGAATAGTTTGGCTGATCTGTTCCCAATCCGGATCACTCCCGCTTTGCTCTGCCGCGGTAACTTTGGGAAGGATTTCTTCTTTGCGGATAATAAAATTCACCAGGATGTGATTGGCACAATCATTATTATGCATAACAGAATCTATCTTATCGCCATGCTTGTAAAACCATTGAAAAATGCGGTCTTTTGAAGTGATTACATTTCCTAAATATTTACCGCCAAATTCTATATGCTCTTTGGTCGCAAACTTATCAAGGCTTAATTTATCAAGGTAATTGTGCAGGTAATCTTCTTCAACAGTTTTAGCTAATTCCTGGTCCCTGGCCCTTAAAACCTTATCCAGTAATGCGGGGATCTTGTCATAGTTACCACGAATGGACCGGTATTCCTTTGCAAGGACGGGATATTGATAGCTGGGATCCTGTGCGTTTTTTACCATTGTTATAAAATCATTGGGAATCATAGCACCTATACTTTTATAAACCAGTTCACCTTTAGGTGAAAAGAATAGTAAGGTAGGGTAAGCCGTTACCTCGTAAGTTTTGTTGAGTTGCTTTGCATCACCGTAATGACTTTTGATTTCGTCATCGTCATCTTTTGAGATATCCATTTGAAGCTTCAATGAAATAAAATGAGGGTTTACCGTTTCGCCGACTGCGTCTTTGGAATAAACAGAATTGTCCATTGCCTTACAGGGGGCACACCAGCTGGCATAGCAATCAACGAAAATATATTTGTTTTCTGTTTTGGCTTTGGTTTTTGTCTGTTCCCAGCTTAAATGTTCAAACTGGATTCCTTTGTCCTGGGCCTGCAGTACCGATGTACCTAACATAATTAGCAACGCCAGCATCAACTTAGTACCGGTTATTCTTTTATCCTTTATCATGATCATCATCTGTATTATTTGATTGGAGTTTTTTTGTATGGTATGTACCCACCGTTGCTGCAAAGGCTATGGCGCGGGATGGGTAATACTGAACCTAGTTCTTATGCTTCGAAGACCAGTCCCTTTTGCTGGAAACCATATAGTCATTGTCGGTTATATAATCCTTTCCGTACTTATTTTGAATGGTCTGGCTGATCTGTTCCCAATCGGGCTCTTTCCCGCTTTGTTCGGCCGCTTCAACTTTCGGAGCGATCTCTTCCCTGAATATAACAGCATTCACCATACTATGGCTTTTAGGAAAATCAGCCGGCATGGCCGAATCCAGTTTATTCCCATGTTTATAATACCATTGGAAAATAGGGTCCCTGGAGGTCATCAGGTAGAACAGGGGGCCCCTGCAAAAAGAAGGGTTCCTGGTCATAAATTCTGCAAATTCATCCAGGCTGAGTTTATCCAGGTAATTGTGCATGCAGTCTACAGCAATAGTATCGGCTAATGCCCAATCTTGAACCCCCGAAGCCCTGAAATATAGATCGGGGAGTTTAGCGTAATCAGTTTTGTTCAATTGGTACTCCTGTGCCAGGGTCTTTGCAGTTGATTGGGTAAACGCAGTATTGGTCAGAATACACAACAGCAGGAAAAATAAACCTCTAAAACGATTCATAACTATAATTTTAAGTTTAAATAATCAGCATCTCCGAGATGCCTTTGGTTTAAGATTTTTTCAGCGTATTTATTAATTTATCAATATCAGGAGCCTTCGATCCCTTAAATCGCCATTCCGGCAATTTTTTCTTCTCCGGCCAGACCTCATTCAGGGTGTTCCCGTCATAGAGAATCCCATTCTTCATGACGTAGCGAATCGAATTTGTATTATGAATATCATCCAGCGGGTTTTTATCCAGGATGATCAGGTCAGCCAGTTTTCCCGGCTCGATCGAACCAAGGTCAGCCTGCATACCAAGTGCTTTAGCTCCTTCAATGGTTGCTTCTTGTAAGGCTTCCAGGTTCGTTAGCCCACCCAATTGCAGCGCCCAGAGTTCCCAATGGGAACCGATACCCAGGTCATTTCCATGGGCACCCAGTGCAACATGGCCACCGGCATGAAATATCCGCGCTGCGACAGTAGAGGGATAGATGAAATTCATGGGCACTGTGTCTCTGGGAACAGGTGTATGCAGAAACATCTGGTAGGTTTCTTCCGGCTCGAATCCAAATTTTTTCTCAAATACTTTTTTATCAGGGTGTAGCATAAACTGGTACTTATAATACTCTTGAGCGGCTCTATAATCTCCTGTACCGGCAACTTCTAAGGTGGGTGTATGCCATGTTCCGGATAATGCCCATAGCTTGATCACATCCTCATGTACGTCCCCCCATTTAAGTGCATGCTCTATGCCTGTCGAGCCATCCTTGATCATGGCAATATCCTCGGGGAATTCATAACTTATTTCATTAGTCATATTGAGGCCGTAATGTTGAGAGGCCATGGCAAGCCATTGCTTTTGCTGACGGGTCTCCTGTCTATATTGTTTGATATAAGTGGCGCCCAGTTCGGCCCGTTTTTGAACCGTTGCAAGTGCCTCCTCATAACTTTTGAGTTTGAAGTTGACAGCTACACCAACGGTAAATAATCGGGGGCCAGTCATCTGGCCGGTTTCCAGGCACTCGGCACCTCCAAAGGAGTCGTCATTAGAAGACGGGTCACGCGATGTAGTTACACCATAAGCCAGGGTGGACAGGTACTGGTACGATTGCTGTCCTGTAATCAAATGGCTTTCCATTATGTGATCATGAATATCAATAATGCCTGGCATAACGGTCTTACCACTTAGATCTACCACTTTCGCTTCTTCGGGAATTTTTACTATTGAAGATTTACCTGCAAATAGAAAGTGTCCGTTGCCGATGATCACAGTTCCCTTTTCAATCACTTCATCCCCTTTCATCGAGATAATTCTGACGTTGGTTAGTGCAATCTCTCCTTTTGCATAAGCCCGCGGCGCTTCCAGGTCAATGTTTACAGTCTTCGGCTGGATATGCACTTTGATGAGTGCCTCCTCCTTACTATTTGTTGATTTATCTTTTTGCTGCGTCACTGCCCACATGATCTTATCCGGGTTGATCTGATAGAATTTATTCCCATAGGACCAACTGAGCATCTTGCCATCAGGGCTCCAGTACGGATCCAGGCCCCCTATCGCAAAGCGGATAACGGGTTGAGCGCTTTTTGCAGAATTGATCAATATCGTATCTGTGGACGGGCTTACCGGGGATAGATATAGATCTTCGTTGATCTCGTAGACAATATATTTTCTATCCGGAGACATAGATATCTGCGAGTAGCCGCTGCGCCCTTCATCGGGATCAACTAAAGGGTCCGCCTCTTTTTTGGGCTGAACCGCAATCACCTGTTTACTTTTATCTTCGATTTTAGCGGAAATCAAGCTTTTATTACGCGTAGTCTGATAGTTCCTCAGAAACTCGTCTCGAAGCGGCATATAAATAATTTCTCTGCCGTCCGAAGAAAATGAGAGGATATTGGTCGTTGAAATGCTGTCTGCGATTTTGCTAATGATTCTATCCGGAATATTCAAAAGTTGCAAACATCCCAATGCCCCTCCACCTATACTAAATGGCGCAGATACATTACGAATCGAATCCTTTATAAGAGCGATATGGCTGCCATCTGGTGACCAGGTAGGATTCGTATAGATCACCATTTGATTAGTGGTCAACCGCTCTGGTTTACCGCCTGATGTTTTGATTCGCCATACAGCACCCCCGCTGGTGTCACTTTTGGTCACATACGCGATCCATTTGCCATCAGGTGAAAACATGGGTTGGAGCTGCTCCCATGGCTGGCTTGTCAGCACATGAGGCTTACCATCCGACAGGTCCATAATATAAACCTTGTTCAAGGCCGAGAATACCAGTTTTTTGCCGTCGGGACTTGCATTGGCAGAACGCGTATAACGAACTTTCAGCGGATCCAATGACAGTTTATAAGTATGATAATTGAAATTGGCACAATCTATTTTCGGCGTGGCCTTAAAAGGTATAATGAGATCTTCTTCTGTTTCAATATTGATCTTATGTATTTTACCACCATAGCCGATCAGGAGGAATTTAGAATTGGAAGAAAATGAGTAATGTTCCTCAATGACACGATAATTAGGTTCTAACTGATTAACCAATATCCTTTCATTTCCGGTTGAAAGATCCCTGGCAATAAGGGTGCTCTTGACCCACGGATTCTTGGTAAACCATGGATTCGTAATATAAATGAGCCATTTGCCGTCTGGAGATAGCCTTGGATTATAAGCATGCGCAGGAAGGTTAGCAAATTTCGAAGTCTCACCGGTCAAAAGGTCGTGACGTTCAATATAAACCTCGGCCCAGTGGTCCTCCCGGTAATACAGGTATCTGTCTGCAGAAATATCAAAAACATTTTCAACGCCATTCGGTAAAGTATTGATACCGCCAGCCAAACTCATCAAGCGCTTATCTACAGCTAAGCCGGTTCCGTTTGCCAGCCATACCGGTATAGAAGGCATATCATGCTGGCTAAGCTGTGAGCCAGTAGCATTGAGTACTCGTTGGGTGGTGCCGTCTTTATGCATCACTTGCAGCTCCAGGCTTCCCGATATGTCGCTCACATACACGAACCCGTTACCATCCGGTGACCATACCGGGTGAAAATTAATAGCCATGCCGCGGGTAAGTTGTACTGCTGTCCCTCCCGATGAAGGCATTTTAAAGATCTCTCCTAATAGCGTAAAAACGATCTCTTTGCCGTCCGGTGAAAGGTCCACATCCATATAGGATCCTTCGGTCGTTTCAAGCGAGATTGTATGAGTTGCTTTAAGAGGCAAGTTCTGCCCAAGGCTGGGTAGATACACAAGCAGGATCGCTTGCAATAGCAATAGGCTATACAATGATTTTTTCTTAATGCGCATATTTTTGAAATACATATATTTTGATATAGCTATTGTTTATCAAACACTGCTTTAATCGAATATTTCATGCCATTACTTTGTTGAACCGAACGATTGATAATAAGAGTCTTTCCTCCATCATCTAATGTCCATGTTTCAACTGCAGTGCTCGCCCCCTTCAGATTTATTATCAATGATTGGTCATTTTGCCAATGCATTTCACTCGTAACATCCGGGCCTGTTGGTTGGGGGCCCGTAAAAGATGTACCATCGAAAGCCAGAGTTTGAATCATCGGTGGTAACTCATTTAATTGATGATCCAGTCTTATGCGGGCTATATCCATTTTATCATTCCTTTGCTCTACTTTAATTGTTTTCTCCAAAACAAATTCAGGTGCATTCCCAAAATCAGTTTTTGATTTATTAATGACCCAGTTACCTGCAAAATTTATTTTTTGAGAAAAAGAGCCTATGCTATAGATCAGCAATGCGACGATGATGATGATTGATTTCTTATAATTCATTTGTTTTATTTTTTATTAATTGATTTAGTTGCAGATTTTTCTACGCGTTTGTTACTTATCGATAATCGGAGCCTTCGATCCCTTAAATCGCCATTCAGGCAATTTTTTCTTCTCAGGCCAGATCTCATCCAGGGTGTTCCCTTCATACAGGATCCCATTTTTCATAACATAACGGATCGAGTTTGTATTATGAATATCATCCAGCGGGCTTTTATCCAGGATAATCAGGTCGGCCAGTTTGTTTGGTTCGATCGAACCAAGGTCAGCCTGCATACCAAGAGCTTTCGCGCCTTCGATAGTTGCTGCCTGTAAGGCTTCCAGGTTCGATAGCCCGCCCAATTGCAGTGCCCAGAGTTCCCAATGAGACGCGATACCCAGATCATTTCCATGTGCACCTAATGCAACATGGCCCCCGGCATGAAATATCCGCGCTGCGACAGTAGAGGGATAGACAAAACTCATTGGTACGGTGTCTTTGGGAAGAGATTTATGCAGAAACATCTGGTAGGTTTCCTCCGGCTCGAATCCAAATTTCTTCTCAAATACTTTTTTATCAGGGTGCTGCATAAACTGGTACTGGTAATAATCCTGAGAGGGTCCAATATGGGCAACTTCTAAGGTGGGTGTATGCCATGTTCCTGATAATGCCCATAGTTTGATTACGTCTTCATAAACATCACCCCATTCAGGTGCATGCTCTATACCTGTCGAGCCATCCTTGATCATAGCGATATTTTCGGTTGGAAATACAAAACCGCCTTCGTTAGTCATATTGAGGCCGTAATGTTGGGAGGCCATAGCGAGCCATTGTCTTTGCTGACGGGTTTCCTGCACATATTGTTTGATATAGGTGGCGCCCAGTTCGGCCCGTTTTTGAACCGTCGCAAGTGCCTCCTCATAACTTCTGAGTTGAAAGCTAACGGCATCACCAACAGTAAATAATCGGGGGCCTGTCATCTGGCCAGTTTCAAGGCACTCGGCACCACCAAAAGAGTCGTAATTAGAAGAAGGGTCACGCGACGTAGTTACCCCATAAGCCAGGGTAGACAGGTATCTGTACGATTGCTGTCCTGTAATCAACTGGCTTTCCATTATGTGGTCATGCATATCAATGATGCCTGGCATAACGGTCTTACCGTTTAGATCTATCACTTTCGCTTCTTTGGGGATTTTTACTGTTGAGGATTCGCCGGTATACAGGAAACGTCCGTTGCCGATGATCACTGTCCCTTTTTCAATCACTTCATCCCCTTTCATAGAGATAATTCTGACGTTGGTTAATGCAATGGTTCCTTTGGCGTAAGCTCTCTGTGCTTCCAGGTCAATATTTACAGTATTCGGCTGGATATGCACTTTGACGAGTGCCTCATCCTTATTATTTGTTGATTTATCTTTTTGCTGCCTCTCTGACCGCATGATCTCATCCGGGTTGATCTGATAAAATTTATTCCCATAGGACCAGCTGAGTATCTTCCCATCGGGGCTCCAGTACGGATCCAGGCCACCTATCGCAAAGCGGATAGCGGGTTGAGCATTTTTTGCAGAATTGATCAATATCGTATCAGCGGACAGGCCTACCGGGAATAGATACAGATCTTCGTTGATCTCGTACACAATATATCTTTTATCAGGTGATATAGTTATTTGCCAGAAGCCGGAAACTTCCTCTGGATCAACTAATGGATCTGCTTTTCTTTTGGGCTGGATCGCTATCGCCTGTTTACTTTTATCCTTGATGTTAACAGAAACCAAGCTCGTATTATGTGTAGTCTTGCGGTTTCCTAGAAAATCATCTCGAAGCGGCATATAAATAATTTCTGTGCCGTCTGCAGAAAATGAAAGGATATTAATCGTTGAAATGCTATCTGCAACTTTGCTTATGGTTCTATCCGAAATATTCAAAAGTTGCAAACGTCCCAATACCCCCCCACCTATACTAAATGGCGCAGATACATTACGAATCGAATCCTTTATAAGAGCGATCTGGTTGCCATCCGGCGACCAGGTAGGATTCGTATAGATCACCATTTGATCAGTGGTCAACTGCTCTGGTTTACCGCCTGATGTTTTGATTCGCCATACAGCGCCTCCGCTGGTATCACTTTTGGTCACATACGCGATCCATTTGCCATCAGGAGAAAACGTGGGTTGGAACTGCTCCCATGGCTGGTTTGTCAGCACGTGAGGCTTCCCATCCGGCAGGTCCATAATATAAACCTTGTTCAAAGCCGAGAATACCAGTTTTTTACTATCAGGACTTGCATTGGCAGAACGGGTATAACGGACCTTCAGCGGATCCAATGACAGCTTATAAGTATGATAATTGAAATTGGCACAGTCGATTTTCGGTGTGGCCTTAAAAGGTATAATGAGATCTTCTTCTGTTTCAATATTGATCTTATGTATTTTACCACCATAGCCGATCAGGAGGAATTTAGAATCAGAAGAAAACGAGTAATGTTCCTTAATCGGGCGATAACTAGCTTCTAATTGATCAATCAATATCTTTTCATTTCCGGTTGAAAGGTCTCTGGCAATAAGGCTGCTTTTGATGGCTAGATTCTTTATATAAATGAGCCATTTCCCATCGGGAGAAATCCGTGGATCAGACGCATTTTGCAGGTTATTAATAAGTTTGGAAATTTTGCCGGTCGAGCGATCATAACTTTGAAGATTATTATTATCGACTTGATAATACCAATTCTTTGAAGAAATATCGAAAACATTTTTAACGCCCCCAGGTAATACGTCAATCCTGCCCGTTTGGTTTATCAGGCGATCCTTTATAGCTAAACCCGATCCATCAGTCAGCCATACAGGCATAGCTGCTAACAAAAGATTAGGATCATCAATCGAAGGCCCGTTGGAACCGAGCATTCGCTGGCCTGTGCCGTCAGCATTCATTACCTGAAGCCGACGGCCCCCTGAGATGTCGCTTAGGTAAGCAATCTCTTTACCATCAGGCGACCATACCGGGTGACAATTAACAGCCATGCCGCGGGTTAGCTGCAGCGCTGTTCCTCCTGATACGGGCATTTTAAAGATCTCTTCCAACAGCGTAAAAACAATCTCTTTACCGTCCGGTGAAAGATCTACATCCATATAGGACCCTTGGGTCGTTTCGAGAGAGATTGTACGAGTTGATTTAAGTGGTAAAGTCTTCCCAAAACAAGAAAAATACAATACCAAGGCAGCTGGCAATAGCGCCAGGCGATTCAATAAGTTCATTTAATCACATTTTCAGGTAAGTGTTATTTCAGAGCGGATCCTGATAACCCGCGCTGAAATGTGAGATAGAAATAAGATTTTAATACCCTGGGTTTTGGGTCAGATTAGGATCTGTTTGTATTTCGTTTAGTGGAATAGGCGAAAGTTTTTGATGGCCATCCGTACTCCAAACCCCTCCCTTTGCCGCGCAGACATTGCCCGGTGCACCTAATACCGCGTCCACGGCCCCTGTCCTGTTCAGGTCGAACCACCGATGTCCCCATTCGCAAAACAACTCGACCTGGCGTTCATGCAGAATCGCTGTTAACAATGACGCCTTATCGGTTGCCCCCGAATAATTGGGAAGGCCCGCCCGATTGCGGATGATATTCAAATCAGATAGGGCGCCAGAAGTACTGCCCTGTTGTGCCCTGGCTTCTGCACGTATCAGGTATTGTTCGCCTAAACGAAGCACCATCTCATATTCTGTAACACTGCTGGCCTGTCGTACTTTGTACTTATATGCATAATAATAGGTAAGCGCCGGCGTGCTGGTGGTTTGATAAGTTCCGATCCAGTTGGCTTTCCGCAGGTCATTCGGCTCAAAGCTGTTATATAACTGGGAACTGATGGACGAAATGGAGGGTGCGGAGATCAGGATGAAATTATTACCCTCCGGGGTTGCACTCGTGCCTGAAGGCAGCGGTATTTGCAATTGCCAGATCGCTTCATTGCTGTTTTTGGCAAATACATTACTCGTATTGGGTGTGATCGGTACCAAACCATACAAAGAATTGCTGATCACTGAACTGGCTTGTGCTTCGGCGTTGGCATATTGCGTAGCATCTTTGGCATAATCGCCCAAATAAAGATAGGCTCTTGCCAGAAGCGCCGTTGCTGCCGCTTTGTTTGGTCTTACCCTTTCTGTAGTAATGGTTGTATCCGTGGCATCCAGGTACTTATCATTGAGTAAATTCTGTGCATCCTTCAGGTCTGTAATTACTTGCTGTAATACCTGTACCCTAGATGTTTTGCTGAGTTTACTGGTTACTGCATAATCCGCGGTAAGTGCTAACGGTACGTCCCCATAAGCGTTGACCTGGCAAAAATGCCAGAAAGCGCGGATAAATTTGGCTTCTCCGGTCAATTGACCAGCGATAGAACTGCTAATTGAGTTATTATTCTGCATTGCCGCAATTATCACATTGGCCTGGTAAATATAATTATAGGCATTGGGCCATGTATTAATAGCCCCCGATGAAGTGTTGCTCGTCCCCATTGCATTGTGATAAAGGGTATTAAAAAATGCCTGATTACCATATACTTGTAATTCGTCAGATAAAAGGCCGGTATAGAGTTCCAGGTTATAACAATCCTGATTGTTATACATATTTTGATAAATAGTAAACAGGGCCGATGTGGCGGTACTCGTGTTATTAAACACGCTGGTAGCAATCAGTTGTGTAGGAGGTGGATCGGTCTCCACAAATTTTTTACAGCCTGTAGTACCTAATACTAAAAACGCCGCCAGGCTCAGCTTGGTCCTATATAGATTGAAATTTTTCATTTTTTTCTTTTTAAGTATGAATATTTTAAAGCCCCACCTGTAAACCGATAGTGATCATCCGCAAAGGCGGCAGGCTCAAGCCTTGGGTTTCCGGATCTAATCCCAAATACTTAGTAATGGTAAATAGGTTTTGTGCATTTAGATAAACCCGGGCATGTTGGAGACCTATCTTCCTATTCCATTTAGCAGGAAGCTCATAAGAAAATGCAACATTTTTCAACCGTATAAAGGAGCCGTCAGTGATACCAAGGTTGCTTTGAGCCTGGGCAGTGTAAGCCTTCGCTGCTGCTGACCCGGCGGTGATAGTGAATTTTTCAATATTTGTATTGTCTCCCGGATTTTGCCAACGGCCCATAACGATAGTCGGTTCATTTCCAGCGGTACCGGGTGCCGGGAAATAATTCATATAGTTGAAGGCATCTTGCTTGACAAACTGAAAGGATACATCCAATTGAAATTGTTTAAAGCTGAACGAATTTTGAATACCGCCGAAATAGTTTCGTGTTATCGGTTCCGGATAAGTAGCTTCGTTAAAGGAAGGGATTCCGTTAGCATTTGCTGTCTGAAACGTATAGACTCCTGTTGTTTTCGTATCAAGCCCATTAGAATAGTTTAAGTGCCTCGTAGATATGGATTGTCCTATATACCATACACTGGCATATGAAGAGGTTGCCAGACCGGGGAAAGCTATTAGTTTATTCCTGAGAATGGTCAGGTTAGCAGAACTGGTCCATTTGAAGTCTTTTGTTTCAATATTTCTCGTTGTTATGGTAAATTCCCAGCCCGTATTTTGAACAGTGGCAGGTAAATTCTCATAAACACCTGAAAAACCAGTCAAGAACGGCAATGAGTACGGGAGCAATTGATTACTGCTTCTGTTCTGGTAATAACTTACCGAAAGATTGATCCGGTCTTTCATCAAACCGATATCCAAACCGCCTTCAAGCTTCTTATTGATTTCCCAGGCAAAGTCAGGATTGGTTAAACTCGTTGGCTGTAAACCGGTTACGCCAAGATAACTGGAAGACTGGGGCGCATAAAGGCTTAAATACCTGTAATCGGGTATCTGGTCGCTACCCGTAGTGCCGTAACTAACTCGCAATTTTCCGAAACTGATAAAAGAAACGTTCCGGAAAAAACTCTCCTTGGAGAAAATCCAGCCGGCACCGATTGCCCCGAAATTACCGAATTGTTTTCTCGGCCCGAAGCGGCTGCTGCCGTCTCGCCGGGCTGTTATATTCAGGAGATATTTCTCCTCCCAGTTATAACCTACCCGGCCATAGATAGCCTCATAATGATAGTCAGCATATGCTTTCCCTATTAAAACCGATGTAGTTGCCGCTACAGGGTTGTTGATCAAAGCATCACTGGAAAAACCGGATGCTCTTTGCGATAAGGAATTGCTGACATTTTCCTGGAATGTGCCGCCGACGAGGGCATCCAGTTGCCCTTTACCAAGCTTTGCCTTATAATTTATTTGCGGTTCGATGATCCAGGTGCTTACTTCATTAACAGCGAAAGATGTAGACCTTGAAGTAGGGTTATTATTATTAGGCGGAGCTGCAGCGCTTGACGGTTGCAGGTTGCTTTGATCCATTTGGGACCGGCTATAACCGAAGCTGCTTTTTAGGGTTAATCCTTTCACCAACTCGTAACCTATACTTAAGTTACTGACCAATGTAGTAGTAATGGCTTTATCTTGATCGAAGGTAGTGGCCAACGGGTTATTCCATGTTTGCGCTCCATTCAAAGGTTGCCAGTTCAGGCTCCCGTCTTTATTATAAGGAGCAGGAGCATCTGGTGCCGTAGTAATATATTGAGTAAAATCGAAGTGTGGCAGATTGCTGATAGCGTAGCCATAGTCCATAGTAAACAGCGCATGGAACCGCTTGTTTTCTGAAGCATGAGTCAGGTTGAAATGCGCCGAAGCATGCTGATCAGAATAATTACCCGGAAAAACGGTTCCCTGGTTGCTATACCCCCCACTAATAAGAAATTGAGTGTTAACTGTCCCGCCTGACAAACTTCCCTGGATATTTGAATATTTAGCGGTATTACCGATTAATACCTTCTGCCAGTCCGTATAGCGGGTGGTATCCCAGAACAACAAATCAGGGAAGTTGCTTGCAAATTGCGGAACTAAAAATGATGAAAAACCATCATTATTGAAAGCCTCGCGTTTCATAACAAGATATTGCTGTGTGTTTAGGAGGTTCATCATCCGGGTTACCTTTCCCCAGCCTTGCTGCATGTTCAACTCACCTTGGGACTTTCCTGCCTTGCCTTTTTTAGTTGTGATCAGGATCACGCCATTAGCACCCCTTGATCCGTAAATGGCTGTTGCATCGGCATCTTTTAAGACTTCTATGCTTTCAATATCGGACGTGTTTAAGCTATTAAACGGGCTCATCCCCTCCCCGCCATTTTTGCCATTGCTGTTCACGGGGTTGCCCTTACCATTACTAACCAACGAAGAAGGTTGGCCCAATGAGGTGGCAAAAAAAGTACTGCTCATTGAGGCAGAACCGAATGGCACTCCATCTATAATGTATAAAGGATCGTTCCCATTATCCATACTATTCTGGCCCCGGATCCGTACAGCGCCATAGGCGCCTGGTATGCCTGATGCCTGCTGAATATCTAACCCGGCAACCTTCCCTTCTAAAGCCTGAATAAAATCCGTTACAGGCTGCTTTCGTATATCATCCCCGCTGACCTTAGTAACATCTCCAGTATTCAATCTCTGCGTAGTCGAATAATACCCTTTGCTCACCACCACATCCTGCAATGATTGCGTCGCAGCGTTCAAACTCGCAATGATCGAAGTCTTATTATTCACCGCAACAGTGGTTGTTTCATAACCCACAAAAGAAATTTCCAGTACCGCATTTCCCTCTATTCCTTTTAAAACAAACACACCATCCAAAGCAGTAGTTGTTCCCCTGTTGGTTCCCTTCACTTTGACAGAAGCACCATTCAACGGATTACCATCTTTATCGGTGATTTTACCACTAATATCAATGGGTGGCGGTGGAGGTAACATGGGATTTAACCCTTGGGATAGAACTGCCGGGGGAGCAGGCTTTTTTTCGCGGACACTTATAATGTGGCCGTTAAGAATCACCTCCAGTTGGTCCTGCGTTTTGGTAACGATGGCGACGGCTTCTTCGACCGGGACATTGTCTACACTGATAGCTACAGGTTTTCCTTTTTCTTTGAGCAGTATTTCGTCAAAGCTTAAGGAGTAGTTGCTTTGTTTCTGGATTGATCTTAAGATCTTTTCCAGGCTGGCGGATTTTTCCTTCAGCGTGACCTGCGCAGAGGCCGTGGGGCGTGCGAGAGTCTGCAAAGCGAGTAACAGTAAAAGGGCTGACACTTTCATAATGCGCAGCAATTTGGTGAACGGCATTTTGCCGAAAGCAGTTGATTGCATAGGTTTGCAATTGTTTGGGTTAACAATGATCGATGCCTAGAACGTTTTGGTTATTGAAGTACCCGAACATCATTGCCGTTACGCCTGCAAGCGTGACGGTTTTTTATTCGGTACAGCGGATATCAGATTACGGTAATACTGTCAATTTTCTTTTTTCTGAATCGAAACGGTAATGAACGTTATTGTCTTCCAGTATCGTCTTCAACACATCTTTCAAAGGCTCACTCCTGTTAATATCGGAATTCAAACTCTTAGCTGGTGCCTGCCCGCTGATCTCAAAAGATATATCATACCATCTCTCCAGTTCACGCAAAGCAGCTTCGATACCCGTTCCATGAAAACTTGTCTTTCCATTTTTCCACGCAATCGCCTGTTCGGTATCTGCATCTTTGATTAATTGAATATCTCCTGCATTTACGACAGCTTGTTCACCAGGTTTCAGCATTTGGCGTTTGGCCCCATTCGCATTAGAGTGCGTTACGCTTACAGATCCTTCCAACAACGTCACCTGTATATTCGGCTCGTTATCATATGCGTTCACATTAAAATGCGTACCCAGCACAGTTACTTCCGTTTCACCTTTACTTACCTTGAATGGTTTGGATGCATTATGCGCCACTTCAAAATATGCTTCACCACTGATTGTTACTTTACGCGCATCTTTTTCAAATGGTACAGGATAAGTAATAGAGGATCCGGCATTCAGCCATACATGGCTGCCATCAACAAAAGCCATATCAATCACTTTACTTCCTTTTGGATTGGTAATCGTGTTATATTCTATTTTATCGGATGACCCCGAATAAGCGATCTGTCCATCTGCCAATTTCACCAGTTCTACATTCCCCAGGCTCGCCAGTTTACCATTAGCGGCGCTATCCAGGTAAACTGTTTTGCCATTGGCAAGTGTGATCATCGCACGATTCGATTGTGGTGCTTTAATATCAATTTTTGCAGCAAGTTCAACAGGCTCATCTTTTTTGTTTACCAATAAATAAGTTGTGACAATGGCAAACAGGATGGCCGCTGCTGCTGCATACCGGACCCAACCGATCTTGCGAACCGGTGCCATAATCGCTGGTTGAATCACTCCTTGTTGTTCTCCTATCTTTCTGGAGACACCTGCCAGTATCTTTGCTTCCAATATCGCGTGAATCGCATGGTGTTCCTCCGGCGTGTATTTACCCGATACCAGGTCCTGGTCAATACGGTTTTTCAACCGCTCAGCAATTTCCGGCTGATCCAGCAATTCATTCAACAACGCTCTTCCCTTTCGGTCGAGCCGCTCTGAAACCAATTGTTCCAGCAATCCATCCAATTCAGGTGTTTCAGCCATGTGATTCTCGTATTAATGTTAAAGACGCAGTTTATAAAAGGAGTAACGGCTCGGTTAAAAAGAAATTTTTGAAGTTTTGTCAAACGGATTGTCTAATTAAGACACTTTTTACTTAAATTTTGATTATATCAATTAAGATATAGTATCTTTGCACCGGAGGCTTTGTTGGGAAACCGGCATTGCCTTTTTCTATTAATAGGCCTATACCACGCAGACGCTCCATATTTCGTGATCCTGAATATCGCCGATTTCTCTGATGGTTTTGTATCGAAGCGACTTTACCAATTCGTTATATCCATTTAATTCCTCTCTTTTAGGCTTATCAAGTTTATCAAGCCGGAAGTTCCATGATAAAATATAAGCAATAAAGTCTACTACCTGAATACCTGTTGTCAGATCACTGTGCACAAAGAAGGGTTCTGGAATTACCAGGCTTGAGCGACTGCGGCCTTTATGGGTCTGTTTGAAATATCTATCCATTTGGGTAACCAGAATATGGCTTTGGGACTTCTCCAACTCATCAAATACAACGACACCTCTTGCCTCATTCGGCTTGTCTTCCAGAAAATAATAAAACCTTTCAAATAGGTAAATATAATCGCGGCGTAACATGGTTTTATCCGCCGGAATAGAAGCAGGATCTTTTACAATAGATGCAAATATCCTGCATCGGTATTTGGCGCATAACCTGAGCACTTCTTTTACATAGGCCAACTTAGCCTGTGCCAGTGCTGTTAGTTTTATCCGTCCCGGATTATTACCTTCATCCAGTGCTGCTTTTGCAAGGTTTACCCTGTCAAATAAATTAATGGGATCCAATTGGTTGGCAAGCCTGAATGTTTTAGTATTAAGGAACTTCTTAGCTTTAATTTCCCGACCATCCAATCTATAGCGTCTGCCAAAGCAGTCCATTTCGATATCATGAACGTCTTGTATAAATCGCCAAAGATCTTTGTCCTCGATTGCAAAGCCAGCCAATACCTCATAAGGTGAGTCCTGGTGATCCTGGCCGCTTTCGTCAATAAAAAGAAAATATGCCATCGCGGAAAAATAAGATGCAAAATTAGCAATTAGACGGCATCTAATAATAAAACTATTGTAATTATCAACTGTTACAATACTGATTTATTTCCGCCCGTGATTACCTGGAATCATTTTTTGAAAAATGTGGAAATGAGGATTTTTTTTCGAAATGTTTAATTTTTTCTTTTAGAAAAAGATAAGTAAAATCACATCATGAAAACATTTCAGGCAAGCGCGGCATATACTAAAGCGATGAAAGAAATCCTTCGATTGATGAACAAAGGAGAAGGAAACTTAAACGAACAAGAGGACAGTAAACTCAGTTTACTTATTTTAGCTGCACAGGCTTACGAAAAAGACAGGTATATAATACCGGCACTACCCACTATCAAAACCAATGATCAATACGAAAACGCGTTGTTGCGCGTTTCTGCACTTATGCAGAAAAATAACAAACCCGGTTCAAAAAGTTCAGGTGAATTGCAACTGTTATCTTTCATGATCAAAGAGTATGAGCTGGAACATTTTCCGGTTCCAAAACCAGCGCTATAAAATCACTATAACATATTCCCCGCAATCACCACCCAACTGATAATAATCCCCGGCAGATTCGCCCTCAAATAGGTTTTAATAAAATTATTCGCCTGCGTAATATGGTCGTTGATCGTAGAAGACTTAATGTTCAACTGTTCTCCGATCTCACTATAACTAAGCCCTTCAAACCGGCTTAAGCGAAATATCATTCTTCTTTTTTCCGGCAAGAGCGAAATCGCTTTTTCGATTAGTTCACGGTACTCTTTGTATTCCAGTTTTTGCTCAGGGGATTGATCATTATTGCTCGACTGCTCAGCACGGAGCAAATCAAAATCAACAGGCTCTTTATTGAGTGATTTACGCAGTTCCGAGATCACATGATTGCGCGTAACGGTAAACAGGTAATTTTTAAAATTGGTAACATCACTTAAGCGGTCACGCATCAGCCATATTTTAGTGAACACGTCCTGCGTGGCTTCTTCTGCATGCTCTGCGCGGTTTAAATAAGTAAGGCTTACATAATAAATATCCTTCCAGTATTTTTTGATCAGCAGTGCCAACGCCGCTTCTTTTCCGTTGATAATATCAAGGACCAATACTTCATCACCTGGTATAGACAACTCAGGATTCATACAGGATCAGCGCGATGATTGCGGAAAGTAAAAAACTATCGTTAGTATGGTTGCGCATCCAGGTGCGCAGAAAATTCATGGCATCGATGATGTATTCGTTCACCGTATGCCTGGAGATTCCGAGTTTCTCCGCAATCTCGTTGTGGGTAAACCCTTCCAGCCGGCTCAAGGTAAACACTTCACGCCTGCGCTGCGGCATTTTCGCCACACCCCGCATCAGCGACTCATACATTTCTTTGTAAGTCAATTGTCCATCAGGTGCCAGCCATTCGGCGGCGATATCATCCGTGGTTTCTTCTTTGGCAAGTTCTCTTTTTTTACGCAGCTCCGTGATCGTGCGGTTGCGCGTCATGGTATAGAGATAACTCTCGAAGCTGTTGAGTTTAGTGAGTTCCGCGCGAATCTTCCAGACCTGTATAAAAATGTCTTGCGTGACCTCTTCGGCCGTCTCCGATCTTTTTAAATACGTGAGAACATGCAGGTAGATATTCTGCCAGTAGCGTTGCATGAGCCTGCCGAAAGCCACCTCATCGCCTGCGGCCGTTTTAGACAGCACAGCTGCTTCGTCATAAGCAGTGATATGATCAGTAGTATGGTCAGTTTCAGGGTGCAAGGGCCCGGGGGATTAATGAAACGATAAACGATTGATGGACACCCAGGCAGGATATTTTGCTGCTTTACCTTGGACAGTCTGTTACCTGTAAAACTACATATTTTTATATAGCAAAAACGACAGGAAGATGTATAGATGTTTAAATTTATATTAAACTAAACGGCCTGGAAACTTAGTTAAAATAAGGCATGCTTTTTCTTTTTGATCAAGCGCCATTCGGGCACTTTGATCAGCTCTCTTCCACCTGTTTGCGGGTAGGTCCACCAGACGCTGTACCTTTTGTCTTTATCATGGTAACAATAGATCTCCACCTCCCCCACGGGTTGGAAATCACCGTTCAGGATAATGACTTTTGCGCCTGGCATGTGTTCAAAGCCCATGTTCAATTGATTTGTATTTCTTATCTCCCGCGTGTCGTCGCAAAAGAGCGCATCCCTTTATAGCAGTTCAGTCTTTTAAACAATATCTCCAGTTGCTTGCTGGATGGATCGGGCCTGAAACAAAAATCCATCCGGGTAAATCCATCGTTTTCATGGACCGAAGCGGCACTGTACCTGCAATGCGATGAATCCACCACCCGTCGCAACGCAGCAGGGTCCTCTCCGTAATAGATCCATACATGCAGCATGAACGGGCCTGTCTGCACGAACTCTTTGTGTAACGGTGCCCGGCAACTGCCTATCACAAGCAGCAGCACTACCACCGGCAACAAAAACATTAAACAGTGTCTCATAGGGCCAATTGAATTGGTTAATGAGGCTGTTCACAGGATAAGCGCTATTGATTGACCAGTCTGCCCAATCGTTTTTTGAACCATCCCTCCGGCATCACCAGTAACCCGGCTTCTATTTTGGTCGCGGCCGTTTCGCTGAACCGGTTCGGGTTGAACAGGTGCACATGGTATTTTTCATCTTCGCTCCAGCATTGTTTGCATACGGTAAAAATAAAAGGGCCGAATGTGCTGCCGGCTTCCTCGGTTGACGCACAAAGCTGGCAGACCTGGTGGCTGATGAGTTCCACAGCATGGATCATTAGTTCTGTCGTATGGCCGCCGCCGGTAAATTTGATGGACAGGGCGCCAAAGCTTTGACCCACACCGGTTATTTTTACCGGTTCGTTCAGGTCCTCTTTTTCATGTTCCTCCAGTGCCTGGCACAGCCCCGATACCAGCCAGGTCCAGCCCTCGTCTACTTTCAGCATCGCGTTAGTGGAAAAGAGCCAGTGATATTGTTTTTTAAGATGCTCCATTTTCATCTGTCTCTTTATTAGCAACACGCCTGGCTATTCTTTCCTTCAGCCAGTCCCGGTATCTTTCTACCGCTATCAACCCGCCGACCCAGCTATCCTTTGCACTCGTATGCCATGGATTGGTTTCCCACGGATGAACGCAAAGTGAAGTGGGCATGGGCGCCCTGCCCCTGGCGAACCAAGGGTAATCATAGAGCGTTTCACCGTTGTGATAATAATGCACAAAATCACGGTGCTCCGATAATATTTTTTCCATCCGGTCCTGTTCGCGTTGCCAGAAATGAATATCACTCTCAAAAACATGCGCATGATACAACCGCTGGTGGAACTCACGTTCTGCGGTGAACAAAGGTTTCATGTGCTTGAAGAACCAGATCTCTTCATCCGGGGCAGTAAAACCGTCCGGTGGAATAAGCGCATATAATTTTTCCAGGTATTCTTCTATAGTAAAGACAGCGGCCGTCAGCAGCTTGTCCAGGTCCTTGACCCCCTGCTCACAAATATCTTTGAGCGCAGCCAGCAATTGCTGGTGAAGAAGTTCGCAGGCCGGGCGGAATTCCTGGGACATAAGGCAAGGGTTTATTGATGTTATAAAAATGCAGTGCATAGAAATGCACCGCCAAGCAACTTGTCCCGATTACTCGGGATGAGAAAATCAGAAAAAATTCCCATTGCTTAGTAACTAAAAACTATACATGATGAAAAAAAACTTCTTTTTACCGGCCCGCCTGCAACAGGGCTGAGCTGCTGCAGGCATTGGTACCGGCTTGCTTTGCCGTCAACTGTACATGAAAAAACCATCTTTAATCCGGTTGAATATGATCAATTTTATTTCCGTGTTTGATAAACACACGCTTCGGTTTATACACCTGCGCCGCCGCAGTGCTCATCCGCGTGAATGCCATCACGATCAGCTCATCCCCCTCTTTTCCTTTGTACGCTGCAGCCCCGTTCAAACAGCACACACCGCTGTCCTTCGCACCCCTGATGAGATAGGTCTCCAGCCTTTCACCATTGGTGTTATTCACCACCAGCACTTTTTCATACTCCAGCATATCCGCTGCATCCATCAGCATTTCATCCATGGTCAAACTGCCGCGGTACGCAACATTTGCTTCTGTCACTTTGATCCCATGGATCTTGGCTTTTAATAATTCAACCTGCATGCTTTGTTCATTTTGTTTCATCGATTTTAAAAAAAACCGGTCGAGTAAAAACAAGTCCGGGATATTCGTTTTTTCAAAAACCAACGAACATGAGAAAAATTTATACCGATTCATAGCCCATCGGGCCAATAGTCTGTTTCATTTCTTGCACCGGTTGCAAACCGGAACGTCAGCTTGATCGTTCTTCCTTTGTATGCATATTCATCACCCTTGATCTTCTGCATTTCTTCCGCAGGCAAAACAAGCGTATCCGATACGCGGATGAATTTGCCTTTCGGTAATTTCTGTAACCACGCAGTTAAAGTTCCCGGCATCAATTGAGCGGAATCTTTGAAGTAAAACTTAACGTAATTTTTTTCTTTTTTTTCAACCAGGCAGATATCATCAAATGGTATTTTATGAAACCGCCCCTCGTAACGCAGGAACAAAAAATGGGGGCGTTCAATAAATTTTTCCCGAGTTATTTTTTGTAACAGCTCAGACACCTGCACCGCATCGTATGGTTCCCGTAATGCATAATGAGCGGTCCTGCCTGCCTGGCTGGTAAGCTTATCCTTTCCGCCACTTAAAAAAACGATCACGGGCCTTTGTTCGGTATTTTCAAATTGCCGGTAGTCCCAAAGCCGTATCCTGATGAATATAATATCAATCCTTTCACAGGCCAGTAAAGAACGCACCATGTAAGGCAGCAATGCCTTATGCACCTGCCCCACATCCTGGTGCGCCTGCAGCAACTGCTGAAGCGCATTGGTCGTCTTAGTATTATCATCTATGATCAGGATGTTCATGGTAATTACAGTATGCCCATGGTTTCGAGTTTACGGATATTTGTGTTCAGCTTTTGTCCTTTAATTTTTTCCAGCATCTCTTTTACGATCCACGGCAATTGATACATGGCTTTCCAACCCCAGTCCCCCGCTGCTTCCTGCCCGTTTTCAATTTCACTTATTGATTCCTGCCAGCTATCCGCGATCTTTTGACGATGGTCCGGTTGATAGGTGATGCTAAAATCCGGGCAACAGGCCCTGATCTTTTGAAACAATTCGGCAGGTGTAAAACGTAGAGCCGCAATAGCATAACTCGTTTGTCTAAGAATATTTTCACCGGGCGCCTCCATCAGCATGACAGCCGCGCGTACCGCATCCGGCATATAGATCATTGGGAGGATCGTGTCCGCCTGTAAAAAACATTCATACACTTTTTTGTCGAGTGCCGCGTGAAACATACCTGTTACATAATCAATTCCCACGCCGCCCGGTTTGGCAGCAGGAGAAATGAATGCGGGATAACGGACAGACCGTACATCAACTCCATATTTTTCATGGTAATGATGACACCAGCATTCACCCGTATATTTTGAAAGGCCATACACCGTGGAAGCAGGTGCCCTGGCTGCGATACTGCTGGGCCAGAAAACTTTGATTTGTTCTTCACGCGCCACTTCCAGGACATTCAGCAGGCCCTGTATGTTAAGTTGCCATGCGTTTTGCGCATCACGTTCTGCTGTTACAGATAGCATTTCCACCAGGAGGTAAATTTCAGTGACGGCGTGTTTAATGGCCATCCTCTGCAGCCCGCTTGCAGATAAAACATTTAATTCTTCCCAAACGCCCGTTCCCTGTAACTGCGATGGCTCGGCCATTACATCTGCAGCGACCACGCAGTCATTACCAAACTTTACGCGCAGCGCAATAGTAAGCTCCATTCCGATCTGCCCGGAAGCGCCGATAACCAGTATTTTTTTTGTGCGGGATTGCATCCGCTTTTGATTTTAATAAGGAGGAGGAAAAGGAAAAGAAAAGGAGAAATATAAAATCAAAAGCCATAGCCATATGCTGTCACTGCCAGTACCAGCAGGATGTGGCGGCTGCGCTGATCGTTAAATATTTTATGTGCGAAATCGGGTCGCATGATAACAATTTCAGTTTTAAAAAAAGGCCCCGTAAGTAAAAACTAAAGGGCCGCGGCTTAATTTCTAAATAACTGCGCTATGAGAAAAAATTACTGCTCTGTCCACTCGATGTTTGCACGGGTTCTGAGAGCCCCCACCTGTTGCATCATCCTTTTCCTGTCTTGTGCATTGATCCCGCTGAAAAAAACAGACACCCGCTTCTGCTCCCCTCTTTTAATTTCACACCGGGGATCGCTCATCAAACAAATACCCAGCACCGTTTCCATCATCTCAGGTTCTGCCTGCACCGATAGCATTATATCGGTCTGCTCTTTTGCAGCCATCACCTGCCGGGTAGCTACTCCTTCCACCGGCTGCATAACCATTTCTTTGCCCTGCTGTAAAAAAAACAGGAAGAATATTTTGAAAAATACCGGCATCATGCACTTTGAATTTTGTTGATTGCATCCAATACGGATACACCGCTGATCAGGGCGGTTTTTTGCACTCTTTGATGAGGGCTTCCGCAGGAAGCAAGCACAATCAATAGCAATAATATGCAGGCAATTCTCATAGCTCGTGTTCCTGGTTCTCTTATCTATAAAGACGCGGATAAAGAAGCTGATAAGGGGTTGCAGGTAAAAAATATTAAGTATAATCCATTTCCATCTCTTCCAGTTTACATTTCATCTGTTCTTTTTGTAAACGTTGAATACCACCACCACGTTTGGCCATCAGCAGGATCAACGGTTCACGCATGGTGTGGATCCGTCTGCTGCCGACAGGAAACTCGGTAACCCACGCATATCCCTTGCGCCAGTGGCTTTCGGGCGGATGCAGCGTTACCTTATGACGGTCGAACTGTTTGATCCGTGCAATGGATACGATAAACGAGTTATGAATTCTCGTAAACAAATGCGCAGGCAGGTACTTCTCTATTTCGGACAAAGGGTTGGTCACCAGGAAAGTATTCTCCAGGGTCACGATCAGGCAATGCCCGCCTCTGCGTCCCTGGCAATACAGGATATCACTGACCGCCACCTGCACATAATGTTTATCCACCCGGACAAACAGGTAGTCGGAATTAACACGATTGACACGCATCAGGGCTGATTTTTAATTCGCACTACTGAAAAAGAATAAGCAGGCAGATCAAGCACAAAATTTTTCGCGTCAGTGTAAATATTTTTTGTTTTCGGTTCGATGGTTGCAGGCGAAGAAAGACTATTGACAGTTTTCGGATCGCCCCAGATCCCGGTGATCGTTCCGGTAATTGTCTCCAATCCTGGTATCTCCATTTTCTTTTGTTTTACCACAGACGATCCATTTACCAGTTTAATGATAATCTCATGAGTTGATTGATCGGTGACCGCACTGGCCCATACACTGTCCTGTCCCTCTATTGCTTTACCATTTGATAAAACCGAAGCCATCCCCGTTCCCTTATTTAAAGAAAACAACTGCTGCACATAATAATTCGGTGTATTGTATGAGCTTGCATTATCAAACCAGATCAGGTTCGGCGTCCACTGCCAGCCGCTTACATGCGCAAAGAGCGGCGCATAAGATGCCATCGAAACGATATCTGCATTTCTTTCGATGCCCGTCATAAATGCAGCTTCCGATAAAGCCGACTGTAAATTGTTTGTATTTTTTAGCGATCCCACGCCGTCCGACTGTGCCGCATATTCGCCTACGAATATTTTTGGGCCCTTGCGGTCATACTGGTCGTACCGCTTGCTGTTGGCATAGAACCATTCGGGAGAAGCATAAAAATGTTCATCGATGATATCCACCTTACGCGCACGGAGCACCGAGTCCAT